>CAZDTG010000045.1:0-29686 GCA_964508005.1 uncultured Steroidobacteraceae bacterium
GAGGTTGCGCTGCTGGGCCTCGAGAGGGAGCAAGAACCGCCAGACGAAACGCCAGCCCGCTCGATGTGGTATACTGCGTTTGCAGTTGATTGCGTCCGCACAGTGTATGCGCGGCCACTGGTAGGGCTTGTTCCCCCTCTCCACTGACTACCCCACACGTTCTCCGGGTGGTGCACACAACCTGACCGCACCTGATGTCTTCATGCCGGCGCGCATATGTAGCGCTGGCACCACCACCCCGGAAAGAGGAGCCTTCATGGCTACCCGCATCTACGTAGGGAACCTGCCCTACTCTGCGACCAGCGACCAATTGAGCCAGCTCTTTAGCACGTTTGGCGAGGTCTCAGAAGCGACCATCATCATGGACCGCGACACTGGCCACGCCAAGGGCTTCGCCTTTGTGCAGATGGCGCAAGGCGACGCTGCTCTATCTGCCATCGCCCAGCTCAATGGCACAACAGTTGACAATCGTGCCATCCGCGTCAGCGAGGCGCAGGCGCGTCCCGAGCGTGGCGACCGCGCACGGCGCTGGTAGGCCATACATGAACGAGCACTTGCGCCACGCAATGGCGAGCATCGCTGCGGTCACCGAACGCGCAGGCCATCTCACGCGCGATGAGCAAGAGGCGCTGGCAGTGCGACTGGAAGCGTTCGCCGAGCGTCTGCGCTGGGAGCAGTGGTTTCACCTTCCGCAGAGCTACATGGCGGATCAGAACATAGGCGATGGCCCATGGGTCGCTGCCGTCTCACTCTAAGCGCAGGCGCAGCCTGGCACGTCAACAGCCGTTTCACTGTGTGATCGTGCGTGTGCACGTAGAGCACTCACGCGAGATGGCAGCGGCTCAGATGGCGCGGCGCGGGGTAGCGATGCCACGTTGGCCGTGTCGGTACGCCAGTGGCGGACTTCCGGCTCTGTCCGCGCGGCGACACCGCTCCTCCAGTCTGAGATCGCCACGGCGATTGCCTGTGCCGTCCGCGACGGCTGGCGTTGGCGGATCATCTCGGCCACGGTTCGACTGATTCGGCCCGCGATGAACCACCTCAGCCAATACTGCCTTTACTCCTCATGGCGAGAGTGGACAGGGAACAAGCTGATTGCGGCTGTGCTGCCGCGTCTCTGCTGCAGGAGGCACGGCAGCACGCGGCTACATCGTCGACCAACGATCGCGATTGGGCGCGATTGCCTGTCCTCCGCCACTTGGCAGCATCGGCTGCAGCCAAGTGTTGCAGTTAACTGGCAGCAGTCAGTATGCAGTGATGCACGCGGATCGTCGACGAGCCGCTCAGATCGACAGGCGGCTGCTCTACCCTCTTGCTGATCGCCTCGTACCCTACTTGCCCGCTCCGTCCGATGGCTGCTATCAGCCCCACGCAGCACGAGCACCGTGAGAAGGAGACCCCATGAGACGCGACACGTTCGTGCGTCCGTGCGACCGCGCACCGATGTCACTGAAGCTGAAGATCGAGAACAGGCGGGCGGAGCTGCCACACGCCTCATCCGTACACACTATGCGGACCCTGAGGCGTGGGTATGGCTGGCGTTCAGCGCATTCGATGGCGCACGGAAACGCTCGGCTCTGTCACTTCGACGCCTTTGGTCCGACCTTGAGCGAGCAGCACCGGGTGATCGTCTCCTCTGCCAGCACCGGTGTCTGGAAGGCGGTCCTCGCCGACGAGTTGGACTCGCACGCGGCTCGCTGACGTCGCATGCGGCTGGCCAGTAATATAGCGTCCAATCTCGCCCCATGCATGAGCATGCCCTGTGGCCCTGTGGCACCACCCCCTCGAAGACTTCTGCGGCGGGTGCCGCACCCGCAGGCTCGTCGGGAACGAGGCGCCGTTAGTATGCAGGGTCGTGGCGCATACTCGACGAATCGGAAAGAAGGAAATTACGCGATGCGCATTGCACAGATTGCGCCGTTGCAGGTGGCGGTGCCACCCAAATCGTACGGCGGCACAGAGCGTGTCGTGTACGCGCTCACCGAGGGCCTGGTGCGCCTCGGCCATGAGGTCACGCTGTTCGCCTCGGGCGATTCTCGTACTGCCGCGCGGCTCGTCCCGATGATTCCGCGCGCCGTCAATTTCGATCCCGCCGTCGACAGCATGGCACTCCACGTCGCGGAGTTGACCGAGGTGTACCGCCAGGCAAATGACTTCGATGTCATTCACTCGCATGTGGAACACCTGACGCCGCCCTTCGCAGCCATGACGCGGACGCCAACGGTGCTCACGCTGCATGGCCGGCTCGACGGCCCGCGGTCCGCCGCCGCTTTTCGCAATTCTACGAACTGCCAGTATGTCGCGGTGAGTCAGAGTCAACGGCACGCGCTGCCAGACCTCGACTGGGCGGCCACGATCCATCATGGCGTGGACGTTGACGCGTTTCAGTACTACGGGGAGCCAGGGGAGTATCTCGCATTCGTCGGTCGGATCGCCCCAGAGAAGCGGCCTGATCGTGCCATCGAGATCGCCGTACGCGCGGGTGTGCCCCTCAAGATTGCGGCCAAGGTCGATCCCACAGACGCGGACTACTTCGAGACGGTTATCCAGCCGCTGCTCGAGCACCCGCTCATTGAATTCCTGGGCGAGCTCGATGAAGTCGGCAAACGGGAGCTGATGGGCCACGCGTTGGCGCTCCTCTTGCCCATCGACTGGCCGGAGCCATTCGGGATGGTCTTCATCGAGTCACTGGCCTGTGGCACCCCCATCCTCACCTGTCCAGTTGGATCAGTGCCGGAGCTGTTACGTGATGGCGTGACCGGTTATGCGTGCAACACGGTGGACGCATGTGTGGCGGCGGTGCAGGCATTGCCGAGCATCTCGCGCGCGGGCTGCCGGGCGTACGTGAAGGCGCGGTTTGATGTCCCCCAGATGGCGTTGGCCTACGTCAACGTGTACGCCCAGGCCCAGGGGCGTAGACGTCCCTTTGTCGATCCCGTATCAGCGGCACCCGAGCCGGTACAGCTCGCTATGGGGCATCTGAGACTCCATGAGGGCTAACGTCCCATGCATGCTCGTTTCATCTCATCGCCCCAACCGACGGCGGAACTCCCCGAAGGTGCTGCCCGCTCCATAGGATATTGCTCGCGGCATTGTGGTCGCGATGCAGGCTCACGTCGCAGGTGGGTCAAGCATGCCACCGCACGGAGAAGCCTTAAACGTTTGGTGTGAAATACCCCGAGAGGGCTTGAAATCGGCGCTGCCGAAACGGCGTCATCGCTCATCTGTGCGGCGAGTCTCCGGGAATTGAGGGCATTCGCCGAAATCAATTCACACCAAACGTTTAAGCCTTTGCGTACGAGGACGCCACGCTCTGAGCGCGCTTGGCTGGTGAATGCAGGATCGGCCGCTGGACTGGCGCGCAGCATATCGAGCGCGCCTGCCCCATCAGCCGCCTCGATCACCGTATAGTGTTCGTCTTCGAGCAGCAAGCGAAGGGTAGCGCGCGTGTCGCCATCGTCATCAACCACCAGCACGGGCAGGCTCGCGCAGAGTACGCGCGTGCACTGGTACAATGAGGGTACAAGACCCGCCCCGATGTGAAACGAGTTCGCCTGAACGTGGAGGAACCAAGATGCCCATTCTACGCATCGAACACCCTGTCCCCGACTTCGCGGGCTGGAAGCAGGCGTTCGACAGCGATCCGGTTGGCCGGGAGCGGTCGGGCGTCCGCCGCTACGCGATCTCGCGCGCCGTGGACGATCCAAAGTACGTCTTGATCGACCTCGAGTTCGACACGAAAAGTGAAGCGGAAGCCCTCCTCGCCGCGATGCGCGAGGTATGGCGTCGCGTGGAGGGCGAGGTCATGTGGAATCCGCAAGCACGCATCATCGAGACGGTAGAGACCAAGGAATACTAAACCTTACGAGCCTTATTTGATGGCCCGCGGAAAGGGCGCGCTGCGGATCTGGGACCGGCCGGGGAGACCGGGGCGGCCCGCATACTGTTTTCCTGCGATAGCGGGTTCGTGAAGAGGTGACGAGACTCCCCGTAGTGGTGCATCCGGCAAGTTCAAGCAACTGTTGGCAAGCGGGCGATACCGGGAGCGCGGTGTGGGCGATGGCGCCGCTAATGGCGTCGCGCTTGACATGGCCGATCATGACCGCCTGCGACGCTCTCGTGGTTGTGTCCTTGGCCGCGACGGAAAGAGGGATCACCGTGGCGCGGCCCTGCGTTGTGAGGAGACGGTCAATGTCAAACGTCCTCACCTGGATGGCAAGTGGCTGCATATCGTGGCCCGTCAGGATCGCGAGGATGATCCCGTGCTGCCGCAGGTCGCGAACAACTTTTCCCATCACGGTCCGGTGCTCGGCTTGCAGGTACGTTTGAACAGCCAAATACGCAGATCATTTCTGCTCGCTCGCTCCCGCATGTGCCGATACGCACCCAACGTGCGCTGTTGGCGCATTTCACACGGATGGTGTCCATGCACGGTACTGCCTACTATCGGTACTGCCTAATTGCCTTGCGGCCAGCCCGGTTACCTGGGCTGGCGGTCGCGGAAAGGTTTCTGTCGCTCGCGTGGCTGCGGCGGCTGAGGTGCTCCTGTATCAAGCGAGTTGGGCGTGGGCGCCACGCCGTAGGGCGACAGGTGGTTCTCCACGTCGAAGCCATAGAGCAGGCGATCAAAATGATCACCGCTCATGCGGGCGGCTGCGGAGCCGCGCGACTGTGCCCTCGTGAGTTCATCGTGGTTGGTGATGGGGTCGGCGGTGATGTACTCGGAGTGCTGGAACGGCACGCGGATGATTTGCGTAGCCGTCTCGCTAGCAGGTACCACCGTCGTTGTCGCCGGAGCCGCGGCATCAGTCTGTGTGCTTTCTGGTAGTGCGATGTTCATCTCGTGCGCCTTCCTACGTGCGCCTTCCTAGATACACAACCGTCTGCCGTGTCCCCGTACCGGTATACCCACGGGCTATTCGGCCCAAGTGCGAGCGGTGCGCATAGGTGAGGGTAATAGGGGCCCCTTAGAAGCCACTTTCGTGTTGTCTACCTGTCTAGGGCCAGGTGAATGTGACGGTAAAGTGTGGCTGCGGGTTGACGACCTGGGCGCTGAGATGTGCCAGCGCCAGGAAGCGCTGACTCGGCGACGGCAGATGGTCTTCCGAGGTCGTGGCCACGCGCCATCCAGCATGCTTCATGCGCTCGATACCGTCGAGCATGCGCTGTTCTCCGCGATAGGTCACCGTTTTCGTGCGCAGCTTCGTGAATGGCAGCATCGAAGCCACCCCTCTCTCGCTCTCGTCTCTCACTCTAATGTGCTGACTGCGTGGCTCTGTTGGCGAACTCCACAGGCACCGGCGGAGCAGCGGGCACCTCTGGCACCTCTGGCACTTCTGGCACCTCTGGCACCTCTGGCACCTCTGGCACCTCCACTGCGCTGCCACTGGCCCGGCGCAGGAGCTGAGTGAGCGGCGCAACAAGGTCGATGGGCAAGGGGAAAATAATCGTCGAGTTCTTCTCCACCGCGATCTCGGTCAACGTTTGCAGATAGCGTAGTTGTAGGGCCGCCGGCTCGGTTGAAATCACCTTCGCGGCATCCGCGAGGGTCTGGGCGGCCAGGAACTCACCCTGGGCCAGCAGCACCTTCGCCCGCTTCTCGCGCTCGGCCTCGGCTTGCTTCGCCATCGCCCGCTGCATGGTCTGCGGGAGCTCTACGTCCTTCACCTCGACCACCGTGACCTTGATGCCCCAGCGCTCGGTGCGCTCGTCAATGACGGTTTGAACGCTGTGGTTGATGACCTCGCGATCACTCAGCAGTTGATCGAGCGTGGACTGGCCGAGGATACTGCGCAGTGTCGTCTGCGCGATCTGGACGGTCGCGCGGTAATAGTCCTGGACGTTGTTGACGGCGTCGTTGGGGCTCACGATGTAGAAGTAGAGGACCGCGCTGACTTTGACCGTGACGTTGTCGCGTGTCACTCCCTCTTGCGGCGGCAACTCGATCGTCACCACCCGCAAGTCAACCTTGCGGGTCCTGCTGATGAGCGGAGGTACCCAGAAGACGCCGGGACCCTTCGCGCCGATCAAGCGCCCGAGGACGAAGATGACCACGCGCTCGTACTGATAGACGACACGCAAGCCTGACAGCCCATAGAGCATCACCACGAGCACGATTGCTCCTACCGCGACCGCGACTGTTGCACCCGTGCCCATACCGTCTGCTCCTTGGCCCCCGCCCCCGCGTTCAAGAGTGGCGCTCATGTGAGGTCGGAAGGACCCGCCGCGTCCGGCCCCTCCGTGTGGGATGAGTCCTTCGCTTGGGAACGGCTTGCGGGCGTCATACGTGGCGACCTACTACATAGTCGCATCGCTCAGCGCCATTACGTGGATCATCAAGGGCCCGTTGGCGATGTACCAGTAGCATAGCCCAAGGTGAGCCGCGCATCAGGCGCAAAGCTGGACAAAACTCTGGTCAATCGTGAATTCGCGTACTGCCGTGTCCCACATGGCATAAGGGAGATCCACCGCACACCGGCTGGACACCGGCTGGGCGCCCAGCCGGTGTGCGGTGGATCTCCTTTCAGGAACTCTCAGGCTAGGAAGTGGCTACGCTGCGGATCCAGGGACGCCCGGCACGCGCGGCTCGGGCGCGACGCCCAATTGGTGGAGCATCTGCGGGGTATCCCACAGGTGCCAGAGATCGGTCGCTTTCCCCTGGGCCATGCGCACGAAATGCATGTGCGGCACAGAGACCGCGCGCCCAGTGGGGGGCAGCTCAGGTCCATGACCCATTTTGAGCGGACCACGGTGGGTACCGGTCATTGTGGACCGGAAGGCTACGATGTCGCCCTCCGCGAGGATCGCATGCACATCAAACTTCAAATCGGGAAATGCCGTGCGCAGCCCGAGAATGACCTCCTTCAGATGGATAACAAACTCAGTACCCAGAGCTTCTTGATGGTCGATTCCGTCTGGCGCGATCTGCTCATCGACGACGGTGAGATCGCCGCGGTTAAAGCCGCGTTCAATGAACTCGAGCGCGGCGGCCTTGTTCGTCTCCACGGTGGTCACAGTTCTCCTCTTTTCACTATAGTTCAACTACATTTAACGTATCTATGATATACTTGTCTTATGGACATTGTCAAGAAGCCGCTGACGTATCGTCAGCGCCAGGCGCTCGCGACGCAGCGCCTTATTATGGAGACGGCGCGCGAGCTGTTTCTCGAACAGGGCTATGGTATCACGACCATCGAGGCAATCGGCGCCAGGGCTGGGGTCGCGGTGAGTACGGTCTATGCCGTATACAAGAACAAGCGCACCATCCTCAAAGCGATTCGAGAGGCATGGCATCTCGAATCGGGCCAGCGTGACATCTATCAGCAGGCGCTGCGGGAAACGGACGCGCGGCGCAGGATGGCCCTCGCGGCGCATGCGACTCGGCGTCAATGGGAATCGGGCGCGGCTATGTTGCTGATATATGTGGGCGCCGCAGCAGTTGATCCGGAGGCAGCTGCAGAGCTGAAAGAAGCGGAGGACGGGCGGAGACGCTTCATGGAGGCGTTTATACAGCAGACTGCGCCGATGTTACGCCCAGCCATAGATCCCGCGCAGGCAAGCGCTGTGTACCTCAGCCTTACACGCCCAGAGGTGTACCGGGAACTCGTCCTGGTCGCGGGCTGGTCGCCGGATGCATATGAGCACTGGTTAGCTGAGGTGTTGATAGCCCAGCTTCTTCCCGACGTGGTGAAGCACCCCATTACGGAGTGACGGAGATACCGCCCGCGCCGCCGGTAACATAGCGGGTCTCCAGCCAGGGACAGTTGGTCTCACCTGGAGTGATCATGCCACCAGTGTAGCCCCGTGCCTCGCCGAGTTCAAACGAAAAGTTCGACAGAAGCCTGGACAATCGAACCGGATTACGCGATACTGAACTATCGCGCGGCCATCTCAGCGCTCCCGCGGCGTGCAAGGGGCAAGCAACGGATACCGAGAAGCCGCTGGGAGAGCCGCTAGCCAGGCTGGCCGACCCGGGCAGCAGGAGGCCTTCGATGCCCACGAACGAGCGGGAGCCGCTCTGGGAGCGTTCCGGCGCCTCGCGCACGTACCGTATCGGCGACGTCGCGGCCCTGACTGGCATGACACCGGATGCCCTGCGCGCCTGGGAGCGTGTCGGCTTGCTCACGCCACGCCGCTCGCCAGGTGGTATGCGGCGCTATACCGAGGACGACCTCGCGCGGATTCGTCTGATCGCCCGCACGCTCCAACGCGGCGGCTTCTCCCGGAGCGCGGTCGCCGCGCTGCTCCAGTCGGGTGACCTGCGGCCCGACGCGGCAGATTACGCGCCTGGCCCCGCCCGGGTGCGGCAGGTCCGTGGGCACGCTGGCACGACTGCACTCGCACCGCACGGGATTGACCACGAGATTGGCCCCGACACGCGCGACTCAAAGGACCCAGGCGAAATGCGCAGCGAGCACCGAACGCTGGATGCCGTCGCGCGCATCAATGATGCGCTCGCTTCGGGGCGCCCTTTGGCTGAGGTGCTGGAGGTCATCTGCGAAGAGACATGCAGTGCGTTCGGCGTCTCGGATACCATCCTCTGGTTGGTAGAACCCCATGCTGTGCTCGCGGGTGCGGCAGGCCAAGCAGGAGGTGCGGCGGGAGATGCGGCGGGAGGTGCGGCCGGCGCGGGGCAACCAGGCGCGGGGCAACCAGGCGCGGGGCAACCGGACGTGTATGGCGTGACCCGGTCAAACCCGGTCTCGCGCACGCTCGTCGCGGCGGCAGGCTGCGGTGCGCACGCGTCTGCCGTGCTGCAGTCGCCGGCGTCCCGCTCGGTATCGCTCACGGACCAGCACATCCCCGAAGTCCAGGCATTCTGGACACGTCGCGGCCTGATTACCAACGTGCGAGATCCCTCGGTGCCCAGCCGTTCCGAGGAGCGACAGCAGTTACGAGGCGCGGCGACTCTGGTCGTTCCGCTGCTCGCGGCGCATCATGAACTGGTGGGCGTGCTCGCATTGCGAGAAGCGCTTGACCCCGACCGGTTCGACACCGACGATCTGGAGCGCGTCCGACTGTTCGCTGTTCAGGCCGCGCTCGCCGTCGAGACGGCGCGCCTCCACGCTGGGATTGAGCTGGCCAGTGCTGAGGCGGAACGCCAACGGGCACTCTGGCAGGCTGCGGTGGATGATCTACCGGCCCTCGTCTGCACCTGTGACGAAACCCTGGCGATTACCTACGTCAGTCCTACCTGCGAGCAGATGTTAGGTAGGCCGCGTGGTCTGGATGACTCACCCACATTATTCAATTCATCCGTATCATCCGTATCATCCATTGCGCTCGAAACGCGCTCAACGCGCGCTCCAGGCGAGCCAGCGGGACCCTCTCAGGACGTATCTGAGGCTGCTGCCAACGACCGTGGATTGTTCTGGCTCGACCTCGACACACCCGGTCGTGCTTCCCTGCCATTTGCCGAGCTACCGTTAGTGCGCGCACTGCGCGAATGCCAGGCAGTTCATAACATCGTGGTCGCGCACCGCGGCCTGGACGGACAGCAACGGCTGATTGCCTGGGATGCCGCACCGATGTTCACGGCCACTGGTTTAGTGCTTGGTGCCGTGTCCTTCGGACGCGATGTGACCGCAGAGCGGCGGCAAGATGAACGCGAGGCCTGTCTCGCTGCGGTGACGCGCGCGGCGGCAGGACCGCCCGACCCGGCGGGAGCGGAGGGACGCGCCGCGCGTCTCGTGCGGGCGCTCGTGGAACATACCCGCACGCCGGTCATTGCGGCGACCCTGTACCTGCGGGATATGGACGCGGATGCGGATGCGGATGCGGATGCGATACGCCGCGTCGTCACCGTCGGCGGGGAACGGAGTGGTACACATGGTCCCGCGCTGCCCCTCACGCGGGACCATCCGTGGTGGCATGCGCTGATGGCAGGTCCGTCCTACTCTGCACATGACCGCGCACGACCTCGCTGGTTACGCACAGTGGACCCAGAAGTGTGGAAGGCCAGCAGTATCCGCGCATGGGCGACCATACCACTGCGTAGCGGCGACACACTGGTGGGCGCGCTTTCTATCGGGCTGAGTGTCCCGCATGTGTGGGACGCCGCCGAGCGGGCATGGCTCGAAGCATGCGCCGCGGCCCTGGCACTGGGAGTCGAGAACGATCGCTTGTTCGCCGCAGAGCAACGCCGGTCGCGCGAGTTGGAGGCAGCCCTCAACGCCGCGATCGGCGCGTCTGTTGCTCCTGGTGCTGGCACATAAATAGTATGCGCAGTGCTCCGCTCGTCGCACGCGTGCGATTCGCTCTCCTCTCAACGGGCAATCTGCCAGCCTATGCGCCGGCAGCCCCGCTGCGCGTTGCGACCCGTTCAGCGAGTTCAGCCCGTCGCCGGCGACTCTGTGGCCGCACATGCAGCGGGAACTGCACCATAAATGTCGCGCCTTCCCCGAGCGCCGATGTCACCGAGATCGTGCCGCCGTGTGCCGTGACGAGCTCTTTCGTGATAAACAAGCCGAGTCCAAGTCCACGATGGGCCGAAGACTGCGCGTGGGTGGACACGCTCGCGGACTGAAAGTAGCGGTCGAAGATGTGCGGTAGGTCCGCCGAGGCGATTCCGGGGCCGAAGTCGCGCACCTGAAGCTCGGCCATCTTCCCAACGCGCGTGAGGCGGATCTCAATCTGCTGTGTGCCAGGAGCATACGTGATCGCGTTGGTCAGCAGGTTGAGGACGATTTGCTCCAGTCGCGTGGCATCGCCGTCCACCACGAGCGGTTCGGTTCCGCCGTTGATGACCAGTTGTTGCCCCTGGGCTTCCAGCTGTGCGGCTGTGTGGTTTCACGGACCAGCTTGACCAGATCAACGGGCACAAGCTGGAGGCGGACCCTTTGCTGCTGCACACGACTTACGTCCAGCAGGTCGTTGACCAGCACTCGCAGCCGCTGTCCCTGGCGCAGGGCCAATCGGAGGGCAGTCTGGAAGTCGGGGTCATCGGGGCTGGAGGGCCGCCTCCTGCCGAGCAGTTGGAGCGCCGTCAAGAGCGCGGTCAACGGCGACCGGAGCTCATGGCTCGCGAGCGCCAGGAACTCATCCTGGAGCAGTCGTAGGCTGCGCTCGGTAATGTCGCGGATCGTTATGACGCCGCCGTTTGTGCCGTCGCCGCTGACCACTGGCTGACCGGAAGCCTCAAACCAGCGGCGCGTGCCGTCAGGCGCCGTCAGCGTGAACGCGAGAGTGAAGGGGACATTAGCGGTTGCCCGGCGCTGGGGCTGCTCCCCAGGTGAGAGAGGATGCCCGCTCGCATCCTCCGCGACCAGCACGGCGTCCGCGCGGCCGAACAACTGTGCATAGGCCGCGTTCGTCAGCACGAGTGCGCCGGCCGTGTCCACAACCAACAGCGCGTCTCCCATGCTCAGCAGGATCGCCTGGAGCTGCGCCCGCGCGGTCTCACTCGATTGCCGCTGCCGCTCCAGCGTCGCGGCCAACAGTTGCAACTTGCGGCCACGGGAAGCAAGGTCGTCATTGGCGGTATGCAGTTCCTCGACGGTTGCCTCCAGCTCCTCGTTGACGGTGACCAGTTCCTCATTGGTCGCCTGTATTTCTTCATTGAGCGTCTTGATCTCCTCGACGCTCGCCTCTGCCTCCTCGCGCCCAACGAGCAACTCCTCGTTCGCTCCCCGCAGATCGATTTTGGCCTCGACCAGCTCGCGGTTCGCGCGCAGGAGGGTACGATTGATGGCCGAGACCTCCTCCACCTGCGCCCCTAGCCGCGCGTTCTCCTCGAGTTTTGCCAGATATGCCTGTTCGAGCTCGCCGTTTTCGTGCGTCTGCGCGAGCTGTCGGTCGGCCCGCTCGCGCGTGGTCGCCTCGGCTCTCACCTGCTGCTCGCGGACCATGCGGGTGACATCACTCACGAGAATCACGACCTGCGCGACGCCCGACGCAGTGCCGGTAGACGCAGCCTGACGTCCCCCTTCACTCCGCGGATAGCAGGCAATCTGAAGGCGCCGCGACTCACTATGGATCGTTTCGACTGTCGCGATCGTGTCGCCTCCGTCCCGTTCCGTGCGCGATCGGGACACGAACGCCGCGTCAATCGTGGCGCGCAGCACAGTGCCCGGAACGTAGGCCGCCAGATGGATCAGATCTTTTCCCACCGCCTCGTCAAAGATGCCCAACATCTCTCTCGCGCCAGAATTGATGGCCTGAATGTCGTAGTGCCGGTCCACGACCACCACACCGACAGCGGCGTCGAACAGCAGATTGTCGAGACGCGCGCTGGCCGAGCGGGAATGGGTCAGGTCGGCGCCGGCATCGTTTCGGTGAGTCCCGATTGGGGCGGCGGAAGCGACACGGTCTGTGTGCGCAACCGCATGGGTGCCTGTATGCGCGCCTGTTTCCGTGTCTCTATGCGCGAGTGGTTGCGACCGCGAGAGTATACCCAGTGAGGTGTTCCCGTCCGCCAGCGGCCGCAAGGCATATTTCGGAGCTCGCTCGATCACGGGCAAGACGCGCTCACCGCAGCGCCGGTAGAGTTTGACGTGCTCGTCGGCGGGAGCGAAATACGCCTCCAGCGGCTTGGCCGTCTCGGCCTTACCTAACGCCAGATAGCCGCCGTCACGAAGCGCGAAGGCAAACAGGCGGAGGGCGCGGTGTTGCAGCTCGGGCGTGAAATACATCAGCACGTTGCGGCACAGCACCAGATCAATATGCGGGAACGGGGCACGTTGCGCGAGGTCATGTTGTCCGAAGATCACCAGGTTACGAATGCGCGGAATGACCTCAAAGCTGGCACCACCGAGCGAGGCAAAATACCGCGAGCGCATCTCCTGCGGCACGTTCTTGAGCGATGCGGCTGGATAGACACCCCGCCGCGCAAACGCCACCGCCTCCTCGTCCAGATCGGTGGCGAAGATCTGCACGATGAGCTGGTCGGCGTCCTCGCCGAGCGCCTCCGCGACCAGCATTGCCAGCGAATACGCTTCCTCACCGGTGGCGCAGCCGGCCGACCAGATGCGCACGTCGTTGCCCTGGCGTGCCCGCACCTGCGTAAGCAGTTCTGGCAGCACGATCGTGCGCAACGCGGCGAAGAGCTCGGGATCGCGGAAGAACTCCGTCACCGTAATGAGGAAGCTTGAAATGAGCCGCGCATACTCCGCTGAGTGTCGCGCCAGGTACTGCGTGTAGTCGGTCAGGTTGAGCACGCCAGTGGCCGCCATGCGTCGCTGGAGCCGGCGCAGGATCGTCGGGCGTTTGTAGCGGCTGAAGTCAATGCCGCTCCGGTCACGGACCAGCGCGAGCACGGCTTGGAGCGGCGCCTCTACTGTGGGCTCTGCGGGCACCTGGACGTCGGTCACCAGGTTGTACAGCAGCGGCCCTATCCGCTCCAGGTCGGCCACCAGATCAACAGTCCCGGGCGTCAACGACTCCGGCATACCCGCGATATGCCGCCGTTGCCGGGTTCTCGATGATCACCATGCCGCCGCCGGCCTTGACCGCGTGCGCACCCGAAGCGCCATCCGATCCGGTACCGGTCAAGATCACGGCGATCAGCCGTTCGCCATAGACCGACGCGGCACTGCTCAGCAGCCGGTCAATAGAGGGCATCGGGCGCTTCCCGCTGTTGTCATGTAGGTGCACCACGTGATCGGCGATCTCGACGTGCCGGTCCGCCGGCACGACGTATACCACGCCTGGGTCCAGGTGCTCCTGGTCCGTGACGGTGCGCACGGGAAGCGTGCTGCGTCGGGCTAGGATCTCGCCAAGATGGCTCGGCTGGCGCGGGTCGAGGTGCTGGGCGAGCACAAGGGGAGCAGGGAAATCGGCAGGAAGCGTCGCGACGAGCAGCGAGAGCGCCTCAACGCCTCCAGCCGACGAGCCTACTACGACGAGGCTGTGAAGTTCACAATTCTCATGGGTGACACCCACGCGCCACCACCTTCCCTGATCCCGAGGAAACCGTACCGGACGGAAACGTCGTCACGCATGCTGTCGGGACTATCCGACCGCCGGCTACCAGTCGTAGCACGTGCCGTCATGTATGCTTCGGCTGCCAGGAGCGTTCCGATGCCAGCCGCCGATATGCCAAGGGACGAATCGCGCCGGACGTTTTTCCGGCCCAGGCAAGTACTTGCCTGGGCAATCCTGCAATCACGTGAGTGGAATAATCGCCACCCTACAGGCGTGTGCATGCGCCACGAACATAGCATGACGGCCATACCAGGCGTCAACACCGAGCAAGTGTGGCGCCGTTGACCGCGGCGCGACAGTGAGGTTGGCGTCCTGAATGTGAGCCGAGTATATAGCATGCTCCATGAGTATGCAAACGAGAACATGGACAAAACGCTGGACAACACCACCTCCAATGGAGGCATTCAGTAGCGGGCAGCCGGCACCAGCGCGCACCTCAACGCTGGCCGGCTTCGCGGACGTATCGTGTGATACGCGTGGAGGGACAGTGGGCACATTCCTCGACAGCCCGTCAGGCGCATGGTATGCTTAGGCGGTCGGAGAGGATTTCATCCGTACCTCGTCCAGGAGCGGTAGGTCCGCTGTCACGTCCCCCTTCCCCGAACGGTCACGCTGTATCGCTGGAATGCTTTGGCTGCTGAGGCAGCCGCGTTCGCGCCTGCTCCTATTCAGTCTCCGGCAGATGCCACACACGCATGCCCAGGCATGCAGAGGAGGTCTTCATGGACCTAAAAACCCGACCCGGCGACCAGACCAACTACCAGACCAACTACCACATCACGGTAACCTACCGCGACGGGAATTTCCTCTGGAAAGACTGCTCTGTCGCTCCGGAGTACGTCACCGATACCGCGATCAGTGCAACCGAGCGAGAAGTAAGCACGTTTGTCCCGACCTTCTGGGACGGTATCCCTCGCTTCTCCCACATCCAGCATGTGGGCTATCGCGTGCAGGGGCAGACATTCCAACTACCCTGGAGTGAGGCTAGACGAGACTCCACGAATCCCTCGGCGCTGTCCATGGATGTTTTGCTTCACCTCGATCCCGCGGGCGCGCCCATCGCGGTGGAATGGAACAACCGGACCGTACCGGAAACGTTACGGTGACCGCCGCGCATGCTGGCGGCCGGGTGAACCACGGTAGCGCGGGAGTCGCAGGCGGAGCGGGTGCCCGAGGCTCGCCCGCCGCAGCACCGCCTCGGCACAGCGTCCCAGCCGCGCCCGGCTGTGTCGCTGCATTTCTTCGTGTGGCAGACCAGCGGTGGGTCCCGCCGCACCGCGCACCGTGTGGTGAACCTGCACAGCGTGCAATATTGCGGGCAGGTCCGCGGCGATCGCACGCTGCCCGGCGCGCCAGGAGTTGAGTTCCGCGCCCAGCAACAGGATGAACGCAGGATGAACGCCCGATTGTAGAGAAATACCAGAATGACGCTTGCGAAGGCGGCGACACTGCCGTATTTGCTGGCGTGTAACAGGTAGCGCTCATACACGCGAAACAGCACCTCGTACATCACCAACAGCACTGCTGCCGTCACGGTGCCCACCCGGTTCTTGCGCCGCGAGCGCCACGTGCCGGCTGCGATACGGCACGAAGACGTAGGTGACGCCGAAGAACAGCAGTGCGCCCGCGAACCAGAGGTCGAGGCGAGCTCCGTCTGATACGAGCGTGCTGAGGATGCCGTATGAGGATGCCGTATGAGGATGCCGTGCCAGCGGGATCGGTCCTGGTGATCAGGTTCGCGGGCAGGATTGATAGGAGGAAGACCAGCGGCACGACCACGAGATTCAGGGCCAGCGTCCCAACCGCCATACGGTTCTGCCGCAGCGGGTCGCGACCACGCAAGCGGAAAATGATACCGAAGCAGTTCTCCAGCGTGACAAAGAGTCGTGAGCCAGCGCTGAAGGCGGCGACGAGACTGACCGCGAGCAGGACGCCAACGCTTGCCTTGAGGTGTGCGGTCGCCGCTTGCACGAACATAGTCCCGGTTGTCCCCGGTAACATCCTCGCAATGGTGCTCTGTAACTGCAGTTCCGCAGCCGGTGAGATCGCTTAAAGCACAGCGCCAAAGCCAGCCAACAGCAACAGCAGCACCGGGAACAATGCCAGCAGCAAGGTGTAGGCGAGCAGCCCGGCCAGGTTGAGGATCTAGTCGTTGGTGATCTTCGACCAGAACCCCATAGTGTCTCGACCCACGGCCCTACACCCTCCAGAGGGTGATCCGCGGGACCAGGCTGGCCTCAACGTCGGTCTGAATTTTCACCGCGACCACCGCGACCATCGCGTCTGGCGCATCCCCCACGTCTTTCGAACCGCGACACGCCAGACCCGCCTCGACAGGAGGTGACGAGTGTGAGGTCGCCATGACATGTGCTGGCAGCGTGCCCGCAGTGTCGGCATAATCCGGTCGTTCATGCGCGATCACGTCTGGCTCCAGTCCTCGCAATCCACGCTGCCCCAGCGACAACCGATCGTGTGCCGTCGCGCATGTGTCGAGCCTAAAGTGATCGGTAAGTGATCGGTATCAAGTCCCAAGGTCGGCACCTACGCCTGGGGACGAATACCCAGCGAGAGTGCCGGACATGGCAAGAAATGGCATGTCACCCACACGGTTGTAGAGCGAGTCAATCAGCTTGCCAGCGCCGCCCCACATCCACTGATCGCTTGACTTGACCGCTTGTTCCGCTTCCTGGCGGCTCCGCCAGATGCCGAAGAAGACAGTCGTTGCGTCGCCCATCCGGACGACAGTGAATGCCGTAAAGCCCGGCAAACCGCGATAGAGAGGCAGGAGATCCATCTCCGCCATGCGCACGAGGTCGCGCAATTGTCCGGGCTTGGTCGTGATGGTCGCGACGTGGACACAGTGCATGGAAGAATCTCACTTCCGTTCGGGCACGGATTCACGATCCGTGGTGTGCGCAGCATACATGTTGCCACCTGCGCAGCGCAAGAAAGCGAACGACCCAAAGTGGCGTTTCCGCGCTTCTGGAGGGAACACGAGCTGAAAGACGAAACGCCAGTCCGCTCGATGTGGTATACTGCGTTTGCAGTTGATTGCGTCCGCACAGTGTATGCGCGGCCACTGGTAGGGCTTGTTCCCCCTCTCCACTGACTACCCCACACGTTCTCCGGGTGGTGCACACAACCTGACCGCACCTGATGTCTTCATGCCGGCGCGCATATGTAGCGCTGGCACCACCACCCCGGAAAGAGGAGCCTTCATGGCTACCCGCATCTACGTAGGGAACCTGCCCTACTCTGCGACCAGCGACCAATTGAGCCAGCTCTTTAGCACGTTTGGCGAGGTCTCAGAAGCGACCATCATCATGGACCGCGACACTGGCCACGCCAAGGGCTTCGCCTTTGTGCAGATGGCGCAGGAGGGTGCCGCCCGCTCCGCCATCACGCAACTCGATGGCACTATGCTCGACCATCGCGCGATCCGCGTGAATGAGGCACAGGCACGCCCAATGCGCGGTGACCGCAATGACCGTAACGGCGACCGCCCGCGGCGCTGGTAGGCCTTACATGAATGAGCATGTGCAGCGCGCGGTGGCGAGTATGGCGGCGGTCGCCGAACGCGCGGGCTACCTCACGCGCGAACAACAAGAGACGCTGGCGGTGAGACTGGAAACGTTCGCAGAGGGTCTGTACTGGGAGCAGTGGTTTCACCTCCCAGAACGCTTTTTGGCAGACCAGGTCACGGCAGACCAAGTCACGGCCGTGGCCCCCAAGGTCGCCGCCGTCGCGGACGTCGCTGAGGCCGTCCTGCCGTAGACGCAGCATGAGACGCAGCATGGTGGGTCACCAGTAACTTCACCTAGCTGCGTTCCTTCCCACGCCCAGTCACGGCGCCAGCAGTCCAAGCAGCAGAGCGACAGGCGATGTCAATGACGTCACGCTACCTCACCTCACCTCACTTCACCTCACACCACGCCATCTCGCCTCACGCTCACTGGCCGGGGGTGCATGCGGGTACGGCACAGGGAGGGAGACAACCTAGCTGGCAATGGGGTACCTTCCCGTCCAACGATGCCCTCTCTGGCAGCCCACGGGCTGCCACTCTTGACTCGTCCGGCTGGACTCGTCCGGTCGCATGCCGGCTTCTCATGCAGGGTTCTATGGAGAAGTAGCCCTGCATGCCGGTGAGCAACAGATGTGCGAGGGAGCAGGCCGCATGGATGCTGGCATCGGTATTCGTGAAAGGCGCCGGTGCTGACGAGCATGGTGCCCGCGCGCGCTATACGCGAGCTATATCGGCGCCACTGTCGTCCACCGTCGTCGAGGGAAAGAAGCACACCAACATGAATGAATACAGGGTACGTGATGGTATCGAGCGGTGGGAGAACCAAGACCTGGTGATCCCGCTCGCCATCGCCGTACGCCATTGGCGGACTCCCGACTATGTCGGCGCGGCCACGCCGCTGGTCCAGCCCATGATCGCCGCGGCGCTTGCTGCTGCTGCCCGCGATGGCTGGCATGCCGACGAGCCCGCTGACTTTCCGACGCTCTTCAGCCGTTCGCGAGTGCGTACCACGAATACGTCCTGGTGCTGGCGGATCACGTCGGTGACAATTCACTTGACCCGACCCGTGACGGGGGCCGTCAGGCACCAACGCCTGATTCCCCATGGCTAGCATGAATAGATTGACGCTGATTACGCCGGCCGAACCCAGATGTTCAAGAAAGCGGTTACACGATGGCAACTGGTACGACGACACTGCAAGAGTGCATGCAAGAGATTATCGCGACGGGGTCGGGCTACTTTATCCGCGGCACTGTGCCAGGTGGTTCGAGCGAAGTGGCGGAATGGGAGCCCGCAACCCTGCTGGAGGACATGCGACAGAACTCACCCGGGGTGCTCGACGACCACGCCTGGACGGAATGGTCCGTCCGCCCTGCCATTGGCCGAAGTTGCTTTATCCATTATGGCTTGCGCGGGTCCTCACTTGCTCATCGAGAAGTGCCAAGTTACGGCCATCTGTGTGCGTTTGAGTTGTCGCAGAAGCGGCTGGCGAACACTCATACTTCGGCCGGCGGTGCGTGTATCTCACTCATCCACCTGCTTGGCTACTGACAGGGGACGCCGAGGTGCGAGCCGACATGCGAGAGGAGTTCCCAGATGGAAGTTCGCGGTAAGCGGGTGGTCCCGCGCTGCCAGGCAGTGGACTGCCAGACTACAGCGAAGCAGTCCTGTCTGCTCTGTGCTCACGCATGCTGTGCCGCGCACGGGCGCTGGGTGAAGTCCGCGCAGATCGGCTCCCTACGTGGCCCCAGGCCGCCGAATGCGAGTGTGTGGCTTTGTGTTACCTGTGCCACAAACATGGGGGTAGCGACGCCACTGATCCCCCATTTGAGACGTCGCGTGGTGCGCGAAGCAGCGCCTGGCGCTTCCACACCCGTCGGATAGATCGACAACGTTTCAGCGAGCCGACTGACAAGTACGCGGCACATCAGCCTGCGCCATCCAGCAACGGTCACCAGCAACTGTCATCAGCCGCATACAGCTACATACCGCTGTGAAGGAGTCATTATGAACCTCGACATCTCTGTGCGAACGCGCACTGACGCTACCGAACAGGAAGACCGGGAGCGAGCGGTCGGAGCCGCCACGAGCCTCATTCGTGCACATTATGAGGATCCAGAGGCGTGGGTGCGGCTGGCCTTCAGCACGACCGAGGGCTCAAGCAACGCTCGGGTCTATCACTTCGACGCCTTTGGTCCGATGTTGATCGAGCAACAGCGCGTGATCGTCTCCTATGCTAGTGGCGATGTGTGGGAGGCTGTGCTCACCGACTAGGTGCTCACCGATGAGCGGGAAACGTCCACCGTTCCCTGACGTCGCCCGTGGGTGGCTGATGTCGCGTTCCAGTCATGAGGCACTGTGCACGCTAACGCTTCCGGCACGCTGCCGTTCGACGGCCTGAGCGAGCGCGAGCCGTTCGTGATCACGCTGCCGCCAACAGCGTCATGTCCCCGTCTACCGCGGCGCTGCCGCCCAGCATGCGCCCAGCGATCCACACCGCCAGTATCCGTCCATGCCTTCGCCTTGAGCACCGCTCGCGCATAGGATGGACCAGTGTACCCCCCTGAATATTGCTACCGTGTGCGCAGGGTGAGGGTGCCGCGCGATGGTAGTGCGACGGGTCGAGGCGCCTGGTCAACGAACCCCGCAAGAAGAAAATACAGCGATGCGAATTGCGCAGATCGTGCCGTTACAGGTACTGGGCCGACATCTGCCAGGCCGTCCAGCGGGCGACCACCTAGGCGACCACCTACTGGAACGCGCACAATCACCCCCGTCGTGTATGGCCGGCGGCGTCATCGCCCACGCCGCGCTCTCGGAATCGCTCGCTTGCCGTCTGCTGCGGGAATTTGCCGGATGCGCCACTTAGGCGAGCGGCTGCAGACTCACACGCAGCGTTAGGACTTATAACCTGCCGCTTGGTACGCAACTTTTGCCATTCTGCTTAGAGCTGGGGCACTTCGCGTGGCTCGGAGGAGACGTGGTGCTGAAAGCGGAGACACGCCGCGCGCTCCTGCTCTACACGAAACGAGCAGAGGCACTGCGGCAGACTAAATTCGCCAAACAGATCGAAGCGCAGGGAAAGGTGACGCTTCACCTCCGCTTCCATCGTGATGAGGGGCCATCCGATGAACATCGTGGACCGGACCTTGACGCGATCACCGTCGGCGCAGCTCGTGTGCGTCAGTTTATCCAGAGGGGTGAGCCGATCTCCTTCCCCAAGATGGCCCAGATACTTGGAGATCCGGATGTCTCCTCCCATTGGCAAGAGCAGTTTCGGGAGGTGCGGCAGGCGGTCAACGCGGCACTCGATGATGCGCTGCCCTACGTCGAGAACGGTGAGACCCTAACCCGCCGTCAGCTTCTCGACATCTTTCTCAACGGCGAACTCTTCCACACCGAGGAAGGCAAAGTGACATGCTCCCCACGGCTCAAGCTGGGGGCTTCTCAGGCCATACGCACGGCCCACTGGCCCACGTTAACGCCTGACGGCGGTGCCCCCGCCGGTGGTACGGAATGCCCGTCCGGAGAGGGGCAAATTACACGCGAACCGTACAGCGGCATGATAGCACGCAGATTGCCTGGCGGCAAGGGGCCATTCTCCCCCATGCCTAAAGGCAGGGGCCCTCTGGCCCCGTCGGCGGTAGAGGTCTTCGAGCGTTGGCAAGCGGTCCCGCTGTTCTATCCCCTCGTCGAGTTCGAGCTGGTCAACACGATTGCGTTCCTCATGAACGCGATCCTCTTCCTGTCGCACCTCTGTCAGTTCGAGCTGGCGGGTGGCGGCGAGGCGAGTGGGCCAACGGAGCGGGAGTAACGCGCCGGCTTTCACGGTAGCGTCGCAGAGTTGCCGGATTCGGTCGGCGGCTGCCACGGACCGCCCGGCGCCCACTGGTGGGTGAATGGCTCTGAGGAAAGCAGCGATTGGGTGGGCGGCATCAGGAATGCACGAAGCAACTCCACCGTTGCGGCGAGCGTGAGCGCGGCCGGCTCGAGCTTGGTGCGGCTAACAAACGCTTGCCAGGGCTGTAGCTTTGCTGGATCAGTGGTAAAGGCGTCGGTGAGCGCGAGGGGTGGAGACGCTGGGAGCGGGGTGCCCCGCCGCGTGAATGTGGCGTGGAGCGCCTGCGCGCTGAGAGCGCCAGAAACGCCCGCTCGCTGGCCAGCGCCCACAGGTCATAGAAGTCCTTCATACGGCTGTTGATCGCGCCCAAGCGCACCAGCGCCTCGTACTTCTCCGCGACGACTGTCTCTGGCGGATAGACCCGCACATGCGGCGACGGCAGGCCGATCAGCGAGGGGAAGTCGGCGTAGGTCGCGGCAGGGGTGATGACGTCGCCGAAGCCGATGTCCACCTGGAGACGGATGCGCGTCTGGCCAAGGAGGCACCAGAGTACCACGCGCAGGCCGCCATACTGCTGGGTGTCACGGATGGGCGTCACCTGCACGGTGTCCTGTTGGAACGCGAGGCCGTCCGGGTCCTCGGCGGGCAGTGGCAACGCGCACAGATCGGCGAAGACCTGTCCGATGCGGTCGGCATCCTCGGACCCGAAGCCGAGCAGGTCCAGGTCGCGCGTCGGGCGATGGGGATGGTCGCGCCAGAGGGCGAAGAGGAGCGCGCCCTTGACCACGAACTGGTCGGCGTACGGGGAGCGTCCGAGGCGATACAGCAGCCGTTCGAGCGCGTAGCGCGACAGCAGATACAACATGTCCTCGCCGCGCGCACGCGCCTGGTTCCGCAGCCTGCCGCGCACGGACGCGGGCAGATCCTTGGGTGCTGGAGCAGATCGGGGCGGCCGGGACACCTTGTCGCGCGTGGGATCCGTCATGAGAGGGTCTCCAGCGATTCAAGGTACGGCCGCATCACCCGCGCGACACGGCAGACCTGGGCGTAATGCCACAGCTCGTCCATCGTCGCGCGGCGCTCGCGCCAGGTCTCGCGCAGCGCCTCTAACGCGACGTCCAGTCCGACCTTCGAGCGATATTTGAAGCAGTCCGCGACCGTTTTCGCCGGGGAGGTAACACGGACCGGCACGCCCAGGATGCGATGCTCCTCCACACCCTCGGTAAGCGCGGGACCCGATGCGTAGAACACGCGCACTGGCAGCCGCGTCGTGCGCGGCACGTAGGCGTGGTCGTCCACCAGCACCCACACCTCGAACGGGGCCTGCGTCGTCAGGTCGTGGAAGCGCAGCGCCGAGAGCAAGCAGATGACGGTGTGAGGCATCCGCCGGCTGACCTCGGCCAGCGACTGATACTCATGAATATCGCCATCTGCCGCGGTGTAGAGCCCGCGATCCACGCGCTCGAGCACACCGCGCTCCGCGAGGCGCGAGGCGTAACGCGGTGGGATGCCATGCACGGCCAGATCCCGCGGACGCAGCACGCCTGTATCCTGAAGGAGCTGCCGTGCGCGCTCCTCGGCGGTGTGCTGATTGCGCTTCGTCTCCATCTAGCCTGTCCTAATTTCTCGGTACTTACAGATATCTACCTAGATTTTGGCACATCACGGTCACGTTGTCAATACCGGTGGCCCCGGCACGTCGGCAGGCCGCACCTAGTGGCCGGCCTGGGAGTCGGCCGACACCACACGTGGCGAGCTCGCCGCGGTGGATGACTCCGCCGTATCCCGCGCGAGCTGCAGAAAGGCCGCGGTGACGATTTCAAAGGCTTCACGCTGAATGTCTGTGTGGACATGGCTCCGACTGCGCCGACCCAGGTCGCGGGTGATCGCCGTCACGGACTTTCCCTCATGCGCGAGCCGCAAAAACGTGGCAACCTGGCGCATCCGGCGGTCATCGATGCCGCTGATCTCCTCAAGGGCGTTGGCATAGGCGTGATCCAGGAGGGCACGCAGCGCCGAGGCTGTTGGAAAGATCTTCCGGCTGTAAGTCGTACGCGCCAGGGTGAGAACACCGGGCAACTCACAGAGCGGGCTCTCACACAGCGTGGTGTAATCGGCGGCGAGCGCCTCGCGCACGCGGCGCACGTACTCCTCGCGTGGTATCGGACCGCGGGTGGCCGGCCGCTGTCTCCCCTCTGCCCCGCGTGGATGGCGGTATGAAGATCTCATAGCCCGCCCTCCTTCTCCTTCGTCCGCTCATCGCGGGTTGCTTTCGTGGCAGGAGTGCGTTGGGTCAGCTTCATGGCACAGTGTCTGAACACAGCGCGCACGGCGCCCCGATCATAATCCGGCGGGCGCTCGAATCCGTTACAAGGGGCCGCCAGATCGGCGCGAGCGGGCCATGCTTGTCGAGTAACGCGGCCTGGGTGATAGTGATGCCGAGCGGTGTCGCGCCTGCACCGGTGAGCTGAAGCGCCTGCATGACCCGCGTCTCCTGGCCGAAGTCGTTCGTCACGACGAGCAGGTGGGGCAGCGGCGTGTTGCCATCGCTGCGCCATTCGCGCGAGCGCACGTAGTGGGCATAGGCAGCGAACTTCGCCTCCAAGTCGCGTCGTCGCATCGTGCCGCGGTCCCACTCGAGCCAGAACCGCAGCCGCTGCATCCCGGCTTGATATTCACCTGCGGCGTCGGGGCGCAGTGCGTGCCAACCATCGACTTCCCGATATTGGCGGGTGCACGCCCGCCCAGTTTCCCACCACACCATGCGGTGGGCCTGTCCTCCAGCCCGAGCCGCGCTGGCAGCGCGATAGAGGGATGCGACGAATTGGTAGACGCCCGCGGTGTGCGCCAGCACGCGTATCAAGGCGGCAACCTCACTGCTATACGCGCCGGCGGCCCCGTCTCTGCCCGGCAAGCCTCGCCCATCCGCAGATGGCGCTCCTTTGGTGGTCCGACTGCTTCGGGCGCTGAGCAGGTGTGCCCCCACAGCCGTCAGCGCGTAGCGTCCGCACGGCCACCTGGGGTCCGGAGGGGCCGGTGGTGCGTCACCGAGCGTTAGATTCGTTGCGCGCACCACGAGGCCAAGCCGGTGCAGGTGCCGCAGGTAGACGTCGACCGATGCGGACCTGATGCCTAAGACGGCAGCGAGCTCCTCGCCACTCAGCAGCGGATGCGCCGCCAGGAGGGCCAGTACGGCGCTATGGCGCGCGTCGAGGCGAAGCGTGAGCAATGCCAGATGCTCGCGCCCGGAGCGTGGTGCCGGCCCAGTGCCGCGCGCGCCTCTTCCCGCCGTCGGGCTCCCGCCCAGTCCTACACGCCACGGTACCCACTCAGCCCAGCGATCCGCTCGGTCGTTGAAGCGGCCGATCACCTTCGCTCTCCGTCCAGCTCTGGGCGTATCCAGGTCATACGTAGGAGCCACCATCGAGAGGGCTGGCAGGCTTGGTTCAGGTGCAGGCATTAGGATCGCCGCCAGGCGCTGGGACCCGGAGTCACTCAGCGAAAGCCAGTTCGCGTGCCAGAGGCTCCGCGCTTCGGCACGGGAGCTTGAGCGTTCCTTGGCACTGTGCGCCTGATGCAAGGCACGATCGCCGTTCTGCCACGGCGGTGGGACGACCAGGATACCGCCATCGAGTGGTCGCGCGAGCCAGCGCTCCATCGCCGTGCGTGCATTGAGGGCTTGCCAACGCTGTGCGCAGTGCACGTCTGGCACCAGGAGCAGCAGCGGTGGCATGGTGCCCCCTTCGGCTTCGAGCGCCTGTCGGCCGCGGAGCAACGCTCGGAGCATTGCCCGTGGGCGACCCGGGTCGAGCAAGGCGTCATCGTGCAGTACAAAGGCTCCGTAAGAAGTCGTGTATTCCGTGCGTCCGGGAACCGACACGGCCGCAAATTGGGAGGTCATGGCGGCCGACGGCCGAACACGCAGCGTCACGTAGGCATCCAGCCTCACGCTGCGGCTGCGGGGCTGCATGTTGGCGTCGCGCTGTCCCTTCTGGCCAGTAAGTGCGAAGGGATAGTCCCGTTCCCAAGCCCACTCGGTCGGCACCAACCCTGCGTCCACCTGTTGTGGCGCCAAGCGCTCTGCACGCGCAGAGGGAGCCGGGGCTGAGCCGATGCCTCCGATCAGAGACAACACCACCGTCTGCACCGCCACGAGCGCAGGAGCACGCGGCAGCAAACGCTGCAGACCCGACTCGTCGGCGCCCCAGAGGTGGGCGGCGCGCCAGACTGGGTCTCCATACATTTCGGCGAGGTGCTCCATTCCGACGGCGCTGACATGGTAGAGGCGCGCACTCGGGCGCCCGAGCGCAGGGACGCGAACCGCCTCAACCGTCCCGTCCACCTCCAGCTGTGCGAGCTGGACATAGATCCGTTGTCGGCTGTAGCCAGTGATGGCCGCCAGGTCCTCGGCGCGCAGCAATGGGTAGCGGAGCAGCCAGAGCAGCAGCGCCTGCGACACATCGTCGTCGCGGCCGACCAGTCTGACCGGCAGCGACCACGAAGAGGATGCGGATTCCAGCCCCGAAGGCCTGGCCGTCCGGTATACGCCAGCGCCAGTGCCGGCAGGGTGCACCGCACGCTCCTCAGGACGTGCGCTTGGGCGAATCTGCGAACCGGCGCTTGTCCGTGTCATTGTCCGTTCTCCGTCTGGTTCCATTCGTCCCGTGCCTGCTCACCACCCTCGTCATCGAACGCCTCTGACGATCCCCAAGGATCGTCCGTCACTGTGGAAGCGTCTTCTCGTCGGCCGGCGCTGGAGGCAGTAGGTGCCTCGGCGCCGACCGTCGTGCCGCCGTCGGTCGCCAGAGCGTCGTTCAAGCGGACTCCAGACTCGCCCGACGCCGCTCTCGAGACAGCGCTTCGTGGCTGGTCCTGCGACGCTGCTGATCTCAGTTGTCCGCTATCGACATCCGCCGCGGACGCTTCGGAGGCCGTGGTCGCGAAGACGCCGGCCCACAACTCATCCATTGGCGCCGACCATGTCGCTCTTGGCCCGCGCCGACGTTGGCCGAAGCGACCACGGCCCGGTGGTGGCTGCCGCAGGCTAGCAGCACTCGTGTCAGCCGACTGGTTCACGGGATGAGCGGCGCCTGGGCCGACTGGGACGCCGGGTGGCGCCTGGCGGGCGGCGGGTGGCTGGTAACGTTGCGCTGCCCGGGCAAGGTCGTCTTCAACCGCCTGCACGGGTCGGCCATAGCGTGTCCGGGCGCGGCCGCGGATCTGCTCGGCCAGCACCGAATCGCCCAGCGGCGGTGGGTCCAACGCCAGCGTGAAGGGCGGCAGGCGTCGGCCGTCCAGAGCCAGCTTGGCGTAGCAGGTAAAGTCGTCCTGATTGATGATGTCGGCGACCTCCACGGCATCGTCCAGCTCGTGGACAAGCGCCCGCGCGTCTTCCGCGCTGGTGGCAAAGACATACAGGGCATCCACGTTGGCCAACACCGTGGGGCGCAGCGTGGGATCGAGCGCGTCCAGGTGGGCGAGCGCCTGGGTCGCGAGGGCGAAGGTGCCGCCGAACTTGCGCAGCTCGGCGAGCATCGCTCCATAGTCCACGCCGCGAATCGTCTGGAACTCATCCACCAGCACCAACAAGCGGCGACGCTGCCCGGCGGCGAGCCGTGCCTGTTCTTCCAGCGTGAACTGCAGCGCGCCGAGCAGCGTCGCCCCAACGAGCGTAGCCGTCTCGGCTCCGACGACACCTAGGGCGGTGTTGACCAGCAGCAGCCGCCCCTCGCGCACGATCTCTGGCAGGTCGAGCGTGGAGCGGCCCTGCCCGACAATGCGCCGGGCGACGCGCGAGCCGGAGAAGGACGCCAGTTTCGTGAGGACTGGGTTGATAATCTCGACTTTGAGCCGCGTGTCCAGCGGCTTATAGTACAGGTTCCACCAGGCCAGCAGCGACGGGTCGTGCACCGTGTGGAGCACCTCCTCGCGGAAGCCTGGCGCCGACAGCAGCGGCGCCACGTCGAGCAATGTGTATTGGTGGTCGGGCCCCTCCTGCGGGTCCGCCGCGACGAGCGCCTCGTTGGCCTCATAGAGCGTCTTGAGGGCATACTCGAGCGCATTTTGCATGCGCGGTCCCCAGAAGCGCGCCCAGATCTGCGCGAGGATCTGCAGCAGGCTCTCGACCGCCCGGTCGCGATCGCGGCCGAGGACGACGTCGAGGGGATTGAGCGCGACCGGGTAGGCCGTGTCAGCGAGGTCCACCAAGACCACCCGCTCGCGGGAAGCGGAAGGCACGAGGCCCAGGAAGGCGGCGATCAGGTCGCCGTGCGGATCGACGACGACCAAGCCTGCCCGCTCAGCGGTGGTGAAGGAAGGATCCTGCGTGGCCTCCGCCGCCTCTCCGCCCGCGCCTGCGCCTCCGACTGGGGAGAGCCCGTGGATGTCCCCACTCTCCACCTGCGCGCGGGCCAGATGGAGCAACAATGAACTCTTGCCCTTGCCCGTCTTCGCAATCAGCAGGGCGTTGTGGCGGAGCGCCTCGGGCGGCAGGCAGACAGGCACCGTGTGACCGGCCGCGGTGGATTCGCCCAACCGGTAGCCCCGCGCCAGCGGTGACGCCGCGGCGAGCAGTGTACGCGCCCGCGTACGTTCAAGCAGCGGCACCTGAGCATCGCCGGCGGGCAGATGCCAGAGTGCGGCCAGTTCCCGCGCGTTGAGCAGATGAGGGGAACGCCGTACGTGCCGCGGCCAGCGCGCCGCGAGGGCAGCCGCGCGGCGCGCAGAGACACGGTGCGCGACGAAGCCGTTGCCGCTGGCCAGCGCATGCTGGCGGTAGGCGGCCACCATGTGGTCCACCACGTCGCGTAGCGCCCGGTCGCTATCCGGTGCGGCGGGTGTCCGCGATGTGCGTCGTGCCAGACCAGCGAGCCCACGCCACTCCCGTCGCCTCCAACCGCGATCGGTGCGTGCAGCCGCGCCTGTCGCGCTCACCAGCGGTTCCCGCTCCGTCGTGACGCGCGGCGCATCTACAGCGACGGGCGCCGGGCCGATGGCGACAACCGTGAGCCGGACACGGGCCGCGATGCGCGCAGTGCGCTCTCCCACCAGCCGCATGTCGTAGACCGGGCGGCGGAGGAGGCGCGTGCGCGCCCACAGAACGAGCCCCAGCAGCAGCAGGAGGAGCGCGCACGACACCAGCATCAGCACACCCGACAGCACAGGTCCGCGGTGCAATCCATCTGAGCCCATGGTCAGGCCGAGCCCCGGCCAGAGCCCGTTTCCGCGCTGGACGTGGAGGGAGAGGTGGGTGAGGTGGGCGAGCGCGACCGCGCCGATGAGGATCAGGACAGGGAGCAGGGGCAGGCCGGCACCGGCGACCGGTGTGGTTGAGGAGGAGGCGCTGGAACTCCTCGCAGCGGCCCGCGCCTGCTCCTGGGCAAGTGGATGCTCGACGGCCAGGCGCTGGAGGTCGCGCGACCAGCTCTCGGAAGCGGTCGCAAGGGCGAGCTGCGCCACCACGCGCGCGCCGGGTGGCAGCATGCCCATCGCGGCAAGCACGCCAAGTTGCGGGTCCACACCTGGGGCGCCGAGTTCGTCCTGCTGATACAGCTTGATGGGGAGGTGGGCGGCGCCGCGCGGGCGCAGCTCGATGGCCACACCGCGCTCACCTTGACGGACCACGAGCGGATCTTCCATCTGCGGCGACTCTCCGCGAGAAGCCCCTGGCGCCAGGTGCTCGCTGAGATGTGTGCCGGCATCCAGCGCAGACGGGGATGCGAGTATGCGGACTTGCGCCTGCGGAGCGTGTGCGCGAATTTGTGCGCAGAGATGGACAAGGCTGCGCTCGGTGGTGGCGCGCACGAGCAGCCGTCGCGCGTCGGGCCAGCCCGCCAGTTCAAGGGCGACTGGCTCCCGTGCCGTCAGCAGCAGCGCCTGGATCAGGTTCTCGACGGCCAGCGCGTCGAGGCTGCCCGTGCGAGGGGCAATGATCTCGGCGAGACATCCGCCGCAGGTAGCATGAGAGCTATGCGCCCGCCCAAGCCGATACCGGCGCCACCGCGCCACAGCGTTTCGTCCGGCGCGGCGGAGGGCCACCGCCGCAAGGGCCCCGGCCCTGCTGAACCGCTCGAGCATGGGTCACCTTCCTCATCGGGTGAGCACCAGGAATCCTGGGTGTACGATCACACTGCGGTCTTTTCGGTGCGCTGCGGAGTCTCGCGTCGCCGTCGCTCATCGGCCCCACACCACGCCTGAAGGGCGGCGATCCCGTCGCTCCAGCGCCCGCTGTCTGCCGCACGGGCTTGCTGCCAATCCGCTCCCACATACACGACCAGCAGAAAGCGCAGGGCAGGACTGAGCTGGTGCACCTCCGGGCCTGGCGAGGTTGGACGGGATGTCTCGAGTCCTGGCCGCACTCTGGCGCGGCTTGTTGGTTCAGGCCAGTGCCGCATCGTTGTCAC
>CAZDTG010000046.1:0-28970 GCA_964508005.1 uncultured Steroidobacteraceae bacterium
CGGCCACTCCGCCAAATGCATAGAAATGCGGCTGGACGAGGCGGCTGCCGCTGTGGGCAGCACGCCCCCGGACGAGGCCTGTAAGCATCTCATCCGGAGTGGTCGCGAGTCGAGCCAGCTTGGCCATCGCCGTCATATTGCGCATGACCGAGCTCAGCGAGGCGCCCACGCCGCAGGCTATGGCGAACTTGATGAGCTTCGGCAGGGGTGTCGGGCCCGCGATGCCGACGTGCACCGGGAGCGTGATGCCCTCCTTCGTGAGGCGCCGGTCGACTCGCCCCCCGAACGCTCTCGAGGACGCACGGTAACCACTCCGGGCGAGGCGCGGAAATCAGAAGATGGGATGGGAGATATAGACGGCGCGAATTGCAATTCGCGCGGCGATAAAGACTCGATCCGGGCGGATAAAGACGGACCTCAGCCCGCGTCGCCCCCGTAGGGGTCAGCCGGATCAGGGGTCCTGGAGAAGTCATTCGCGGGCGCGATTTTATCCACTGGCGGCCCCCCATTGGCCGGGGCCTTGGCCTGCGCGGCCAGCAGCTCCACCGCCTTCCTGGCGGCCTCACTCAGGCCCGCGCCATGGCGCTCCTCGCAGTAGGCGATCATCTGCGTCCGCATCCGCGGCTCCCAGTAGCGGCGCAAGTGTGTAGCCACCTCTTTGGCGGCTGCCTCCTCGCCTACCTCGCCCGACCAGAACGCGGTGATCTCGTTGGCCATCTTGATGAGATGATCGATATTCATTGTCTGCCTGTTACCTCAACCGCTCCGGATGAGCGTACACGACGTGCCGGTCGCGACGCGCGAACGCCACCAGGGTCACTCCGCTTTTCTGTGCCAACCTCACGGCAAACGCCGTCGGTGCCGAGAGCGCCGCCAGGAAGGAGATTCCCACGGTCGCGCACTTCTGCACCATCTCGTAGCTCGCCCGGCTCGTGATGAGCATGTAACCCGAGGCAAGGTCCGCCTTGCCCCGCACGAGGGCGCCGATCGCCTTGTCGAGCGCGTTGTGCCGGCCGACGTCCTCGCGAACCAACTGAATGCCCTGCCCGGGGACCACCCAGGCCGCCGCGTGAACGCTTCCCGTACGCGCGTTGATGGGCTGCAAGGTTGCGAGTTGCTCGATGGCGGCGTGCAGGTCCTGGATGGACACCACAGTTCCCGGACCCACCGGCCCCACATCGCGGATCGCATCTTCGGCGCTCTCTGCCCCGCACAATCCGCAGCCCGTTCTGCCCGTGAGATTACGTCTGCGCTGCAAGAGCTCCGTGAATCTCTCCCAGGCGACAGTGATGCGCACGTCCACGGCGTCCGCGCCCTGCGTGACCTCTACGTCCCGAATCTCGTCGGGGCGCGCGACCAGTCCCTCGCTGAGAGTGAAGCCGACCGCGTAGTCCTCGAAGTTCGCAGGCGTCGCCAACATCACCACGTGCGGCACGTTGTGATAGATGAGCGCGACCGGGACCTCTTCGGCGACCTGGTCCGTCGTGTGCGTCGTGGCGCCTTGCGACCAGCGCTCGACACTGACTTCGGCGCTGACCGACTTCGGCTCGTCGACGACTGCCGCTACCATTGCGCTCACCTATCCGAAAGACGGCGTGCTGGAGTGGTCACCCCTTACGCCGGCGCCGTATCCCGCTTGCGCTTGCGCTGCTGCTTCGGGATCGAGCGCTCTTCCTGCGCCCTCTTCTGCCACGCATCCTTCTGGTTCACGAACACCACCTCCACCGCCGTGACCTTGTACTCCGGACAGTTGGTCGCCCAGTCGGAGTTCTCGGTCGTCACGACGTTGGCGTTGGTCTCCGGGAAGTGGAAGGTCGTGTACACGACCCCTGGCGCAATTTTCTCGGTGACCCGCGCACGCAGCACCGTCTCACCGGCGCGGCTCGTCAAGCCTACCCAGTCGCCGTCGCTGATGCCGCGAACTTCCGCATCGTGCGGGTGAATGTCCAGGATGTCTTCCGCGTGCCAGATGCTGTTTTGCGTACGGCGCGTCTGCGCGCCGACGTTGTACTGGCTGAGGATGCGCCCGGTGGTCAGGATCAGCGGGAAGCGGCTCGTCGAGCGCTCGCTCGTCGGCACATACTCCGTCGAGAAGAACTTGCCTTTGCCGCGGACGAACTGGTGAACGTGCATCGTCGGCGTGCCGTCCGGAGCGGCGTTGTTGCAAGGCCACTGGATGCTGCCCAGGCGATCGAGCTTCTCGTAAGACACTCCGGCGAACGTCGGCGTGAGTCGCGCGATCTCGTCCATGATCTCGGCAGGATGCTTGTAGTCCATCGGATAGCCGAGAGCGTTCGACAGCAGCATCGTGGCCTGCCAGTCCTCATAGCCGCCGCGCGCCGGCATGACCTTGCGGATCCGGGAAATGCGACGCTCCGCATTCGTGAACGTGCCGTCCTTCTCGAGGAAGGACGAGCCCGGCAGGAACACGTGCGCGAAGCGTGCGGTCTCGTTCAGGAACAGGTCCTGCACGATGACGCACTCCATGGACTCCATGGCGCGGCTCACGTGATGCGTGTTGGGATCCGACTGCACCGGGTCCTCGCCCTGGATGTACATGCCCTTGAACGTGCCGTCGAGGGCCGCTTCGAACATGTTGGGGATGCGCAGGCCGGGCTCGGACTGCAGCTGCACGCCCCAGGCGCCCTCGAAGAGCTGCCGCACGCTCGAATCCGAGACGTGGCGGTAGCCGCTGAACTCGTGCGGGAACGAGCCCATGTCGCATGAGCCCTGCACATTGTTCTGGCCGCGCAGCGGGTTCACGCCCACGCCTTCGCGGCCCAGGTTGCCGGTGGCCATCGCGAGATTCGCGATGGCCATGACCGTGGTGGTGCCCTGGCTGTGCTCCGTTACGCCGAGACCGTAGTAGATGGCGCCGTTGCCGCCCGTCGCATACAGGCGCGCCGCGCCGCGGACAAGCTCCGCCGGAACGCCGGTGACGCCTTCCAGCGCTTCGGGCGAGTTCTCCGGCTTCGAGACGAACGCCTTCCACTTCGCGTAAGACTCGGGCTCGCAACGCGCGTTCGCGAAGTCGTCCTTCGTCAGACCCTCGGTCACGACGACATGCGCCAACGCATTCATCACCGCGACGTTCGTGCCCGGCGTGAGCTGCAGGTGATAGTCGGCGTGGACATGGGGCGAGTGCACGAGGTCGGTGACGCGCGGATCGACGATGATGAGCTTCGCACCCTGGCGCAGGCGGCGCTTCATCTGCGACGCGAACACCGGGTGGCCGTCGGTTGGGTTGGCGCCGATGACCATGATCACGTCCGACTTCATGACGGAGGTGAAGGCTTGAGTGCCCGCCGACTCGCCCAGCGTGTTCTTCAGGCCATAGCCGGTCGGCGAATGGCACACACGCGCGCAGGTGTCGACGTTGTTCGTGCCGAAGGCGGCGCGAACGAGCTTCTGGACGAGGAACGTTTCCTCGTTCGTGCAGCGTGAAGAGGTGATGCCGCCGACGGAGTCGCGGCCGTATTTGGCCTGAATGCGGCGAATCTCGCTTGCGGCGTAGTCGATGGCCACTTCCCAGGACACCTCCTGCCACTGGTCGGTGATCTTCTTGCGGATCATCGGCTTCGTGACACGGTCGGAGTGAGTCGCATACCCGAAGGCAAAGCGGCCCTTCACGCAGGCGTGCCCATGGTTCGCGTGACCGTCACGATGGGGCACCATGCGGATCACTTCCGCTTCGGGCCCCTCGCCTTTCACCTCGGCCTTGAAGCTGCAACCGACGCCGCAGTAGGCGCACGTGGTGGTGACGGCGCGCTCGGGTTGGCCGAGTCCGATGATCGACTTCTCGGTCAGAGCGGCGGTCGGGCAGGACTCGACACAGGCGCCGCAGGAGACGCACTCGGAGTCGAGGAAGGGCTCATTCTGGCTCGCGGACACCTTCGACTCGAAGCCGCGGCCCTGAATCGTGAGCGCGAAGGTCCCCTGCACTTCGTCACAGGCGCGCACGCAGCGGGAGCAGACGATGCACAGCTCGGGATTGAAGGTGAAGTACGGAGTGCTCTCGTCCTTGGCGGCCGGACGATGCATTTCGATCTCGCCCTTGAGGCCGTAGGAGGTCTCCTCGATGCCCACGACGTCGGCCATGTCCTGCAACTCGCAGTGGCCATTAGCGGGACAACCCACGCACTCCAGCGGGTGATCGGAGATGTACAGATCCAACACACCCTTGCGGAGGCTCGTGAGCTTCTCGGACTGCGTGTGGATTTTCATCCCGGGCGCAACGGTGGTCGTGCAGGAAGCGGGATAACCCTTGCGGCCCTCGATCTCGACCAGGCACAGACGGCAGGAGCCGAACGCCTTCAGCGTGTCGGTTGCGCACAGCTTGGGCACCTTCACGCCGGCGAGCGCGGCGGCGCGCATGACGGAGGTACCCTCCGGAACGGTTATCGGCGTGCCGTCGATTTCGACCGTGACGGGTCCGGCGCTTTGTGCCGGGTCCGGGGTACCGAGATCTTCATAGTCGATTGCAAACATATTCGTCTCCGAGACTCATGGGCCGCGTGGCCCGTCTTGCCTCAATGCCGCGTTCGTGCGCGGAAATCTTCCCTGAAGTGTTTCAGCGCGCTGGTGACCGGGAAGGGCGTCATGCCGCCCAGGCCGCACAGCGAACCCTGCAACATCGTTTCGCACAGATCCTCGAGCTGGCGCACGTTGCGCTCGCTTTCCACGCCATTGAGGATCCGATCGATGACTTCAACGCCGCGGGTCGAGCCGATCCGGCACGGCGTGCACTTGCCGCAGGACTCGACCGCACAGAACTCCATCGCGTAGCGCGCCATGCGGGCCATGTCGACGGTGTCGTCGAAAACGACGATGCCGCCATGTCCGAGGAGCGCACCGATAGCGGCCAGCGCCTCGTAATCGATCGCCACATCGAACTGCGAGGCGGGAATGTAGGCGCCGAGAGGACCGCCCACCTGCACCGCGCGGATCGGCCGCCCCGTGGCGGAGCCGCCGCCGTAGTCATATAACAACTCGCGCAGGGTGACGCCGAAGGCGCGCTCGACGAGACCGCCGCGCTTGATGTTGCCGGCGAGTTGCAGGGGCAGTGTGCCGCGCGACTTGCCCATGCCGAAATTCTTATAGGACTCCGCACCCTGGTGCAGGATGAACGGCACCGAAGCGAGCGTCATGACGTTGTTGACGATCGTCGGCTGGCCGAAGAGGCCCTTGATCGCCGGCAGCGGCGGGCGCACACGGATCTCGCCGCGCTTGCCTTCGAGACTCTCGAGCATCGAGGTCTCCTCGCCGCACACGTAGGCACCGGCGCCGAGCCGGACCTCGAGATCGAAGCGCTTGCCGCTACCCATCACGTCGCTGCCCAGATAGCGCGCCTGATAGGCGGCGGCGATGGCTTGATTCAGTGCCCGGTAGGCGTGCGGGTATTCGGCGCGCAGATAAATGTAGCCCTGGGTTGCTCCGACGGCGATACCCGCGATCGTCATGCCTTCCACCAGGGCGAGCGGATCACCCTCCATCAGCATGCGGTCGGAGAAGGTGCCCGAGTCGCCTTCGTCGGCGTTGCAGGTGATGTATTTCTGGCCGGCGGGCTGATCGAGCACGGTCTTCCACTTGATGCCGGTTGGGAAAGCCGCCCCGCCGCGGCCACGCAGACCGGAGTCCAGCACCGCCTGCACGATGGCCTGCGGGGTCATGGACAGAGCACGACGCAACCCCTGGTAGCCCTCGTTCGAGACGTAGTCGGCGACGCTCGCCGGGTCGATGATACCGACGCGCGCGAAGGTCAGGCGCTGTTGGCTTGCGAACCAGGGGATCTCATCCACGAGCCCGAGAGCGAGCGGGTGTTTGCCGCCGCTCAGGAAATCCGCGGCAAACAGACCCGGCACGTCGGCCGGAGTGACCGGACCGTAGCCGATCCGGCCCTTGGGCGTGACCACCTCGACCAGCGGCTCGAGCCAGAAGGCGCCACGCGAGCCGTTACGCACGAGGCGCAGGTCGACACCTCGCGCGGCCCCCTCTTTGGAAATCGCGTCCGCAACGTCGCCGGCGCCCAACGAGAGAGCGCTCGCGTCACGGGGAACATAGACAGTAATCATTGCGGTTAGCGTTACTCAGTTTATTGGGGTGCCAGCGCCCATTGCCAGGCCGCTCGCAGCGTTGCCCTCAGGACGGCCGTTCGTCCACGACCGAGCATGCCGCATACCCGGTCGAGCCTCATTCCTGGGCCTCATTTTTTGCGACTCTGTTCCACAGCGATCATTGCATCGAAGCGCTCCGGAGTCAGCCGCCCATACAGCCGTCCATCAACCATGGCCGCCGGCGAGCAGGCGCAATTACCCAGGCAGTAAATCGGCTCGAGCGAGAACTCACCGTTGGCGGTGGTCTCGTGAAAGTCCACCCCGAGGCTGCGCTTGGCGTGCTCCGCGAGCGCATCGCCCCCGATGGCCTGGCAAGACTCGGCGCGGCACAGGCTCACGACGTGCTTCCCCGGCGGGGTACGCCGAAAGTAATGATAGAAAGTGACCACGCCGTGAACTTCCGCACGGGAAAGGTTGAGTCCCTGGGCGACCAGGGGCACGGCGCCTTCCGGCACGTACCCAAGGGCCGCCTGGATCGCATGCAGCACCTCGAGAAGCGGGCCCGGACGGTCTTTGAGATCCGCAACGATGCGGCGGACGGTATCGGCGTGAGCTGGGGGCAATGTAGGGGTCATGCAAAAGAAGACGTTACGGCTGGGGGCCGGGAAGGGACCAATCGATAATCCTGATCCGAGCTATCACTCTTGAGTATACGTCGCAGTCGCGCGGGTGACCCGCGCACGCCGCACGGCCGCCCGATTCGGCAGCGGAGTGTTCAATTTTCGAGACTGCCGCGCCCGGACCGAGTTCCGCGCGGTGCGCCCCGGAGCGCGCCGAAGCCCATACTATAGCGTGGCTAATGGCTTGATATTGAGGCGGAAAGCGCCCCTGCCAGGACTGAAAACGACCTCATGCAACTTAACCGGTTCGACCTCAACCTGCCGATGCGGTGCTGCGGGTGATGCCGGCGGTATTCCGGCGCCTCGCCAAGGAGGCGCCCGGAATAACCTGTCACGTCGAGCACTTCTCCGACACGACCCTCTCGCGACTCGAATACGGGGACGCGGATTTATATCTCGGGCTGAACAGCCTGCGGCTGTTCGGGCTGCGCGCTAGGCCTCGGTGTCGGTGAGGTCAGGCCCGCAGGAGTTTGGCGTGGTGAACCAGGTGGTCCTGCACGAACGTCGAAATGAAGTAGTAGCTGTGATCGTAGCCTTCCTGAAGCCGCAGTTGCAGCGGATAGCCCACTTTCCTGCATGCCTGCTCGAACAGCTCCGGGTGCAGTTGGGTTTGCAGGAACTGGTCCGAAAGTCCCTGGTCGATGAGGATGGGCGGCCTGCGCGCGGCATCCTTCACCTGCGAGACCAGCTCGGCGGCATCGTACTGCGCCCACTGGCGGCGATCCGGACCCAGATACCCGGAGAATGCCTTCTGTCCCCACGGGCATTGGCTCGGCGCCGCGATCGGCGCGAACGCGGACACCGAGCGATAGCGGTCCGGATTACGAAGCGCGATCACCAACGCCCCATGGCCTCCCATGGAATGTCCGAAGATTCCCGTGCGCGCGGGATCGGCGGGAAACTGCGTTTCGATCAGCGAGCGCAGCTCCTGCGTCAAGTACGTATACATGCGGTAATGACGGGACCAGGGCTCGACCGTGGCGTCCACGTAGAACCCCGCGCCAACGCCAAAGTCCCAGGAATCGCTGTCACCGGGAATCTTGACGCCGCGCGGACTCGTGTCGGATGTGACGAGCATGATCCCGAGCTCCGCGGCAACGCGCTGCGCGCCGGCTTTGATCATGAAGGTCTCTTCCGTGCAGGTCAGACCCGCGAGGTAGTACACCACCGGAACACGCCCGGACTGCGCCTGCGGCGGCGTGAAGACCGCGAACCTCATCGGGCAGGCGGTGCTGGCCGCTTCATGCCTGTAAAAGCCCACTGTGCCATTGAAGCAACGGTGTTGGCTGAGGACTTCGAAGGGTATGGCTGCCATGACGGTTCACCGATCCTGCTGCGAGGGCGCGCGATTCTATCACCGCCGCCAGCAAGCACCGGCCCCAGCACGCGCGAGGAGTGGTTAAATGGCCTGACTGTTCCTATTCGTAACACTTGCGCCGCGCAAATTCCGTTTTCACTGAACGTCCGCATGGCAAATCCCTATCGAGCTCCGCTCGCCCTCATCCGTCTCGCCTTGAACCAGGCCGCCGATATGGAGCTGGTGTGGTCGCGAACGTCTCGCCCATAGATCTGTAGCTGCACGAAGCTCGTCGGGCGAACGTGCGACTTCAGCTGCTGATTCGAGCCTCCGGCGGGATTGCCCCAGCTAGGTCAGCTTCCGCAGGAGCGCCAGAAGTTGGTCGCGCCCGCGAGCACCGATCCGGGCGACCACACGCTTCTCCCACGCCGCATGCAGCTCCAGCGCTCGCTGCAGGAGAGCCTCACCCTGCGGGCTGAGATACAACGCGGAGGATCGGCCGTCCGGAACGCCGGCCTTGCGCACCGCCAAACCGCGCCGCTGCAACTCGTTGAGGAGTGGCACGAAGTTGGCCTTCTGGAGACCGAGCGCCGCGCACACCTCGGTCTGACGGATGCCGGGGTTCTCATTGATCAGTGTCAGGACCGCGAACTGCGTCGGGCGCAGATCGACTTCGTTCATGGCGTCGAGAAAGCCTGACACGGACGACATTTGTGCGCGGCGCAGCGCATAGCCGATGTAATCGGCCAGAGGACCAAAGCGCACCGTGCGGCCGGGGGCGCCGCCAGCATCGCCGTTTCCTGCAGGTTCCGAGAGCCCCGACGCACGGCGGCGATTTCCCACGCGTTCAGCGGGCCCCTCCGGGCCGCGGCGTCTTCGCGAGCGTTCAGGGAGCCTCGCCGCGCCGCCGCCCGCGTCGGACTCCACGTCGCGCGCTTTCTTCCGCACAGACCCTGGGGCTCGATTCACTTTGGTGCCGCGAACTTTCCGGCACGCTTCGCGAGGAAGTCGCGGATGCGGCGCTTGGCCTCTTCGTCGCCCTGTGCAATGGATGCCATCAGTGCCTCTGTCAGATACCCGGTGGCAGGATCAGCCTCAGCGATCCGTGGCAACGCATGCATCACCGCGAAGTTCGTCATGGGAGCGTTGGTGGAGACTTTACCGGCGAGCTCGAGGGCCTTCTGCAAACCCGTGCCTGAATCCACGAGGTAGTGGGAGAGCCCCATCGCCTGACCTGCCTCCGCGTCGTGCGATCTGCCGGTCAACATCATGTCCATCATGCGCGAAACGCCGATCAGCCGTGTCAACCGGACCGAGCCGCCACCGCCGACGAAGATGCCGCGCTGCCCTTCGGGAAGTGCATAAAACGTCGACCTCTCCGCAACCCTCAGGTGAGTCGCGCACGCGAGCTCCAGCCCGCCGCCGATAACCGCTCCCTTGAGCACGGCGATGACCGGTACGGAGCCGAACTGGATTTTCTCGAAGATACGGTGCCACAAACGGGAGTGCTCGATACCGGAGGGGATATCGCGCGAGCTGAGCTCCGACAGATCGAGACCGGCCGAGAAGTGCTCGCCGTCTCCCGCCAGGACCACCGCGCGAGTTGCCTCCGGCAACTCCTCGAACACCGTGTCGAGACCCAACACGGTCGTGTCGTCGAGCGCGTTACGCTTCTCGGCGCGCGCGAGCGTGGCGAGAAGCACATTTTCCGCCGGCGACTCGATGCGCACGGAGGCCGGCAGACTCGCCGCGAGAGCAGCTAATTCAGGGGTTTGCATGATTGCGTGCGCCTTGCCAGCGAAATGAGACAGTTATAATATATAACCGTGAGAGGCATTACAAAGTTCTCCGTACCAGTACGCGCCGGAGGAAGTGAAGGAAATGGAGCGCGCCGCAGACCCCGGGGCATGGGGCGCTAGCCCCACACGCCCGTATCCGTCAGGTCACAGCGCCACGGACACCGACTTCACTTCGGTGTAGGCCTCGACGCCTTCGCGACCGTTCTCCCGGCCCCAGCCCGATTGCTTGTAGCCGCCGAACGGCATTGCGTAATCGAGCCCATTCCCGCCGTTGATCCGCACGGTGCCGGCCTTGATGCGGCGTGCCAGCTTGTGGGCCAAGCTGATGTCGCGCGTCCAGATGCTCGAAGACAGGCCATAGTCAGTGTCGTTGGCGATGCGCACGATGCGCTCCAGATCCTCATCGTCGATCGGCATCGCGCACACGACAGGTCCGAAGATCTCCTCCCGCACGACGCGCATGTCGCGATTCGTCTCCGCGAGCACCGTGGGCTGCATGAAGTAGCCCTTGCCTTCGGCGCGCTTGCCGCCGATCACGATCTCGGCTCCCTGCTCCGAGCCTGACTGCACGTAGCCCGATACGCGGTCGAGCTGCTTCTGCGAAATCAAAGGGCCCATCTGCGTGTCCGGCTGCATCCCCGAACCCACCTTCAACGTCTTCGCCCGCTCGACGACACCGCCGACCACCTGATCGAACACCTTCCTGTGGACGTACAAGCGTGAGCCGGCGACGCACACCTGGCCCGCGTTCCGGAAGATGCCCTCGGCGGCGCCAGCCGTCGCTCGCTCGAGATCGGCATCGGGGAAGATGATGACCGGCGACTTGCCGCCGAGCTCGAGGGCGACCCGCTTGAGGTTGCCCGCCGCAGCGGCCACGATCGACTTGCCCACCACCGTCGAGCCGGTGAAGGAGATCTTGTCGACCTCGGGATGGGCCGCCAGAGCTTTTCCGGCCGGGTCGCCGAAGCCCGTGACGACATTCACGACGCCGGGCGGGAAACCCACCTCTGCAATGAGCTCGGCAAGTCGAACCGCCGTCAGCGGGGTCAGCTCGGCGGGCTTGAGCACCACCGTGCAGCCGGCCGCGAGCGCCGAGGCGACTTTGGCGACTTCCATCGCGAGGGGCACGTTCCAGGGTGTAATAGCGCCGACCACGCCGACCGGCTCGCGCAGCGTGTAGACGTGGTGGTTCGGTGCCGAGATGCTGGGTGTCTCGCCATTGATCTTGCCGGCCCAACCCGCGTTATATCGCAGGCACTCCGCGCCGCCAGCCACCATGAAGCGCGCCATGGTGAGCGGCATGCCGTTGTCGAGGCTCTCGAGCGTTGCGATCTCCTCCGCGTTCTTTTCGAGCGCGTCGGCAAGCTTCCACATGAGATTGCGGCGGCCCGAAGGGTTCAGGGTCGACCACGGCCCGCTGTCGAACGCCCGCCGTGCCGCCTTCACCGCGAGATCGATATCGGCGGCTCCACCGGCGCTCGCCTTCGCAAAAACCTCCCCGGTGGCGGGGTTGATGACATCGAACGTCTCGCCTGACTGAGCAGGGACGAATTTGCCATCGATGAAAAGCGCATGCGTCCGCGCCAGGAAGCTGCCGACGAGGGCAAGCGGCTCGGACCGTTGCGCGGAGATCTGTGCGTTCATGCAAACTCCTCAATCAGAGCGTCCGGCAGCTGAAGCTTGCGGCCTCATCGGTGCTGCCGGAGCCTTTATATCGGGCCACCCTTGGGTACCGGCACAGCGGCCGGCTGCGGTCGACTTTCTTGCCGTCCGACCCCTTGCGCGTGGCGATGATGCGCTCCGGGGGGACGCCATGCTCGACCCAATCCTCGAGCGACGCAACTGCATCGAACGTATCCGGACCGGGACCCCCGCGGCAATGCGCCATCCCGGGGACCATGAAGAGACGCAGGAAGCCGTCCGTCGCCTGTTGCCCACCCACTGCGGCGCCGCTAGTCCGGGGCGCTCGCCTCGTCGAGAGTCTTCACCGCATCCCTGGACAGCTCGAGGGTCGCTCCGCGCATCAGCTGGTTCAACTGCTCCACGCTGGTGGCACTCGCGATGGGCGCCGTTACCCCATGCGCAAGCAACCATGCCAGTGAGATCTGCGCCGGCGTGGCGTTGACCTCGCGTGCAATCTTGTCGAGAGCGGCGAGAATGCGGCGGCCACGATCGTTCAGCATCTGCTTCATGCCCTGTCCGCGCGGGCTCTTGCCGAAATCGGCCTCCGAGCGATATTTGCCGGTGAGAAAGCCGCTCGCCAGGGCGAAGTACGGCAGGACGCCGAGCTGCTCCCTGCGACACAGATCGGCCAGCTCACCTTCGAATTTTTGCCGCTCGTACAGGTTGTATTCGGGCTGCAGGCTCTCGTAGCGCGGATAGCCGCGGGCGGCACTCACTTTCAGGGAAGCCTCGAGTCGGGGGGCGGTGAAGTTGGAAGCCCCGATCGCCCGCACCTTGCCCTGGCGGACGAGCTGCGCGTAGGCCTCGAGCGTCTCTTCGATGGGCGTCTTTTCATCGTCGCGGTGCGATTGGTACAGGTCGATGTAGTCGGTGTTGAGACGCCGCAGCGAGCGCTCCGCCTCCTTCAGAATGTACGGTTTCGAAAGACCCGATTCTCCCGGACCCATCTCGGCGCCGACCTTCGTCGCGATGAGCACGTTCGCCCGCGCCCCGGGACGCTGGCGCAGCCAGTTGCCGATGATCGTCTCCGACTCGCCACCCTTGTTCCCCGGTACCCAGCGCGAATAGGTATCGGCGGTGTCGATCAGGTTGAAGCCCGCGGCCACGAAGACATCGAGCAGCTCGTGGGAAGTGGGCTCGTCAACCGTCCAGCCGAACACGTTGCCGCCGAAGGCGAGCGGCGCGAGTTCCAGTTCCGATCTCCCGAGCCTGCGTTTGATCATGGCGTCGCCCCGGCGCCGCAGCGCAGCTTGTCGGTGTCGAAAATGGTGCTGTGACCGGCCGGGCCCTCGAGCCGGGCTGCCAGATCACAGGCAATCGGAACTGCGATAGATGCCATGCCGTAACACTCCAGCCCGGGCGGGCTTTCCATTGTGACGTTCGAAGCGCCATCCAGTTTCCACTCGGGGAGCAGTAAATGTCGATCTATCCAAAGAGCGGCTGCAGGCCACCCGTCACTTCGCGACGGTGCGGAGCGTGGGCTTCCGGGCGCGGCGTTGACGCGGCCTCAGCCGACTGGTCGGGTATTTAACTTCATGTGCCCGGGGCTCGGGTTCCGGCGGCTAGGTTCGGGGCTCAGTTCCGAAGCGGCTCAGGGTGCCGTCCCTGGAGCCGCAACCCGCCCGCCTCCGTGGCCGGAGTGCGGCGCCGCGGGCGCATCCCTGGCGGGCGTTCGGCTTCACGCCTCACCCAACACTTGCGCCCCGGCGGCTATTCCGATTGACTACAACCGACAGCCAGCGAAACGAGGGGTGAGGCAAATGCCTCAGCTGGAAACATTCTCGACTGCAGAACTACCGCCGCATTTACGGCTCGATTACTGGAACGACCTGACGGGCAGCGCCTTTACACCGCTCGTGACCGACCCGTTGGATCGGCGGGCGTTCGTTGGCCGGCTGACCCGGACTCAGGTCGGGCAGATCCGTCTCGCGGAGGCCCGCTCCGAGCCCGCAATCGTGCGGCACTCACGCCAGCACGTCGCGCGGACGCGTGAAGCCCTGTTCATGCTCTGCCTGCAACTCGACGGAGTGAGCGTGAACCGGCAGCAGGGGCGCGAGGCGGTCCTGCGCTACGGCGACTTCCATCTGCTCGACAGCTGCCGCCCTTACGAGGTGTCATTCCAGCAACCGAACCGCATGCTCGTGGTGAGCATGCCGCAGCCGGAGCTGGCGCGCCGCATGCCGAACCCGGAGAGTGTGGTCGCCATCCCGATGTCGGGCAGGAGCGGCGTCGCCGGCCTCCTCTCTTCTCTCCTGTGCAACTTCTGGCAGCAGCGTCGCACGGGCGACGAGACATTCCTGTCGCCGCGCTTCAGCGAGGCCATTCTCGACCTGGTGGCGAGCACTTACGCTGGCCTCGCCGCCGCAGCACGCGAAGGGTCGTCGATCGCTATCGCCCGCCGCGAACAGATCCGCAGCTACATCGAGTCCCATCTCCACGACCCATCGCTCACACCAGGCAGCATCGCAGCCGCCGTCCACATCTCGCCCCGCCGGCTGCATCAGCTGTTCGAGGTCGATGGCGAAACGGTGGGCGCGTATATCCTGCGGCGCCGTCTCGAAGAGTGCGCTCGCGCCATGGCCGACGCCTCCCAACGCAGTCGCACTGTGACGGAAATAGCCTTCCTCCACGGCTTCAACAACGCGTCCCACTTCGGACGGGTCTTTCGTGAGCGCTACAACTCAACACCCAGCGACTACCGCCGGCGCTCGAGCGCCGCCTGACACCCGCGCCGAGGAGCCAGTCTGACTAACAATGCGCCTACTGTGGCCGCCCCATCCGACAGGCTCCACCGATCGTGTCCGACACCATCGAGGTGTACCTGACCCGCGACGAACCCGCCGCACCTCTCTGACAGGAGTCCTCGAGCGTACACCGCTTGGCGCGGGCGCGTCCGCTGACGTGGGCACTAACCGCCTGACCTGAATCCACGGCACCTGAGTGGGTAGCGCAGCCTGATCGGACTGCACCACCTCATCGGCCCGTCTACCTGATCCCCGCTGGCTCGCACTGGCTAACCACGCCTTCACGTCGCGGGAACGCCAACAGGCCGGTACGCGCCTAACCTTTCGTGTGTTTGCTGCGCTCGCGCCTCAACCATCCCGCAACGCAACACGTTCGCTACGGTCGGAAGGATGACGGAGTGCCTCCCGAGGGCTACGCTCACCGGCGTTCCCGCGTATCCAGACAGCGCCAGGAACACCAGTCCAACGTCGAATAGCCTTACAATTCCGTCGATTACCACAAGGGATGCGCAAATCGTCGCACCTGTTTTCGAGGCCCCAGTGATCCAGTCGCGCCGCGGTACCCCGTCAAGAGCTGGATCCCTGTGCACCGGGCTCGCGCTGGGTTTGGTTGCTGCGCCGCACACCTGGGCCGTCTCGTTTGGCGGCAACGTGGCCGTCACGAGCGACTACATTTACCGCGGATACTCGGAAACGAACGACAAGGGCGCCCTGCAGCTCGACCTGCATGCGAGCGCGCTGAGCGGAACGTTCATCGGGGTGTGGACCTCAACCCTCGACAGCCGGTTCAGGCCGTGGGCCGACCTCGAGGTGCAGGAGTACATCGGCCAGCGCTTCGACCTGAGCAGTGCCTGGAATACGACGCTGACGGCCTCCAACCATTCCTACGTCGGCGGCCATCAAGCCTATTCGAGCGACTACCAGGAAATCACCGCTTCCGTTTCCTACCTCGATCGCTGGACGTTCTCGCTCTCGGCGGCGCCGAACGCGCTGCGCTATTGGGGGAAGTACCGGGGCGAGTACCCGGTCGGCCGGTATCCGGCTTACGACGCGGACACCTCCGGGCAGTGGCTCATCACCAAGGGACTCTTCGTGACGGGCGGTATCGGCTACTACCTCCTTACTGGAAACGACTCGGAGCCGCACTCACGGCCGTCGATAGGCTACGCCTACGGCAACGTGGGGCTCGCTTATGAGTGGGGCAACTGGCGCATCGACGCGGGTTATTTCCTGGCACAGGAAAGGGCACAGCGGCTACTTTCCTACCCCATCGCGGGCCATCGCTTTGCGGGTACGCTGAGCTGGCGGTTTTGACGATGTGTACGCCGACGGGGATAGTCCACACCAGGACCTGAAACCAGGCCGGGGGAGTGAACCGTGGCGCGTTCCCGCGCTACTCACCGGAAAAGGACCCGGAATGAAAGGTACCCATTACATCGACTCGCAGACCCCTCCCGAGCCGAATTATCGCGGCGGCTCATCCGTGGCCCGCGAGGTGGAGCTGATTGCCCACATTGCCGAAGGCGATCGCAAGGCATTCGAGGAGCTTTACGGCCTGTATCACCGTCGCCTGGCGCGCTTCCTCACGCGCCTCACCAGGCGCTACGACGTGGCCGAAGAGGTCATCAACGACACGTTTTACATAGTGTGGCGCAAGGCGGGCGACTTCAGGGGCGAGTCGCAACCGTCCACCTGGATTCTGGGCATCGCGTACCGAAAAGCGAGAAATGCGTTCCGATCCTCATCTCGCATCCAGGCCGTGGAGAACCCGGACGCAGCCCCTCCACCACTCACCAGTGACGAATCATTGCGGACCGAGGAGTTGCGCGACTGGCTCGTGCACGCTCTCGTGCAACTTCCCGTCGAGCAGCGGCTCGCGGTGGAGCTTTGCTACGAGCTCGGTTATTCATGCGAGGAAATTTCGACAATCATGAGCTGTCCGGTAAACACCGTGAAAACACGGCTGTTCCATGCGCGCGCGAAGCTGCAGAAACTGCTTCCGGCGCTCGGAGGTATCGCGCCAACGGACGGCGATGGCCGGAATGGCTCAGGGGGGAAGGTTAAGTCATGATTGCGACCGGCGATCCCGCACATCACGAAGAGGCCTGGCTCGCGCTGCCATGGCTGGCGAACGGGAGTCTTTCCCTGGCAGAGCGAGAGCGGATCGAGCCGCATGTCCGAGCTTGCGCCTCGTGCCGCGAGGAGCTCGCTCTGCAACGCCTCCTTTGCGACGCGCTCACCGAACCGGATCGCGTGACGTACGCTCCCGGGCCATCCTTCCGCAAGCTCATGGATCGCATCGACGGCACCGCGCCGCCGGCTCGAAGCGCGCGGGAGCGCAAGGCCACGGCCAGACCGGCCCGCCCCCGCGGTCACGGGAATGTGGCCCTGTGGCGTCCGCCGGGTCTGGCCTGGGCGGCGAGTTTCGTTCTCGTTGTCGGTCTCGCCGGAATCTTCACCACGGCGTATCGATCATTGCAGCCGGCTCCCTACAGGACTCACACCGACGCGGCGGCCCCTGCCGCCCCCAAGGTTCTGCACATCGCCTTCGATCGCTCGGTCACGATCGGTGCGGCGGAAGAGGTCTTGCGCTCGAGCGGGGCCCGGGTCGTCGAAGGTCCGGACAGCATGGGCATCTTTGGCATCGCTCCGGCTGCCGGTGACACCGGCAATGCAACTCCCGAGGGCACGAGCAAGGAGATGCGTGTGTTGTCAGCGCGCTTGCGCGCAGACCCGCGCGTGCGTTGGGTCGAGCCTGTCCCGGGAGACTCGCCCGGCGAGGGGCCGGCAGATTCACGAGGGCCGTGATGCGCGCCCTCGTGCACGCGGCCCTCCTGAGCCTGATGTTGGGCGCGGGCACGGTCAACTCCATGGCGTCGGAGCCGGCCGTTTCCAACCCGGCACCAGGGGAGCTGCGGCACGCACGAGTCGTCGTAACGTTCGCCAATGAGCCGCGGCAATCTCCGGGCGCCGCGGGCAGCACCGGGAGACGCTACACGGGCGACGGATACCTGCTCACGCAAAGCGCGCATCAGCGCGCGAAGCGCGTCGCCGCCAGGTACTCCCTGCGCGAGGTGGCGAACTGGCCAATCCGATCGCTGTCGATCCATTGCGTGATTTACGAGATCCCGGATGATCGCTCACTGGCGACCGTCCTGGCGGCGCTGGCGAAGGATTCCAGCGTTGCCCTTGCGGAACCGCTGTCGGAGTTCCACACACTGTCGCAGACGAGGCAGGCAGACGCCACCCCGGCAGCCGCCCGCTATAACGACCCCCTTTACGACCTCCAGACCAACCTCACCGACCTCCACATCGCGACTGCTCACGAACGTACGCAGGGAGCGGGTGTTCGTATCGCCCTGATCGATACCGGCGTGGATACCCGGCATGCCGATCTCAACGGGCGGATCGTGCGAACGAGATCCTTCGTCGATACGCGAGTCACTTCGGCCGCCTCCTATCGTCATGGCACCGCGATGGCGGGACTCATTGCCGCCGTCGCGAACAACAACGTGGGCATCGTCGGGATCGCGCCGCTGGCGCAACTGGAAGTGTTCGAAGCCTGCTGGCAGCTGCGTCCTGACAGTGACGACGCGGTGTGCAACACGTTCACGCTTGCGAAAGCACTGGCCGCCGCGCTCGACTCCGGCGTTCCGCTCGTCAACATGAGCATCGCCGGTCCGAGTGATCCGTTGCTGTCCGCCCTCGTCGAGACGGCCATCCAGCGCGGGGTGACCTTCGTGGGAGCGGCCGCGGACCCTGCCGACCCATTTCCCACCGGCATTCCCGGCGTGATCGCGGCTCAGGGCCTGCAGCGCGCGCAGCAGGCGGATGCCTTCTCGCTGCCGGCAAACCACATCCTCACATTGCGGCCCGACGGACAATACGACTTCGAATCGGGGACCTCGGTGGCGGCCGCCGAGCTGACCGGGGTAATCGCGCTTCTGATGTCCTCGACGGACAGCCGCCCCAGCACCAGCACCATCGTTTCCCTACTCAGGCAAACCGCGCAAGCCTCGGGGGCCGCAGCGCCCGGCTCGATCGATGTCAATGCGGCTCTGGCGAAGCTCGACATCGAGCAGCCCCACGGGCACATGGCAACCCGCGACGTGCACTGAAAAGATGCGCAAGGAAAGCGATCGGTGTGCTGACGGACCTGGGTGCCTGACAGGCTAACGGGGTCCGCGGTCACCCGCGAACCCCGTATGCCCCGCGCACAGCGCGTCAAAATGCCAGACCGGGCCCGAAAGCCCGACCTGACACCCCCTCAATCCCGTCGCCCGGATTCTCGCGGAGAATCCCGATCGCGACAACTACTTTATCGAACACGCCGCAGTGCCGGTAGATGACACCGGTGTCCGGGCCTCGCGGCGGGCTACCCGCAAGCCATGCTATGATTTTTCGAATGAGCAGCGATAACCCAGGTCTCACGTGGGATCTGATTCAAGAAGCCCGCGCGCGCATCCTGGACAGAGTCCACAGAACGCCGGTGATGACGAGCCGGACACTCGACTCGCAAGCGGGCGCCAGGCTCTTTTTCAAGTGCGAAAATCTTCAGAAGGTCGGCGCGTTCAAAGCTCGCGGTGCTACCAACGCGGTGTTCGCGCTCTCGGAGGCTGAAGCGCGCAACGGGGTGGCGACACATTCCTCCGGGAATCACGCGGCGGCCCTCGCTCGCGCGGCCAAGCTACGCGGCATAGCCGCGCACATTGTCATGCCGAGCAACGCATCGAAGGCGAAGCAGGCCTCGGTGAGCCGCTACGGCGGCAAGATCATTTTCTGCGAGCCCACATTGCAGGCTCGCGAGAGCACGGTGGAACGCGTGATCGCCGAAACCGGAGCCGCTCTAGTGCACCCGTACGACGATCTGCGTGTCATGGCCGGACAAGCCACGACAGCCGTGGAGCTCCTGGAGGAGGTGCCGGACCTCGATGTCATTCTGTGTCCTGTCGGGGGCGGCGGACTCCTGAGCGGCGTCGCCGTAGCCGCAAAAACCCTGAGGCCAACGGTGCGTGTCATCGGAGCCGAGCCTGCGGGAGCGGACGACGCGTCCCGCTCGTTCAGGAGCGGACGAATCGAGCCGATGCTCGACCCCAAAACGATTGCCGACGGCCTGCGCTCCTCGTTGGGCAAGAGACCCTTCGCCGAAATCCGCCGCCATGTCGAGGACATCGTGACGGTTTCGGACGACGCCATCGTCTCGGGCATGCGCCAGATCTGGGAAGTGATGAAGATCATCGTCGAGTCATCCGCAGCCGTGCCGTATGCGGCCGTCATGGCCGGCAGAATCACAGCCAGGGGACAGAAAGTCGGCATCGTTCTGAGCGGCGGAAATCTGGATCTCGACAGCTATCCGTGGCTGCAACGGAGCGCCTGAGGCCGGATCCGGCGCCGGACCCGTGCGCCGGCGCGAAATGGGCGGGTGTAGGGTGGGATCCGGAAAGTCAGGGCGCCTGGACAGGCTCGATCCGGCCTATGACCGTTCCCTTGCGCACCACGGTTTCCGCGGGAGCGATGATCTTCAATCGCCCGCTGGCCGGGGCGACGAGCTCCAGCTGTGCCTTCTCCACAGTCAGCTCGGCCACCAGCCTGCCCTGCTCGACCAGGGCTCCGTCCGGGTAAATCCACGCGAAGATGACGCCCTCATCGTCCGTGTCCCAAAGATCCTGCGGCACCGTAATGTCAGTCATGGGCGGCTGCGCCATCGGCGGGCTGCGTCGCGGCCTGCCTCATGGTGGGCTGGGCGCGGATGCTGCATTACGACTTCAGGGTGGCTTTGGCGGCGGCCTCGATCTTCGCGGCATCGGGGAGCACGAAGTTCTCCATCGGGCGCGAGAAGGGGATCGGGACGTCCGGATTGGCCACGCGCGCGGCGGGTGCCTTGAGAATCCCCGGATTGCGTTCCGCGACCGTCGCCAACACTTCCGCGGTCACCCCGCAGTTCATGTAGTCCTCGTCCGCGGCGACCAGGCGGCCCGTCTTGCTCACCGACTTCATGATCGCGTCCCGGTCCATGGGCACGATGGTGCGCAGATCGAGCACCTCGGCGGAAATACCCGCGGCAGCGAGCTTCTCCGCCGCCTGCAGGCAGTGGTGCACGGTGATGCCGTAGCCGACCAGAGTGACATCGGTGCCCTCCCGCCAGATGCGTGCCTTGCCGAAGGGAATCGTGTACTCCTCTTCGGGCACCGTCGCCATCGCCGTCTTGAGAGCGGTGCCGAGCCAGCCCAGTCCCCAGATCGCCTTGTGCACCATCCAGATCGTGAGGTTGTCATCGCGCAGACAGCTGTGCATCAGGCCCTTCGCATCATGAGCGTCCGCGGGGGTCACGACACGGATGCCCGGCACGTGTGCGAGGGTTGCGATGAGGGACTGCGAATGCTGCGCGGCATCGTTATAGCCGCCGCCATAGCCGATCATCATGGTGAGCGGCACTTTGAACTGGCCGCCGGACATGTAGTGCGTCTTCGCCGCGAAGTTGAAAATGGCGTTGAAGCAGACACCGATGAAATCGACGAAGGCGATCTCCACGATAGGGCGCATGCCCGCCATGGCCGCCCCCGTGGCGATGCCGATGAAGCCGGTCTCGGAGATCGGCGTGTCGATCACCCGCTCCGCGCCGAACTCCTCCGCCATGCCGACAGTGGTGCCGAACACGCCGCCGAGTTTGGCGATGTCCTCGCCGATGACGAAGATGTTGGGATCCTTGCGCATCTCCGCGATGACCGCCTCGCGCCCCGCGCGGGCCATGGTGAGGGTGCGTGCCGAGCCGCCGGCGCCGGGTGCCTGTTGTGCCATGTATTGGATCTCCTTACGCAAAGACCCGCTCGAGCGCTTCGCCCGGCGCCGGATATTCGCTGTCGCGGCCGAACTGGATGGCGGCGGCCACTTCCTGTTTCACTTTCGCGTCGAGCGCCTCCAAGGCGGCGTCCGTGAGGACGTTCTCGTCCAACAGCCGCTTGCGATACAGCGGCACGGGATCTTTCTGTCCTGCGATCTCGTCCTTGGGGCGATAGCCGGCCGAGTCGCCGATGAAGTGGCCGTGCAGCCGCTCCGTCTCGAGCTCGAGGACGGCCGGACCCCTGCCGTCGCGAGCATGTTGTATCGCGCGCGCCGCAGCTTCGAAGATCAGGTCCGGATCGTTGCCCTGCACGTACTCACCGGGGCAATCATAGGCCGCCGCGCGCTTCCAGGCCGGCACGACCGTCGATTCCCGCGTCGTCACCGACACCGCGTACTTGTTGTCCTCGATCACGCAGACGAACGGCAGCTTCCACAGGGCCGCCATGTTCATCACCTCGTGGAAAGCACCCTGGTTGACTGCGCCGTCGCCGTTGTAGGACACCGCGATACCGGGTTTCTTCTGCAGCTTGCGCGCGAGCGCGATGCCCGCGCCGGGGCCCATGCCCTCCGCGATGATGCCGCTGCAGAAGAAGTTCACCGTCTCATCGTACAAGTGCATGTGGCCGCCCCGGCCACCCGAGAGGCCGGTCTTCTTGCCGAACAACTCGGCCGCCATGCGCTGGAGGTTTACGCCGCGAGCGATCGCGACATGATGAGGCCGGTGGCCCGCGCCCACCGCATCGTCCGCGCCCAGATGAGCGCAGACGCCCACGGCCGTGGGCTCCTGGCCAAAGGACTGGTGCATCTCGCCCGGGAGCGGTCCCTTGCCCATGTGGAACACCGGCTTCTTGCCCTCCCAGTACGCTGCGAAAACGGCCTCGTCGAAGAGCCGGCTCTTCAACATGGTTTCGTACATCCAGATCCGCTGCTTGGGGGTCGGTTTCATGACGGTCTCTTGGTGCTCGTACGCGTGTCGCGCGGGAAGCTCGCAACCGGGTGCGTAGAATACGCCCGCCCTGACGCGCAGCGGGTGCGCTGGCAGAGCACGACCATTTCTTTTTGGGGATAGGCCGGGCCGCGTAGGCCGGGCCGCGTAGGCCGGGCCGCGTAGGCCGGGCCGCTCGGCACTCCTCGCGATCAGTTCGTGCCGCGCAGGGGTCATGAGAACGTAACCATCACGTATTAACTTCGCTGCCGGCCGTCGGCCGACGGATCCCAGGGACGCAAGGAACCCTTCAAGAGCGGCCGTGACCACGGAAGTCTAATGGGACGAGCGGCCTCGACGCGTGGATGCTGAAATGCCGGTCGTCCGGATCTGTCCCGGCACGCGCCTAAGGATGGGGGTGTGCCGGAGGCATGGAAGGACTTCGAGCCCGCGAGGCGAGCGCGCCGCCCGCCCAGAGCCTGTCTGCGCGAGATCGCCTGCTGCGGACCGCCGCTCTAACGGGCCCGCTTGGCGAGCGCCGCCCTGCAAATCCTCTCCACGAGCTGCGGAAACTCGATTCCCGCGACCCTGGCGGCTTGCGGCAGCAGACTCGCGGCGGTCATGCCCGGCAGCGAGTTTGCCTCCAGGCACCAGAAGCTCCCCTGCGGATCCATGCGGAAGTCGATGCGGCTGTAGACGCCGAGCTTGAGTGCGTCATGCGCGCGCACGGCAAGCCGGCGCAGCTCGGCCGACACCGCCTGAGGCAGGTCCGCCGGAAAAATCTCCTGCGCGGCGCCCTTCTGGTACTTGGCCTGATAATCGAAGATGCCCGCCTTGGTGATGATCTCGCCGACCGGCAACGCCTCGCCTTCGAGAATTCCAACGGTGAGCTCGCGCCCCGGAATGAATCTCTCGATCATCACCTCATCGTCGTAACGCTGAGCGACTCGCAGCGCCTCGCCGAGAGCTGCTGCCTCGCGCACGATCGACAATCCCACCGTGGAGCCCTGTTTGTTAGGCTTCACGACCACGGGCCACCCGAGAGTCGCGCCGACCTCGTGCGCATTCACGGGCGCCATGAGCCAGTCGGCGGTCGGCACACCCGCCGCGCGAAACAGGCGCTTCGACAGGTCCTTGTCCATGGCAGTGGCGCTGGCGATGTGGTTGCTGCCGGTGTAGACCATGCCGGCAAGGTCGAGTACAGCCTGTACGCGACCGTCCTCGCCCGCGCCTCCATGCAACGCGAGGAATACGACATCCACATCGCGCACGTCCGAGGCGTTGCTGGTGAGCGCGAGGCCCGACTCGCGCATGCTCGCCAAGGCCGTCGTCGACGGCGGCTCCGGCCCCACACCGCTGGTCAGCATCTTCCTCTCGGCCTCGCCGGTGAGCCGTCCGGTGACCGTATCGATCGAGATGACCTCGTGCCCGAGACCGCGCAGCGCCGGAATGATCTGGGCCGCGCTGGCAATCGAGACATCCCGCTCCTGACTGGTGCCGCCGAACAGAACTGCGATTTTCATGTTTGCGATTGTGGCAGCAACCCGGCCGCGCGTGTATGAGCGGTTTCGCAGACGGTGGAACAAAAACCCGGTTGTCTTCGATCGACGACATGCAAGCGGGCCGCGGCCGGTGCGCATCCGGTCGGATATCAGCCGCTCAGAACGGGTAGTGCCGGGGCGTCGTCTGGATGGTGATCCAGCGCAGCTCCGTAAACTCGTTGACGCCGGCCTTGCCGCCGAAGCGGCCGTAGCCGGAGGCCTTCACGCCCCCGAACGGCATCTGCGCCTCATCGTGCACCGTCGGTCCATTGATGTGGCAGATTCCGGATTCGATCCGCTTCGCCAGCTCGATGCCCCGGGCGATGTCGCGCGTGAAGAGCGCCGCGGACAGGCCGTACTCGGTGTCATTCGCGAGCTTCACAGCCTCTTCGGCCGACTTCACGCGAGTGATCGACACCTGGGGGCCGAACGACTCCTCCCGGAACAGCGACATGTCGGGGGTGACCCTGTCGACCACGATGCCCTTCATGATCGTCCCGTCGCTCTCGCCGCCGCACAGCACCTTCGCGCCCTTGGCGGTGGCCTCTTGCACGAGCTTGAGAACCCGATCCACGGTCGGCTTGCCGACGACCGCGCCGAGAACGAAGTCTCCCTTGCGCGGATCGCCGCTCGGCAGCGCGGCAACGCGCTTCGCCAGCTTCGTTGCGAATTCGTCCGCCACTTTCTCATCGACAATCACGCGCTCGGTGGACATGCAGATCTGCCCCGAATTGGCGAATGCACCAAAAACGGTCGCATTCACCGCGGCGTCGAGGTCCGCGTCGTCGAGAACGATCAACGGCGCCTTGCCGCCGAGCTCCAGCACGACCGGCTTCAGGTATTCCGCGGCGATGGCCGCGATGATCTTTCCGACCCGAGTCGAGCCCGTGAAGTTGACGCGTTTCACGGCGGGATGGGAGATGAGGGCTTCGGCCACCGTCTCGGCATCCTTCGGCTCGTGCGTGATGACGTTGACGACACCTTCGCTCAAGCCGGCTTCGGTCAACACGGCACCGATCAACCGGTGCGTCGCCGGACAGACTTCCGATGCCTTCAGGATCACCGTGTTGCCGCAGGCCAAGGGCATGGCGATGGCGCGTACGCCGAGAATGATCGGCGCGTTCCACGGCGCGATCCCGAGCACGACGCCCGCGGGTTGGCGGATGCCCATTGCGAGGCTCCCCGGAACATCGGAAGGAATGACCTCGCCCGAAATCTGCGTGGTCATGGCAGCCGCTTCGCGCAACATGCCCGCCGCGAGGTGCACGTTGAAATGCCCCCACCCGCCCGTCGCACCCGTCTCGGTCGAGAGGATCGCGGCAAACTGTGCCGCGCGGGCCTCGAGCAGGTCCGCGGCTTTGTTCAGCAGCGCCCGGCGCGCGCTGGGACCCAAGGCCGCCCACTTCGGGAATGCCGCCGCAGCGGCATCGGCGGCGGCTCTGGCGTCCGCCGCGGACGCAGCGGCAGCTCGCGTGGCGACTTCTCCCGAGATGGGGTTCAAGCGATCGAACGTCGCGGCTTTGGCGGCCGGAGCGTCGCGCCCTGCAATGAGCAACTTCACATCTTCCATAGTCGACTCCGGGTCAAACAGTGAGTGAATAGTCGGTCTGATTCTTCGTGTAGTCGATGAAATAATCCAACGCCTGCGGGTTGGACACCGCATCGCGGTTGGCGGCCTTCTCCGGCGCCATGCCCATGAGGATCTTGCGCACCGGCACCTCCATCTTCTTGCCTGTGAGGGTGAAGGGAATCGCCTCCACCTGGTAGATCCTGTCGGGCACGTGTCGCGGCGAATACTCCCGGCGCAGGGTGGCCCGGATCTTCTCCCGCAGGGTTTCATCGAGCTCGATACCGCTCTTGAGCTTCACGAACAGCGGCATGAAGAACTTCCCGCGCGGCAGGTCCAGGTTGACGATGAGCGAGTCATCCACCTCCGGCAGCATCGCCAGCGAGCGGTAGACCTCCGCCGTGCCGATGCGAACGCCATGACGGTTGAGCGTCGCATCCGAGCGCCCGAGCACGAAGCAGCCGCCGCGGTCGTTGATCTTGAAGAAATCGCCGTGCCGCCAGACGCCGGGGTAATCCTGGAAGTACGACTCCAGGTAGCGCTTGTTGTCCACGTCGTTCCAGAAGCAGACCGGCATGGAGGGCATGGGCTCCGTGACGACGAGCTCGCCGACCTGGTTGACGATCTTCTCGCCGCGCTCGTTGAAGGCGTACACGGCACAACCGAGCGAGCGCGCCTGGATCTCGCCGGCATACACCGGCATGGACGGAGCGCCCATCACGAATCCCGTGCAGACATCGGTGCCGCCGCTGCCCGAGGCGACCCACAGGTCCTCCTTGACGTTGTCGTAGATCCACTGCATGCATTCGGGCGTGACCGGCGAGCCGGCGAGCGCGACGCTCTCGAGCGAGGCGAGCCTCGAGCGCTCCTTCGGCACGATGCCGGCCTTGTCGAGCCCCGCAATGTAGGTGGGGCTCGTCCCGAACAGCTTCGCGCCGGTGTCGTCGACCATCTTCCACAACACATCGGGCGTCGGCCAGGCGGGGTTGCCGTCGTAGAGCACCGGCACGACATTCGACAGCAGCGAGCTCACGAGGAAGTTCCACATCATCCAGCCCGTGGTGGTGAAGAAGAACAGCCGCTCGCCGTTGCTGACGTCGAAGTTGAACTGGCAGTGCTTCAACTGCTCGAGGATGATGCCGCCGTGGCCGTGGCAGATCGGCTTCGGCAGCCCGGTCGTCCCCGAGGAGAACAGGATCCACAGCGGCTGCTCGAACGGCACCTGCTCGAACTCGAAGCCGCTCGCCGCGACCGCAGGGCCGCTCAACAGGTCGTCCCAGAGCACCGTGTGCTCGTGAAACCTCTGGCGGTCGTCGCGCTTGAGATAGGGCAGATAGATGACACGCTCGAGCGAGCCGAGCTGGTCGATGATCTTGTGGACTTCGTCCTTGCGCTCGAAGGGCTTGCCGCCATACTGGTAACCGTCGACGTAGAACATCACCTTGGGTGCGAGCTGCGTGAACCGGTCCAGCACGCCGCGCGTGCCGAAGTCGGGGCCACAGCTCGTCCAGATCGCCCCGACACTGGCCGTGGCGAGCATCGCGATGACGGTTTCCGGAATGTTGGGCATGTAGGCGACCACGCGGTCGCCGGGCTTCACGTTGAGCTGGCGCAGCCGCGTGGCGAGAATGCGGACCTTGCCGCCCAGCTCCTGCCACGACATGCCGGCGAGCGGCGTCCGCTCGCTCAGATGCAACAGGGCGGTGGCGCCGGGACGCTCGTGACGCAGGACGTTTTGTGCGTAGTTGAGACGCGCGCCGGGAAACCACTTCGCGCCCGGCATGCGCCGGTCCGCCAGCACGCGGGTGTGCGGAGCGGACGACTGCACGTCGAAGTAATCCCAGATCGCCTGCCAGAACCCTTCCAGATCGTCGACGGACCATTGCCACAGATCCGCGTAGGTGGCGAAGCTCTTGCCGCGCTCGCTGGCCAGCCAGCGCGTAAATGCGGTGAGGTTTGCCTTGTCGACCCGTTCCGGGCCAGGTGTCCACAGCAGATCACCCTCGTTCAGCATCGAGATCTCCGATTCAGCCAGAAACGCCCGTCGCCGCGGACACGGTTATCCCCCCGCACTCTCTCGACTAGACGCGCTCGATGATGAGTGCAATACCCTGCCCCACTCCGATACACATCGTGCACAGGGCATAGCGGCCTTTGGTGGCCAGAAGCTGATACGTGGCTGTCGTCGCGAGCCGGGCGCCTGTCATACCGAGCGGATGCCCCAGGGCGATGGCGCCCCCGTTGGTGTTCACATGCTGCGCCTCATCGGGAAGACCGAGCTCGCGCAGAACGGCCAGCGCCTGGGATGCGAACGCTTCATTCAGCTCGATCGCATCCATCTGTTTGAGGTCCAGCCCGGCGAGGGCCAACACCTTGCGCGTGGCGGGGACCGGGCCCATGCCCATGATCCTCGGCTCCACTCCCGCTGTTGCCCCGGCGACGATGCGAGCGCGCGGCGTCAGACCAAAGCGCCGCACGGCGGCATCCGAGGCTATGAGCAACGCGCAGGCGCCATCGTTCACACCTGACGCATTGCCCGCGGTCACCGATCCATTGGCGCGAAACGGTGTGGGCAGCTTCGCAAGGTGCTCGAGAGTGGTCTCGGGGCGCGGATGCTCATCACGCGACACGACGAGCGGTTTGCCCTTGCGCTGCGGAATCTCAACCGGGATGAGCTCCAGCTGGAAGAAGCCGCGCGCGTAGGCGGCAGCCGTGCGCTGCTGGCTGCGCAGCGCGAACTTGTCCTGATCGGCGCGTGACACTTTGTAGTCCGCCGCGACGTTCTCGCCGGTCTCCGGCATCGAATCCGTGCCGTACTTCTGTTTGAGCGCGGGATTGACGAAGCGCCAGCCGATCGTCGTGTCGAAAATCTCGGCGTTGCGACTGAATGCGGAGTCCGCTTTCGGCATGACGAAGGGCGCGCGTGACATCGACTCGGCGCCGCCGGCCACGATGAGCGCCGCTTCTCCGGCCTTGATGGCGCGCGCAGCCATGAGCACCGCATCCAGACCCGAACCGCACAAGCGGTTGAGGGTGACGCCAGGCACCGAAACCGGAAGGCCCGCAAGCAACACGGCCATCCGCGCCACGTTACGGTTGTCCTCTCCCGCCTGGTTCGCACAACCCAGCAGCACTTCGTCAATCGCACCCGGGTCAAGGGACGGATTGCGGGCCAGCAGGGCCGCGATCGGCAGGGCGGCCAGATCGTCGGCCCGCACCGCGGCGAGCGCGCCACCGTAACGTCCGATCGGGGTTCGCACGGCATCGCAAATAAATGCGTCGGTCATCAGGTCTTCCTCAGTGACGGGTGGACGCTACCTCGGCCCCGGACGGGCGCAGCGCCGCGGGGAGCAGGTCGCCCGAGGCATGCCGCCGAGGCACGCCCCAACGAGGTGCGTGCCAATGATACCGCCGCTCCAGCCGCCGGCCGCACGACCCGAAGAACGGTTTGTCCGCCGTGCGCCGCGGCGAAGATGACAGCGGCGCCGGTGTCAGGTACGATTACCGTACCGACATCCGAACGCGTCAGATCCTACTATGCTGCACTCTAAAGCATTTCCGAAGACCTCGGGTTCGTTTATCGCTCAGAGGGTCATGAGCGCCACCGACCCGGAAAACAATCTTTTCCGCGGAGGTGATCCGGACTTCATGACGTCGCTCGCGCGCGGGCTCCACGTCATCCGTGCGTTCGCCGGCGTTGATCGGCGCCTGACCATCGCCGACGTAAGTCGGGCGACCGGGCTTACCCGTGCGGTGGTGCGGCGCTGCCTCTATACCTTGCGTGAGCTGGGATACGCGGCGACCGACGGGCGCACCTATTTCCTGCAGCCGAGAATTC
>CAZDTG010000047.1:0-28448 GCA_964508005.1 uncultured Steroidobacteraceae bacterium
CTTCGCGGGCCCGATCCCTGAGCGCCGCATCGTCGCGGCCCCATGGGTACCCGACGCGTCGCTCGATCGGGGCGATGGCAAGGTACGGCCGGAGTTCATGTCGGCCGCGTTGGATTGCCCTGGCTACTACGCTTTGACCGATGACCGGATGATGCTCCTGGCGGAGCTCACGGTACACCTCGATCGCCTCGTACACGTGGACGAGTCCTGCACCGTCGTCGGCTGGGCGCTGGGCAGCGACGGCCGCAAGCACGCGGCCGGTACGGCAATTTTCGATGAGGATGGCGAGGTGTGCGGACGCGCACGCGCGATCTGGATAGAGCCGCGAAGCTGAAAGCGATGCCGCCGTTCAAGTACGCCGAAGACTAGGCCAAGACCAAGCCAGGGACTCAGCTCTCGGGGGCGACGACGCCTTGCCGGGGTCCACCCGCCATCCGTGCGGTGCGCCAGCCACCGTACTTGTAATAGAGGATCGCGAGCAGCGCGGACAGGGCCGAGGAGATCGGGAAGCTCCACCAGACTGCATCCACCTGATAGCGGCTGATGAGCGCCTCGGCGAGCGGAAAGCGCACGACGAGCAGGGAGAGCGTGAGCACGAACAGCGGCGCCATCACCGCGCCTGTCGCGCGCACGACGCCGAACAACACCAGCGATATCCCGAAGAAGACGAAAGACCACGTCACGATATGATTCAAGTGCGTGGCGAGCCGGATCGCCGCGGAGCCCGCGGGCAGGAATATCCGAAACGCATGCGCGTCGATGATCTCGATGACGAGCACGACCGAGCCGGTTATCACGACACTGAAGACGACGCCCACGCGGGCGATGGCGTTCACGCGATCCCATTTGCGCGCGCCGACGTTTTGCGCGGCCATGGCCGACACCGCCATGCCGACGGCGAAGGCCGGCATCTGGATGTAGTTCCACAGCTGCAGCGCGGCGCCGAAGGCGGCCGTCGTATCGACCCCGAAGTTGTTGACGAGCGCGATCATCAGCACCGCGCTGAGCGAGACCACCAGCATCTGGGCGCACATGGGAATGCCCTTGCGGACCAGCGTGCCGACGATGGTCCAGTCGAGCCTCAGGTAGCGGAGCTCGTCCTTGTGCAGGACGAGCTGATGGCGCCGCCGATAGAGGTGAACCAGGAGCGCCGCCAGGCTGACGACCTGCGCCACGAACGTTGCGAGCGCGGAGCCTGCGATGCCCAGGCGCGGAACCGGCCCCCAGCCGAAAATGAACAGCGGGTTCAGTGCGATGTCGATCAACACGGACAGCAACATGAAATAGAACGGTGTCTTCGAGTCGCCCGCGCCGCGCAGCACCGACATCACGAAGGCGTACATATAGATGAACGGCAGCGCGAGGAAGATCACGCGCATGTAGGCAACCGCGAGCGGCAACGAGTCGGCCGGCGTGCTCATGGCGCTCAGCAGCGGCTCGCACAGGACCAGGCCCGCGATGGCCATGACGACCGAAATGGCGGCGAAGAAGGTCGCGCTCGTGCCTACGACCCGCTTGGCTTCGGCGATGTCGTTCGCGCCGATGCACTGCCCGACGAGAATCGTCGCCGCCATGGCGATGCCGAAGGCCGCGCCAATGAGCAGGAACATCACCGTGTTGGCATTCGACGTCGCCGTGAGCGCCGCCTCGCCCAGATAGCGTCCCACCCAGATCGAGTTCACCGACCCGTTCAGCGACTGCAGCACGTTCGCGAACAGGATGGGCAACGCGAAGCGGAACATCCCGCTGCTGATCGATCCCTCGGTAAGTGAGCGCGGGGGGGTCATGGGGCCCGGATTATCGCGTAAAGCGCCCGCCCGGGGGCCTCGGATTGGCGCGCCTGGCGCATCACTCACCGCCGAAGCGGGCGGATGTGCTGAATCACGGACCTTGGCGCCGCCACGCGAACACGAGCCACGCCACGCCGAAGGCGGACAGAGCCCACCCGGGCCACCCCTCGCCGCCCGCGATCCCCACCCAGACGAGGCCGCCGAACAGGAGCGCGGCCCCGATGCGAATGGCATCCTGACGGCGCGAGGTTCGCCGGATCTCCTCCTTCAGAGCCTCGAGGTCGGCGGAAGTGGCTTCCACGCGCAGACGGCCTGCCCGGGCACGCTGCACGGCTCCCTGCAGCAAGGCGGGCATCGTCCGCGCGACTTCGATGAGCTCCGGCATTTGCCGCCGCAGATCCTTGAGCACCTGCCTTACGCTCAGCCGCTCGTGCATCCACTCCCGCAGAATGGGGCTCGCCGTTTGCCAGATATCGAGCTCGGGGTACAGGTCACGGCCCAGCCCTTCCACGTTGAGCAGTGTTTTCTGCAACAGGATGAGCTGCGGCTGCACCTCCATGTTGAAGCGCCGGGAGATCTCGAACAGGCGTACCAGGATGTTGCCGAAGGAGACATCCTTCAACGGCCGGTTGAAGATCGGCTCGAGGACCGTACGGACGGCCGACTCCATCTCATCCACCCGGGTCCCCGGCGGCACCCAGCCCGATTCGACGTGCAGCAGGGCCACCCGCCGGTAGTCGCGATCGAACACCGCGAGAAAGTTTTCCGCCAGGTAATGCTGGTCGTCCGGGTCGAGCGTGCCCATGATGCCGAAATCGACGGCCGCGTAGCGCGGATTGCGCGGATCCGTCAGCAACACGAAGATGTTGCCGGGGTGCATGTCCGCATGGAAGAAATTATGCCGGAACACCTGTGTGAAGAAGATGCGCACACCGTTTTCGGCGAGCTTCGCGATATCGGTGTCGGCAGCCCGCAGCCGCTGCATGTCCGAGATCGGCACGCCATGGATGCGCTCCATGACCATGACCTCGAGCCGGCAGTAATCCCAGTAGATCTGCGGCACGTACAGCAGGCCGGAGCCGGCAAAGTTGCGCCGCAGCTGCGCGGCGTTGGCCGCCTCGCGCATCAGATCGAGCTCATCGAGGATCGTCTTTTCGTATTCGCGCACGATCTCGAGGGGCCGCAGCCGCCGGGCTTCGTTCCAATACTTGTGCGCCAGAGCGGCCAGCGCATACAGCACTTCGATATCGCGCTCGATCCACTGCCGCATTCCCGGCCGCAGCACTTTGACCACGACCTCGCTGCCATCCAACAGGCGCGCCACGTGGACCTGCGCGATCGATGCGGCCGCAAGCGGCGCCTCGTCGAACTCCGCGAAAACTTCCGTCACGGGCCGCCCGTAGGCGCGCTCGATCGTGGCACGCGCCACCGAGCCGGGGAAGGGCGGCACGCGGTCCTGCAGCTTCGCGAGCTCGTCCGCTATATCCGGCGGCAACAGGTCGCGACGGGTGGACACGGCCTGCCCGAACTTCACGAAGATGGGGCCGAGCTCCTGGAGTGCGAGCCGCAGCCGCTCGCCGCGGCTCGCACCGCGGCGGCGCTCGAACCAGATACCGGGCGAGAGGAAGAAGAGGAAACGCAGCGGCCGGTACAGATGAGTGGCGCGGACGAAGTCGTCCAGGCCATGTTTGAGGAGTACGCGCTGGATCTGGAGGAGCCGCGCGAGCACGCGCAGCTTCACCGACGCGCCACCGGCGTCACAGTGCGCCGCCGTCGCGCCGCTGCTGCAGGAGCGCGATCCGCGCCTCGAGTCGCTCGACGTCCTCGCGCAGGGTATCCACTCCCCGGAGGAACTGCTCCCCCTCGTTTCGGGGCACGAGATCCTGGCGCTCGTGACCGAGATACTCCGCCACATTCTCCACCGTAGTGGCCGCGGCCTTGCGCGTCCAGCCGAAGGCCATGCGGGCGAAGCGTCCGATCTGATGGGCCGGCACGTCGCTCACGAGCAGCGACAGCTCCTCCTCCGGATCCGGTCGCAACAGCAGGACCAGCTCCCGGAATTTCTGCGCGAGCTCGGCGTCTCCGCGGATCTCGACGTCACCGCGCTGGAGCACCGCTTCGGGCGCTTCGCCTCCGAGCGCCAGGAGGCCGAACGGGCCGCCCACGATTTCAGCGTCCGCCCCGGCGTCGCCTCGTGTGATCCGCAACGAGCTCCCGGTCGACTCCAGCAGCAGGCGGGTGATTTCCCGCACCTCGATGGCCACGCTCCGCCCTGTCAGCTCGGCACACAGCTGCTGCGCGCGCGGCGAGCGGGGCAGGCCGCGATTCAGCACGTTTTCTATTGTGGCGGTCAGCATGGGTCGGCTCCGGTGCGCGCCGATCCTATACCGCGGGAGAGGATTCGTCAGTACTTATAGCCGCGATGCACGGCGACGATCCCACCCGAGAGGTTGTGATACCGGCAGCCTTCGAGCCCCGCCGCGTGCATCATCGCGAGAAGCTTTTCCTGGTTGGGATGCACGCGGATGGATTCGGCCAGGTAGCGATAGCTCGCGGCGTCGCGCGCGATAAGCTTTCCTAACAGCGGCAGCACGTGGAAGGAGTAAGTGTCATACAGGGGCCGCAGCCCCGGAGCCACCGGCTGGGAGAATTCCAGGACCAGCAGCTGTCCACCCGGCTTCAGCGCACGCCGCATGGAGGCGAGCGCGGCGGCCTTGTCGGTTACGTTGCGCAGCCCGAAGCCGATGGTGATGCAGTCGAAAGCGCTCTCGGGGAAGGGCAGCCGTTCCGCATTCGCCTGTACGTACTGGATGTTGCCGACGAATCCGTCGTTGATGAGCCGATCACGGCCACGCTCGAGCATGGCGGCATTGATGTCGGTGAGAACGACGAGTCCGCGCTCGCCGACCTGTCGGGCGAGACCTGCCGCGAGGTCTCCCGTACCTCCGGCAACATCCAGGGCGCGCTGTCCGGGACGAAGGTTCGTGAGCGACAGGGTGAACCGCTTCCACAGCCGGTGCGCGCCCGCCGACATGAGGTCGTTCATGAGATCGTAGTTGCCGGCGACGGAGTCGAACACGCCGCGCACGCGGCGGGCCTTCTCCCCCCAGGCGACCCGCTCGAAGCCGAAGTCTGTCGATCGCTCGCCGGTCATCTGTGCCCTGCCCGCTTTCTCATGCGCACAGTCTAGTGGAATCCGGGCCGCAGCGGTTTCAGTTGCATTTTGCCGCGGGTGCTGCGCAGAATCGGCCCGAGTATGGGGGTCTTGTAAAGGGCTGAGGCACGCTGCTCAGCCCTTTTTTACGGGCACCGCGGCGGCCTTGCGGGCCAGGTATTTCGCCCAGTTGGCCGGCTGGTCACGGCCGAGCTCGTAGAGGTATTTCCAGGTAAAGAGGCCCGTGTCGTGGCCGTCGTCGAACACGAGCTTGACGGCGTACTGGCCGACCGGCTCGACGGCCCGGATGCCGACGTTCTCCTTGCCGAGTACCAGCACCTCCTGTCCCGGGCCGTGCCCTTTCACCTCCGCGGAGGGCGAATGCACGCGCAGATACTCGAAGGGCAATTGGAAACGGCTGCCATCCCCGAAGCTCACCTCGAGGACGCGGGAGGCGGTACGCAATTTGATCTCGGCAGGGATGGGATCGGACATATTCCCAGTATAGCCGGGCCGGCCGTCGACCGCCCGTGAGGGCGATCAGGGGCGAGCTGCCGGCGTATCGGGTTGTATCAGCTCGTCATCATCCCGACGCGCCGGGCGACGAGCACCGCCTGTGTGCGGTTCACCACACCTAACACCTTGAAGATGGCGGTGACGTGCGCCTTCACCGTCTTCTCCGACAGGCCGAGCTCGGTGGCGATCTGCTTGTTGGTCTTGCCCTGACAGACGCGGGACAGGACTTCGACCTGGCGCAAAGTGAGGAGGCTGACATCCGGCGCGGGCGGCGGCGGATCCGCCGCGGCGCTGCCCTCGGAGCCGTTCGCGAGCCCCGGGATCCCCCCGAGGCTCGCGGGCACGCTGACGTTGCCCTCGAGCACCTGTTGCAGGACTTCGAGCAGCACGCGCGTGGGCGCCGACTTGGGCACGAAGCCCATGGCGCCGGAGTTGATGGTCTGGCGGACGTTCTCCGGATCCTCCAGAGCGGACAGCACGACGACGGGCAACGACGGAAAGCGCTCATGAAGCCGGCCGATCAGGCCGAATCCGCTCATCCCCGGCAGGGCGAGATCCAGCAGCACGAGGTCCAGATCGGGATTGGCGGCCGCCAGCGCCATGCCCTGCTCGGCATCGGGCGCGGACATGACCCGGGTGTCATGCGCGAGCGATTCGAGAGCTGCTGCGACCCCTTCCTGCACGAGCGGATGGTCGTCGATGACGAGTACTTTGAGGGGCATTGGCAATGCAGGAGTATCCAACGAGTCTGCGTGAACGCGCCGCCCTGCGCCAGCTGGACCTTGGTCCCACCACGGGCGGCGCAGCAGCTTGACGGCGTTGGTGCCGGAATTCCAGCGGAAAAAAATCTGCCAGTTTGAATGGAGCGCGCCGCTGTTGGTGCCTCGTGCCGGCTTTACTTAATTTATTTATAATTACGCCAATTTTACGCGCGCCGGCGCGTGCGTGCACGCATGTCGCCGGCCGCGGCCGCCCCGCGGATGATTGCTCGGTGAAACTGCTACGGTGCTAGGCTCGCTGTATGCCGTCGGAAGGACCGCCAGTGACAGAGGCTCAGGGGCCGCCGCCCGAACCGCGGGCGGCCGAGCGGTGGGCCCTGCGCGATCTGCTCGTCCGGCACGAGAAGGTCCGCACCCAATACCGGAATATGCCCATCTCCATGGTGGGCAGTGCCGCGATCGCCACACTGATGGGCGGGGCACTCGCCAAGGGCGTCGAGCCCGGCAAGGTGTTGGTGTGGGTGGCGGCGGTGTACGCCTGGACCGCAGGGCGGTTCTTCCAGTGGCGTGCCTTCGAGCGCATCGATCCCGCCCCCGAGGCGATCGGTCCCTGGCGCACGTATGCGATCGCCGGCTCCCTGCTCGCCGGCATCATCTGGGGTGCAGGAGCGGTAGTCCTGTACGTGCCGCAGGGGCTTGGTTACCAGTTCTTCCTCATCATGGGCCTGCTCGGGATGGGCTCGGGCTGCGTATATTCCTCCGGTTCGGTCATGCCGTCCTTTTTCGCGTTCATGTATCCCGCGATCCTGCCGGCGGCCGTGATATTCATGCGGGAAGACGATCCGCTGCACGTCACGACGAGCGCTCTCATGATCCTCTACGTCGTGCTCATGACGCTGTTGGCCGCGCGGGTGTATGGCTCGATCGACGAGTTCATCAGCCTGCGATTCGAGAACTCGGGACTCATCGAGGAGCTGCGGCGGCGCAAGGAGGTCGCCGAGGAGGCCAACATCGCCAAGTCCCGCTTCCTCGCTGCGGCCAGTCACGACCTGCGCCAGCCGCTGCACGCCCTCGGCCTGTTCGTGCAGGCGTTGGAGGAATCGCCGCTCGCCAACCGCGAGCGGCAGGTGATCGGCAATATCCGCCACTCCGTCGATGCGATGGAGGAGCTTTTCAACGCCCTGCTCGACATCTCGCGCCTCGATGCGGGGGTCGTGCAGCCGTGCGTGTCCACCATCCCGCTCGCGACCGTGTTCGATCGCGTGCGCTTCGAATATGCGCCGATCGCACGCCAGAAGCGGGTGTCGCTCACCGTCATGAAGACATCCGTGCACGTCGTGAGCGACCCGTCGCTGCTCGGCCGCATCGTCCGTAATCTCCTCGCCAACGCGGTGCGCTACACCGACCGCGGCGGAATCGTGCTCGGCTGCCGGCGCAGAGGCAACACGGTGCGGATCGAAGTATGGGATTCGGGCCGGGGCATTCCGCCCGAGCGGCACGCGGAGATCTTTCGCGAGTTCCATCAGCTCGAGAACCCGGAGCGTGACCGGCGCAAGGGCCTGGGTCTCGGCCTGGCGATCGTGGAGCGTCTCTCCCGGCTCCTCGACCACCCGGTCGAGCTGCGCTCGACAGTGGGCAAGGGCTCCATGTTTGGCATCACGGTCCCCCTGGGCAGCCGCGAGGACTATGTCCCTCTCGAGAGCAGTCCCGACACGGCCGGCGTGTTCGATCTTTCCGGCGCCCTGGTGCTCGTCATCGACGACGAAGGCGCCGTGCAGGAGGGCATGGCGGCCTTGTTGCGCAAATGGCAGTGCGAGGTGCTCACCGCCGGTTCCGGCCAGGAGATGCTGCAACAGCTCGTGAAGGTGCAGCGCCTCCCGGATCTCATCGTCTCGGACTTCCGGCTGCGCGGCGCGGAGAACGGCATCGAGGTGGTCGAAATGCTGCGCAACGAGTTCAACGTGGACATCCCGGCCCTGCTGGTGACCGGCGACACCGCCCCGGACAGGCTCAGGGACGCCGAGGCGAGCGGTCTGCCCATCCTGCATAAGCCCTTGAATCCAGCCCGATTACGCACCCTCATCGCCAATCTGCTGCGGGAGCACGTCCATGCTGCATAGCAGCATGGCGAGCTGACGGTGACAATCGGGCGGAGGACTCTATACTCACCATCCGTTGCACTAAATGAGGGCTTCCCGCAGGACGCGGGGTCTCAATGGAACCGACCAATACCGCGCATCCCGACTATTACCACCGGGTCGTGGACTGCCAGTGGGCCTGTCCGGCTCACACCGATGTTCCCGAATACATCCGCCTGATCGCCCAAGGCCGCTTCACCGACGCGTACATGGTGAACCGGCACTCCAACGTCTTCCCCGGCATCCTCGGCCGGGTGTGCGACCGGCCCTGCGAGCCCGCCTGCCGGCGTACCCGCGTAGAGGAGAAGCCCGTCGCCATCTGCCGCCTGAAGCGGGTCGCGGCCGATCTCCGTGACGACATCACGGGCCGGCTGCCAAAGATCCCGCAGCTCAAGAATGGCAAGCGCGTGGCCTTGATCGGAGCCGGCTGCGCCTCCCTGACGGTGGCGAACGACCTCATGCCGCTCGGCTACGAGGTGACCATTTTCGAGCAGTCGGGGGAGCCCGGCGGTCTCATGCGCACCAACATCCCCTCCTTCCGGCTCCCGCAAGCCGTGCTCAACGAGGAGATCGGACAGATCACGGGAATGGGTGTCGAACTGAAGCTCAACCACCCGATCAGGAGCATGCGCCAGCTGCTCACGAGCGGCAGGTTCGATGCGGTGTTCGTCGGCTCCGGCGCGCCGAAGGGCAAGGAGCTGCGCCTGCCGGGGCGCGACGCGGCCGCCGCCAACGTGCACATCGGCATCGCCTGGCTCGAGTCGGTCGCCTTCGGTCATATCGACAGGATTGGCCAGCGTGTCCTCATCATCGGCGTCGGCAACACCGCGATGGACTGCTGCCGCACGAGCCTCCGGCTCGGTGCCCGCAGCGTGAAAGTGATGGCGCGCAAGCCCCGCGGCTTCTTCAAAGCCTCGGCATGGGAGCTCGAGGACGCCGAGGAGGAAAGTGTCGAGATCGTCGTCAACTACTCGCCGAAGGCGTTCGTCGTCGCCGGCGGCAAGCTGACCGGCATGATGTTCGACAAGATGGAATACGACATCGACGCGCAGGGCCGGATCACCGCCGAGCGCATAGTGGCGCAGGAGCTCATACCGGCCGACGACGTGATCCTCGCGATCGGGCAGGAGAACGCCTTCCCGTGGATCGAGCGGGACCTCGGCATCGAATTCGACAAGTGGGACGTACCCGCCGTCGACAAGACGACCTTCCAGTCCACGCGCGCCGGCGTGTTCTTTGGCGGTGACGCGGCCTTCGGACCGAAGAACATCATCTGGGCGGTGGAGCACGGGCACCAGGCGGCCATCTCCATACACCGCCATTGCCAGGGAGAGCCGGTGACCGACCGTCTCGCCCCCGGCGTCAACCTGCAGAGCCGCAAGATGGGCATGCACGAGTGGTCGTATTCCAACGATTATGCGCCCGTCGAGCGGCGCCTCGTGCCGCATGTCTCGCTCAAGGAGCGCTTCAAGAAGCTCAACATCGAGGTGGAGCTCGGTTTCACCGCGGAGCAGGCGGCCCAGGAAGTGCAGCGCTGTCTCAATTGCGACGTGCAGACCGTATTCACCGCGAAGCTGTGCATCGAGTGCGACGCCTGCATCGACATCTGTCCCGTCGACTGTCTCACCATGACGAGCAACGGCGCCGAGGCCGATCTGCGCTCGCGCCTGAAGGCGCCCGCGAAGAATCTCGCCCAGCCGCTGCTGGTCTCGGCCCCGCTGCCGCAAACCGGCCGCGTCATGGTGAAGGACGAAGACCTCTGTGTTCACTGCGGTCTGTGCGCGGAGCGCTGCCCGACCGCCGCGTGGGATATGCAGAAATCGTACGTGCACTGGCCCCATGCGGAGGATGAAGCTCGCGTGCTGCTGGCCAAGGAATCGAAAATCGCATGACTCTCGAGCGCAGCAACGACTTCGTCATCAAGATCGCCACCGTCAACGGCACGGGCTCGGCGAGCGCCAACACGCTGTTGATGAAATCGATCTTCAGAAGCGGCATCCCGGTGATGGGCAAGAACTACTTCCCGTCGAACATCCAGGGACTGCCGACCTGGTACGAGATCCGGGTGACGAAGGACGGCTACGTGGCGCGCTCCGGCCGCGTGGACGTCATGGTCGCCATGAACGCGGAGACCTACGCGAAGGATGCGAAAGAGGTCACCCCCGGCGGCTATCTCGTGTACGACTCGACCTGGCCGCGTCCGGCGCTGCTGAAACGCGAGGACATCACGGTGCTCGGCGTGCCTCTGGCACGCTTGTGCAACGAGAGCTTCAACGGCGTGCGTACGCGCATCCTGATGAAGAACATTTGCTACGCCGGCGTACTGGCGGCACTGCTCGAGCTGGACCTCGAGCTCATCCGTACGTTGCTCGCGGAAACGTATGCGAAGAAGCCGCAGCTGGTCGACAGCAACATGAAGGCGATCCAGCTCGGCTATGACTATGCAAAGGCGAACTTCACCTGCCCGCTGCCGCTGCGCGTCGAGAAGCTCGACAAGACGTCGGGCCACATCCTCATCGATGGCAACACCGCCGCGGCCCTCGGCTGTGTGTTTGCGGGCGCCACCGTCGCGGCGTGGTATCCCATCACTCCCTCGACCTCGGTGATGGACGCCTACAAGGGGTTCTGCGAGCGGCTGCGGGTGGATCCGGCGACCGGCCGCAAGAATTTCGCCTTCATCCAGGCGGAGGACGAGCTCGCCGCCATCGGCATGGTCATCGGCGCGATGTGGAACGGAGCGCGCGCGTTCACCGCGACCTCCGGGCCTGGCATCTCGCTCATGAACGAATTCCTGGGCCTCGCGTATTACGCCGAGGTGCCGGCGGTGATCTTCGACATCCAGCGCGTGGGTCCTTCCACCGGCATGCCGACACGCACCCAACAGGGTGACATCATGGAGTGCGCTTACGCATCTCACGGCGACACGCGTCACATCTGCCTCTATCCGGCGAATCCGGAGGAATGCTTCTACATGGCCGTGCAGGCGTTCGATCTCGCCGAGCGCTTCCAGACACCGGTGTTCGTGCTGTCCGATCTCGACATCGGCATGAACGACTGGATGTGCCGCGATCTGAAGTGGGACGACGCCTATCGGCCGGATCGCGGCAAGGTGCTCGATGCCGCAGCAGTACAGAAGCTCGAGAAGTTCTATCGCTACCTCGACAAGGACGGCGACGGTATCGGGTATCGCACGATGCCCGGGGTCCATCCGAAAGGGGCGTACTTCACCCGCGGCTCGGGGCACACCCAGTACGGCACCTACACGGAGGACTCGGTCGAATACCAGATCCTGCTGGACCGGCTGCTGAAGAAGTGGGACACGGCGAAGAAGGCGGTGCCCCGAGCGGTCATTGACGCGACGGCGGGAAGCGACATCGGAATCGTCTCGATCGGCAGCTGCGACGGCGCCATACACGAGGCCATGGACATCCTGAAAACCCACGATGTGCGCCTCGACTACATGCGCGTGCGCTCGTTCCCCTTCAGCGAGGACGTAGAGCGCTTCCTGGCCGCGCACCAGCTACTGTTCGTCGTCGAGCAGAATCGCGACGCTCAGTTCCGCGCATTGCTGACACTCGAGTCAGCCGTCGAGAAGTCGAAGCTGCGCTCGCTGTTGCATTACAACGGACTGCCCATTTCCTCATCCTTCATCGTGGACGGCGTGCTCGCCGAGATCCGGCCGCGCGATCTGGCGCGGCGCAAAGACGCCGCGGCCGGCTGAAGCGGCGCGCTGCTGAGGAGCCAAGGACCCCATGACATTCATCGCCAAACCCAAGGTCGCGCATCCCTCCCTGCCGCGCAATGCGCTCGGTCTCACCCGTCGCGAATACGAGGGCGCGCTCTCGACGCTGTGCGCCGGTTGCGGACACGATTCCATCACCGCGGCCATCACGGAAGCGTGCTGGGAGCTGTCGCTCGAGCCGCAGAACGTCGTGAAGCTCTCCGGTATCGGGTGCTCCTCGAAAACGACCGCCTATTTCGTGAGCGGCGGCCACGGATTCAACTCGGTGCACGGCCGCATGCCCTCGATCGCGATGGGCGCCAACGCTGCCAACCGCGACTTGACCTATATCGGAGTCTCCGGCGACGGCGATACCCTGTCGATCGGACTCGGGCAGTTCTGCCACGCCATCCGCCGCAACCTCAACATGCTGTACATCCTCGAGAACAACGGGGTGTACGGCCTCACCAAGGGGCAGTTCTCCGCGTCCGCCGACATCGGCACCAGGGCGAAGAAGGGTGAAACCAACTTCCAACCGCCGATCGATCCGGTACTGCTGGCGATGACGCTCGGCGCCTCGTTCGTGGCGCGCAGCTTCTCGGGCGACAAGCGCCAGCTGGTGCCGCTCATCCAGGCGGGGCTGAAGCACAAGGGATTCGCGCTCATCGACGTGCTCTCGCCGTGCGTGACGTTCAACGATCACGAGGGCTCGACGAAGAGCTATGCCTACACCCGCGAGCATTACGAGCCGGCGGTCCACGCGGACTTCGTGCCGCTCGAGCGCGAGATCGTCGCCGACTACGCCGCGGGCGAAACACTTCCGGTGGTGATGCACGACGGCAGCCGTATCGTGCTGCGCAAGCTCGAGGCCCGCTACGACCCGACGAACCGCATCACGGCCGCCGCCCAGATCCAGGAGCGCATGAAGGCCGGCGAATACCTGACCGGGCTGCTGTACGTGGAGGAGTCGGAAAGCGAATTCCACGACATCAACGCAACCCCCGACGCGCCACTCAACAGCCTGCCCTACGAGAGCCTGTCGCCGGGATCGAAGGGACTGCAGAAGATCCTGGCTCGTTACCGCTGACTCGTTGACGGCGCAGGTCACGGCCTAGGCAGCAAACTCGACCTGCGGCGGGAAGTGGCACAGGTTGTATGTACTGGCGAGCGGACCTCCCAGCCGTTGGGTTTGCTCACAGGTTATGGTCAGCGGGGAACGGCCGAGGAAAAACTTCAGGTGTCAGGGAACTGTCCAGCCGGAGCGACGGTCGAATCGATAACTTCGCACCTAACGTGGCGGTAGCTCCCGCCCCGACCGTTGCCGCCCGGCAGCGGCCGACTGCTTGTGTCCCAGCGGCGTCCTGCGGTATCGTCAGCGCCGGTTCGTGACCTTTCCCTTTCCTTCAGCCGCCTGCCGCCCGCATGGTTTGCGAGCCGGCTTCCGAGTGCAGCGAAAAGCCGAATCGTTCTCGACCAGGTGGCAGCATGCGCGCCGACGGTTAACCGATCATCGGTTCAGCATTCCTGCTGGTAGTGTTTCGGAAATAGCGCAACGCGACCCGCTTTCGTCCGTGACGGCATTTCCGTATCAGGAGTTTGTTTGCATGACGAAGATCTACGTCGGAAACCTTCCGTTTTCGGCCACCGACAGTGAAATCCGCGAGCTGTTCGGGCAGCACGGCACCGTCGAGTCGGTGAGTCTCATCACCGACCGCGACACCGGCCGGCCCCGCGGCTTCGGCTTCGTTGAGATGTCACGCGCGGATGCCTCGCGCGCGATCCAGAATCTCAACGGAAAGGAGCTCGGCGGACGCCCTCTGCGGGTCAATGAGGCCCAGGAGCGTACCGGCGGCGGTGGCGGCGGCAATCGCGGCGGTGGCGGCGGCGCCCCCAAGCGCTGGTAAGTTTCCACACCTGACGATCGGGCCGGTGGGCTGTGCAGGATGCGCAACGCCACCGGCCCTTTTTATTGGCCGCCAGACCTCTTAGCGGGGCATCGATCCCAGGCTCCAGGAGGGCCAGGCCCAGGAGCGGTACCAGGCCCGCTCGTGCCCGAGTGTGACTTTGACGTGCGTGAGGTCTCATTCCTGGGTTTGAAATCTCGCGGTGGGCGGCCCCGGACGCCTACGATGCTGCTGAATGGATTCGAGCGCCTTTCATGGGTAGTTTCCGCAAACGGCTTCTCGTGCTCATCATCGGGCTGGTCGTGGTCACTCAGACTGTGACGCTGGCCGCAGTACTGGCGAGCACCGCGCACAACGTGGAGGCACGCGCCGGCGAGCAACTGCGTTCCGGGGGCTCGTTCGTGCAGCAGCTCATCCGTTTCCGGGCCGGCCAGCTCGCCAACGGTGTTGCCGTGTTGGCCGCGGATTTCGGTTTCCGGGAAGCCGTGGCGAGCGGCGACGTTCCCACCATCCTTTCAGCGGCCCGCAACAACGCGCAACGCATCGGCGCGGATATCGTTTTCCTGCTGGATACCCAGGGGGTCCTGGTCGCTTCCACCGCGCCCGAGGTGGTCACCAGCCACACCCCCCTGGGCGAACTGCTGAAGGATGCCCACGGGCCGCGCGATCAGCCGAGCTTCATGGTGTTCGGCCCGCTGCCCTACCAGCTGTTCCTGGCGCCGGTGCGCACTCCAGAAACGATCGCCTGGTTGGCGATGGGCTTTGTCATGGATGACTCGCTCGCCCAACGCATCCGTGACCTTGCAGGCGCTCAGGTCGTGCTGGTGTCCCACGGCCGCGATGATGCCGCGCACGTGGCCTCGACACTCCCGCCCGCGCAGCTGAATGTCAGCCCGGCGATCCTGCCATCTGCATCCTCGGCAGCCGGGCCTCATGTCGTAAAGCTCGGGGGCACGGACTATCTGGGTTTCTCCCAGCGCCTGGATGCCCGCGGGGACCCTGTGGAGGTCACCCTTCTGAAGCCGATGAGCGAAGTGCTGACACCCTACCACGATGTGCGGGACGCGCTGTTGGTGATCGACGGCATCGCGCTCGTACTGGCCGCGCTCGTCGGCACTCTGCTGGGCAGGAGCGCGACACGGCCGATCGGCGAGCTCGTCCTCGCGGCGCGACGTATTCAACAGGGGCAGTACGGGACCGCGGTGCAGGTTTCCGGGGGCGACGAGTTCCGCAGTCTCGCCGCCACGTTCAATGCCATGCAGCGAAACATCGCGGAGCGTGAAGCGGACATCACGCATCACCTCTACCACGACTCCCTCACGGGATTACCCAATCGCGCCATGGCCGAGCGCCAGCTCCAGGAGCTGGTGACCGCGGCGGAGCGTCCTGCATTTTTCGCGCTCATCCTCGTCGACCTGCGCAATATGCATGACATCAACGCCTCTCTCGGGCACCACGTCGGCGATGACGTGTTGCGGGAAGCGGCGCGCCGGCTGCGTCAGAACGCGCACGCGGCCGACATGGTCGCGCGTCTTGGCGAGACACAATTTCTGATCATTGCGCGCGACTGTCGCGGCGAGCGCGCGCCGCTGTATGCCGACCAGCTCACCGGAGTGGTGCGCAGCGGCTTCCACCTTTCCGGCATCAGTCTCGATTTGCACGTCGCGTGCGGTGTTTGCGTGCATCCCGATCACGGCGACAGCGCGGCGACTCTCCTGCGCCGGGCGCAGATCGCACTCGAGGATTCCACGGAGGTGCGAACGGGGGCGGCCGTGTATCGCACGGGAAGCGATGAGGAGCATCGCCGCCGCCTCACGCTGATCACCGATCTGCGCGGCACCATCGATCGCAACGGGCTGTCGCTCGTGTACCAGCCGAAGGTCACGATGGCCACGCGGTCGGTCAAGAGCCTCGAGGCGCTCGTTCGCTGGACGCACCCGCAGCTCGGGCCGATCTCACCCGGGGAATTCGTGCCTCTCGCGGAGGCCACGGGCGGCTCGCGGCGCCTCACGAGCTGGGTGCTGAGGACGGCCATCGGCCAGATGGGGACGTGGCGTGAGGCTGGTCTCGAGGTGGACGTGGCGGTGAATCTCTCGGCGCCCGACATTCTCGATCCGGATCTCGGCGACGAGATTCTGCACCTGCTGCGCAGCCGGCGCGTGCAGCCGACCCAGCTGCTGCTGGAGATCACCGAGAGCGCGGTCATGCGCGATCCGCATCTTGCCGCGCGCAACATGCAACTGTTGCGGGTCGCGGGCGTGCGCTTCGCCATCGACGACTTCGGGACCGGACATTCCTCGCTGTCGCAGCTCAACATGCTGCCAGTCGACGAGCTCAAGATCGACCGCTCGTTCATCAGTCATGCGCGCCTCGGCAGCGATGCGGCAACCATCGTGACGTCCACCATCGAGCTCGGTCACCGCATGAACCTCGATGTCGTGGCCGAGGGCGTCGAGGAACCGGAGGCCTGGAATCTGTTGCGGCAGCTGGGGTGCGACTTCGCGCAGGGCTATCTCATCAGCCGCCCGCTCGCGCCGCAGGATGTCCCGGCGTTCGTGGTGCAGGCCAACCAACTTCTGCCCGCCTCCGACTCCACGGTCCTGCAGATCCGCGCGCTCGACCAGCTCGCCAGCCGATTCCGCGGCTGAATTGGCGTCCGGGCCGGCGGCCTTCCGGCATTGTCGGGGCCGCGCTTCTCGCCTAGACTGCGCGCCCCACCAATTCCGGTCCATGGGAGTCCAATTTTATGGGTAAGGGCGATCCTCGCACCCGCCGCGGCAAGATCTACCAGGGTTCATTCGGCAAGTCGCGTCCCAAGGACCCCGCCAAGAAGAAGAAGCGCGCGGCCGCGAAGAAGTAGCGCCTGCCCGAGCGCCTCACGCAACGGGCATGTTACTTGCGTGCCCCGCGCGGATGCGACGTCTGCCGGCCGAGCCGGAACGCCGCTTGCGACTCCCTCACGTCGGGCCCGCGTCGATGAGGGGCCCTGTGTCACGGTTCCGTTACAGTTGTGAGGTGATCTTATGAATCGCAGTCTCCTGTTGTTGTGCGTGGCCTCGCTCGCGCTGTTGTCGGCCTGCTCCAAGCAGGAGTCGACTTCGCCCGCGGGCTCGGCCAGCTCACCCCCGGCCGACACGTCGACGACGGCGCCTTCTGCCACAGACCAGTCGACCGCGCCGGGCACGACTACCACCATGCCGCCCTCGGATCAGACGCCTCCCTCGAGCACCAGTCCCGGCTCGACCACGCCGCCGGCGGATTCGAGCTCGCCGCCGAAATAACGGCCTCCCTCATGTTGACGGGGCGTGTCGCCCGTCGACGAGGTCGCTCCCGAAAACCCGGCGTTCCTGCGTCATGGGCTGCGCAGGAACACCGGGTTCGTTCTCTTGTACAATCGTCGCTCCGCCGACAAGCGCTTTGCATCATTCACCGTGTCCAAATCCCCTCCCGAGTCCTATTCCCGCTGGCGTCCGCATCCCTGGCACGGCCTCGAGCCCGGCCCCGAGGCACCGCGCATCGTCAATGCCTTCATCGAGATCACACCCTACGACCTGATGAAGTACGAGGTGGATAAAGCCACCGGCTATTTGCGAGTCGACCGGCCGCAGCGCACTTCCTCGCAGCCCCCGGCGCTGTACGGATTCATTCCGCAGACCTACTGCGGCGATCGCGTCTGCCGCCTCGCCCCGGGCTGTGACCATGGTGACGGCGACCCGCTGGACATCTGCGTGATCAGCGAGCGTCCCATCAACCACCAGGAGGTGCTGTTGCGCGCCTGCGTGGTCGGGGGGCTCAAGATCATCGATCGCGGTGAGGCGGACGACAAAATCGTCGCCGTCCTCGAAGGCGACTACGTGTGGGGCGGCGCCCGGGAGATCGGAGATTTGCCCGCCGCGTTGCTCGAGCGCCTGGAGCATTACTTCTCTACATACAAGCTCGTTCCGGGCGAGCCGCCCAAGATCGCTGTGGTGGGCCGCTACGGTTACGCGGACGCCGCCGCCGTCATCCGCGCGTCCATCGACGACTACGCCGAGATGTTCAGTCACCAGAGCTGAATCACCAGCGCTCGAGGCCCCGCGCCGGCTCGAGCCGGCGCACGCTTTTTGCTGGTCGGCAAGGCCGTCGCATCCCCCCATCGATGGATCCCTTCAATCGCAGCATTGGCGCAGCATGGGCTGCCCACGTCTGCCCTAGCCGGAGTGCTCAACTCATGACCAAGTACGTTCTGCCCGATCTGCCCTATGACTACGGTGCGCTGGAGCCCCACATCTCGGGGAAAATCATGCAGCTCCACCATGACAAGCATCACAAGACCTACGTGGATGGCGCGAACGCCGCCCTCGAGGCGCTGGCGGAAGCGCGCCAGAAGAGTGACTTCAGCCGGATCGGCGCCGTGGAGGAAGCGCTGGCGTTCAATCTCTCCGGGCACGTGCTGCACAGCCTCTTCTGGAAGAACCTCTCCCCGGGCGGCGGCGGCACACCGACCGGCAAGCTGGCCACGCAAATCGATCGCGACTTTGGCGGCTTCAACACGTTCAAACAGCAGCTCACCAAGGCCGCTGCCACCTGCATGGGCTCGGGCTGGGGCGCGCTGGTGTGGGATTCGCTGTCGGCCCGCCTGCTCACGCTGCAGTTCCACGATCACCAGTCGCACACGGTGCAGGGCGCAGTGCCGCTGCTCGTGATCGATGCGTGGGAGCATGCGTGGTATCTGCAATATCTCAACGAGAAGGCGAAGTTCTTCGATGCCATCTGGAACGTCCTGAACTGGAAGGACGTGGCGCAGCGCTTCGAACAGGCGCAGAGCTCCAGCCTGGTGTTGGAAAAGGTTGCGGAGCGCGCGGCCTAAACACGCCTCCCGAGCGGCCCCGCTCCCGCCGTCGGCCGTCGGCACGACACGGGAGCGGGTGCCCGTGCCCGCAGGGCCGGCCTATCCGCCCATCGGCGATTACGCGCTCATCGGCGACTGCCACTCCGCCGCGCTCGTCTCCCGCAGCGGCTCCATCGACTGGTGCTGCCTGCCGCGGTTCGATTCCGACAGCTGCTTCGGCCGCCTGCTCGATTGGAACAAGGGCGGATATTTCGCCATCACTCCCGCCGGACCTTTCCGCGCGCGGCGCGAGTATCGCGGCGACAGCCTGATTCTCGTCACTACCTTCACGACGGCGACCGGTACGGCGCGCGTCGTCGACTTCTTCTCGATGCGCATGGGCGGACGGCTTCGTCCGCGACGTGAGCTGGTGCGTGTGATCCATGGATTGCGCGGCCGCGTGATTTTCGATGTGGCCGTCGTCCCCCGGGTGGACTTCGGAGAGGTCAAACCGTGGATCTACAAATCAGGCGCCGGCGCCCACTGTGCCGTGGGCAGCAACACGGGACTGCGGCTCTTCGGTGACATACCGTTGCAACTTGCGGGCGACCACGATCTGCGTGCGCGGGTGGAAGTCCGTCGTGGTGACAGATATCACGTCGGACTCACGTTCTTCCGGCCGGACGAGACGCAGACGTTGCGTTCGGCCGCGAGGGACCTCTCGGTGTTGAAAGCACACTACATCGAGACCCGGCAGTGGTGGCGGCAGTGGACGTCGAAGATCCGTTATCGGGACGGACGGGGTGTGGGCATCATGCGGTCCGCGATTGTGCTGAAGGCGCTCAGCTACGCGCCGACCGGCGCGATCGTCGCAGCAGTCACGACGTCGCTGCCGGAGAGTGTCGGCGGCGAGCGCAACTGGGATTATCGCTTCTGCTGGGTGCGCGACTCCATTTTCACGGTACGCGCTCTCGGTACGCTCGGCCTGGAATCCGAAGCTGACGGGGTGCGCCGTTTCATCCAGCGCAGCGCTGCCGGCAACGCCGATGAGCTGCAGGTCCTGTACGCCGTTGATGGCAAGCGCCGTCTCCCGGAGATCACGCTCGATGGGCTCGAGGGTTGGCGCGGCTCGCGGCCGGTACGCATCGGGAACGCCGCCGAGCGGCAGTTTCAGCTCGACCTGTACGGGCTCGTCGTGGAGCTGTCCTGGCGGTGGAGTGAGCGCGGCGTGCCGCCTGAGAAGGATTACTGGGACTTCCTGCTGGCAATCATTGACGCGGCCATCGACAAGAGCCGGCTACCCGATCGCGGCATCTGGGAGATCCGCTCGGCGCCGCGCCACTTCGTTCACTCGAAAGTCATGTGTTGGGCGGCCGTGGATGGGGGCATCGCCCTGGCCGACAAGTATTCGCTTCCGGCACCGCTCGATCGCTGGCGGCAGGAGCGCGATGACCTGCGTCGCAACATCGAAACGCGCGGCATGGATCACTCGCGCGGAATCTTCGTCGAGAGCTACGACAGCGATCAGGTGGACGCGGCGCTTCTGTTGTTACCCGGCGTCGATTTTGTCGGGTTCCGCGATGAACGCATGGTGCGTACGACCGACGTCATTCGTCAGGAGCTCACGCGCGATGGCCTGATCCTGCGTTACAACAGCGAAGATGGGCTGCACGGCCGGGAGGGCGTGTTTCTCGCGTGCACCTTCTGGCTGGCCGAATGCCTGGCCCGGCAGGGCCGGCGCAGGGAGGCGCTGCAGGCGTTCAAACACGCGAGCGCGGCCGCGAACGACCTGGGACTGTTTGCCGAACAATACGCCTCGCTCGGGAAGGAGATGCTCGGCAATTTTCCTCAAGGCCTGACGCACCTTGCGCACATCTCGGCCGCGCTGGCGCTCGGGCCCAAGCCCGCTCGAGGCGCTCCGCGCGCCAGCGAGTCCCGGCGCAAGCGCACGCGGAAGCGCAAGCGCGACGCGCGAGGTTAGTCAGCGGCGGATTGCGGGTATGAAGTTTGCTCGAGCGTGGCCATGGCTGCGCCGCTCTCCACGACTCTGTTCAAGCCAGGACGCAACTGTTATCGCGCAGTACGCTGCGACCGGGCCGCGCTGCTGATCGACGGCGCGGCGTACTTTCGCGCCTTTGCGCAGGCTGCGCTGCGTGCCACCCGGTCGATCGTCATCGTGGGTTGGGATTTTCACAGTCAGACCCGCTTGCACCTGGATATGCAGGGCGTGCCGGATCTGCTCGGCGATTTCCTGAACTTCCTCATCCGGCGCAACCGCCGCCTGAGGATCTTCATTCTGGTGTGGGACTCCCCCCTCTTGTTCGGCGCGGGGCGTGAGTTGCCGGCCGGATCCGACGGGAGCTGGCAACCGCATCGCCGGATCGACTGCTGCTACGACTCGACCGGTCCCCTGGGCGCTGCTCTCCATCAGAAGATCGTCGTGATCGACGGGGCGGTCGGATTCTGCGGCGGCATGGACCTCACGGTGGGGCGCTGGGATACGCCAGCCCACGCCTGCAACGATCCACGACGCAGCAACGGCGGAGAGGCGCAACCCTACGGACCGGTTCACGACACCATGTTGGCGGTGGACTCCGAGGCCGCGCGAGTGCTCCAAGGTGTGGCGAGCGAGCGCTGGCGCGGCGCGACGGGAAAGGCGCTGCCTTCTGCCTACGCCCTGAGCGATCCATGGCCCGCATCCGTGCCCGTCATGTTTTCCGATGTGAGCGTGGCGTTGGCGCGTACAGTCCCCGCCGGAGCGACCCAACAGGCGGTTACGGAAGTGGAGGCGCTGTATCTCGACATGATCGCCGCCGCCAGGCGCTATATCTATCTCGAGAACCAATACTTCACCGCGAAGTCGCTCGGAGAGGCGCTTGCGGCGCGGCTCGCCGAGCCGCAAGGACCGGAGGTTGTCGTGGTCTCGCGGCTTGCATCCTCCGGCTGGCTCGAGGCGCCGGCAATGGCCGCGCTGCGGTCCGTGTTGTTGCGCAAGCTGCGCGATGCAGATCGCTACGGCCGCTTTTCAGCCTGGTATCCCGACACGCCGGGTGACTCCGGCTGCGACGTACACAGCAAGCTCATGATCGTCGACGACGAGTGGCTGCGGGTCGGCTCAGCCAACTTCGCCAGCCGCTCGATGGGTCTCGATACGGAGTGCGACCTGGCTGTCGAGGCGGGCGGCGATTCCCGCAAGCGTGCGGCAATCGCGTCGGCGCGCAACACTCTGCTTGCAGAGCATCTGGGTGTTGCCGTCCAGGACTTCGAGGACGCTCCGAAAGCCGCTCATTCACTCGCCGCAACGATCGAGACTTTTGGGAAGACCTCGGGACGCACACTGCGGGGCTTCGAGCGTCTCGATGAGGCCTCTCCCGCGATGATCGCCCTCGCCAACGGCGTCGCCGATCCCGGGCAGCCGATCTCGATGGACGAGCTCATGAGCGGCTTCATCCCCGGGATGGCGCACGCGGCGGCTGAGCGCGCGCACCCGCGGCAAGGTGGATCGTCCGCCGCCGCGCCATGGCTTCCCGGGTGCGCGACCGTGAGCGCCGCCCATAGCGTCCGTGGCCGGCGAGACGATCGCGATGTGCTGGCCGTCGGCTCGTACAACATTCATGGGTGCGTGGGAACCGACGCGCGTCATGACTACAAAAGAGTTGCCGGGGTAATACGGGAGCTGGGCTGCGACACGGTCGGCTTGCAGGAAGTGGACGGGCGGCTTGGCGTGGGGAGTGCGTCCATGCAGCTTCAGCAGCTTGCCAGCGCTACCGGCATGACGCCGATCGCCGCATGCACGCATATCGTCACTCCCCTTCGTGTCCGGAAAACGAACGCGTTACTCACCTTTCGCGAGGTCCGGCACGTACGCAGCTACGACCTCACGTTCGAGAGCCGCGAGCCACGCAGCGCACTCGACGTGGAGCTGCTGGTGGGAGGGCGCGTTGTTCGTGTGATCGTGACGCATCTCGGCTTGCACGCGAGCGAGCGGCGTTACCAGGTCAAGAAGTTGACAGCCGTGCTTGGCCGCATCCCTGAGGAGCAGCCCGTGGTCGTGCTGGGCGATATCAATGAGTGGTGGCCTGTGGGGCGGCCCTTACGCTGGATGCACGGCGCTTTGGGCAAGGCGCCGTCGGTGAGGTCGTTTCCGGTGTGGGCGCCACTGCTCGCGCTCGATCGGATCTGGTCGCGTGCGCCCAGTGCGCTGGTCACGATCGCAGTCCATCGGAGTCCGGCGGCGCGGCGGGCCTCGGATCACTATCCTGTGAAAGCCAACATCGTGCTGGATCCCGGTCGAGCGAAGGCGGGTGCTGCCGCGCGCACCGCTCCCGTGGAAGCGGCAGCCGCGCAGACGACCACTCAGCCGCGGCAGCGCGGTCCGTGAGCGGGGCATGGACGACTCACGACATAGCTCGCGACTCGGCCGCCTCTCACGCAACATCTGGATGCTCGTGAGCGATTCAGTGATGGGATGGATAGATCACAACGCGTCCCGGACCGGCGCAGCGCTAGCTTTTTACACCGTGTTCTCCCTTGCGCCCATCCTGCTGCTGTCCATTGCGATTGCCGGTCTCTTCTTCGGCCAGCAGGCGGCACGTGGTGAAATCTTCGAGCAGATCAGCGACCTCATCGGGCCGGCGGGCGCCGCAGCCGTGCAGTCGGTCATCCACAATGCCAGCGAGTCGCGCGCCGGCACCCTGACCACGGTTTTCAGCGTCCTCACGCTGATCGTCGGCGCGACCACCGCGCTCGTGGAGCTCAAGGCAGGGCTGGACAAGATCTGGGACGTGCCGCCGGAGCGCCGGCAGGGGTTCTGGTATTTCGTGCGCACCCGACTCCTGTCGGTGGGCGTGATCCTGGCGCTCGCGTTTCTGCTGCTCGTCTCGCTCGTCATCAGTGCCGGCCTCGCGGCGCTGGAGAGCCTCGCGCGCGGCGAGCATTTCATCAATCTCGTGCTGCAATGGCTCAACCAGCTGCTCTCCTTCCTGCTGGTCGCGGCCCTGTTCGGGACGCTCTACAAGGTGTTACCGAGTACTCGGATAGCGTGGCGCGATGTGATGGTGGGGGCGGTGGTGACCGCCACATTGTTCTCGGTAGGCAAGTACGCCATCGGCGTGTACCTGGGCAACAGCGGGCTCGCCTCCACCTATGGCGCGGCCGGCTCGATCATCCTCCTGTTGGTCTGGGTGTACTACTCTGCGCAGATCTTCCTGTTCGGCGCCGAATTCACCCGCACCTACGCCCGCCGGTTCGGATCATTGCGCGGTCAGGGACCGGCACGTATGGCGGCGGGAGAGCATCCCGCCGCCACGTGAGCTGTGCCTTTCGTTACGGCGTGCTGTCCGGGGCGTAATCGAAGGAGTCGAAGTACAGTCGGCCGGCACTGAGGCCATGGCCGGGGAAACTCGTGCGGATGGCCTCGATCATTGCGGGCGGGCCGGCGGCGTAGACCTCGAATGCCGACAGGTCAGGATGGTCGGCCAGCACTGCCTCGTGTACCCATCCGAGGCGGCGGTGCCCTCCGGCACCGGTGTCATTCGAGTGCGACAGTACCGCCGTGAAATGGAATCGCGGCTGGCGCCGCACCCAGTCGAGCAGCAGCGCCTCTTCGTAAATGTCCTGGGGCTGACGAGCGCCCCAGTACAGATGAATGTCGCGCGCCTGGCTGTCGCTCGCGCCGTTCTCCAGAACGTGCCTCAGCATCGACTTGAGCGGGGCGAAACCCGTGCCGCCCGCAATCATCAGCAGTGGAGTGGTGCCCGATCGATAGGTGAATTGGCCCACCGGGCCTTCGATCCGCAGCAGCGCGCCGGTCTCGAGAGCACCAGCTGCACCGACTCCGCTGAAGAGACGCTCCGTAAACCCGCCTCCTGACACGCGGCGCACGTGTAACTCGATGAGCTCGCTGTCATGAGGCGGGCTTGCGATGGAGAAGCTGCGGCGGCGTCCCCCATCCAGCAGCACGTCGAGATACTGTCCCGGCTGAAAGCGCAGGCTCTCGACCGCGGGGAGCCGCAGCCAGACCTGCATGACGTCGGATGCGAGCGGCGTCAGGCGCGCGATCCGGCAGGGCAGTGTCTTTATGTCGACGTCGGCGACGTTCGCGATGAGCCGCGCCTCGATCACCAGGTCCGTGAGCGCGCGCGCCTGGCAAAGCAGAATGTTGCCGGCCTGCTCCTCGGTTGCTGTGATCCCGAGAGGCCGGCTGCCCGGATAGCGGATCTCACCGGCTCGCAGCCGCGCACGACACGAGCTGCAATGGCCCGACTTGCAACTGTGGGGGAGGTTGAGTCCTGCGGCGAGGGCGGCTTCGAGCACCGGCTGCCCGGCGCGGACGCGGATGGTCCGGCCATGCGGTTCGATCCGGACGGCGTGGTCCCCAGACGTCAAAGCAGCAGTACCGCCATGAGCGTTACACTACGTGCAACCCGTGGCCACGCCAAGGACAGATCCGTGTTCACCAATCCTTCCAGCGAGCAGATTGCGCAGCTTTTGCGCTCGGCCCGGATCATTGCGGTCGTGGGACTTTCCGCGGACCCCACGCGCCCGAGCCACGGTGTGGCGCGCGCCTTGCAGCGCTTTGGTTACCGGATCATTCCCGTAACCCCGAGCGCGGAAGTCATTCTGGGTGAGCAGGCCGTGCCGGACCTCGCGCATCTGCGCGATGTTCTGGGGCCGGGCGAGCAGGTGGACATCGTGGATGTTTTCCGCCGGCCGGAGCACGTGGCCGCGATCGTGGAGGAGTGCATTCGCCTGCGGGTGCCCGCGTTATGGCTGCAGGATGGCGTCATCGACGACGCCGCTGCCCAACGTGCGCGCGACGCCGGGATCTTCACTGTGATGGACCGCTGCATGTTTAGGGACCGGTCCGCGTTGCGCTGACGCGGGTGGAGGTCACTTGGGCCTCAGCAGGTGACCGCAGACTCAGCGTTTCGGTTATTCTTTCGCCATGCGCATCGATTTCACGAAGATGCATGGTGTGGGGAACGACTTCGTCGTGTTCGATGTGCCCCCCGGGCGACCGATGCTGAGCGCCGTGCAACTGCGCGCTCTGGCCGACCGGCACACGGGGATCGGCTACGACCAGGCGCTGGTGCTCGAGGCACCCCGGCGAGCCGATACGGCTGTCTTCTATCGAGTATTCAACTCCGATGGCGCCGAAGTCGAGCAATGCGGCAACGGTGCGCGTTGCATCGCCGCACTGCTGCATCGTCGGGGTCTCGCAGCTGCCAGCGCCGTCACCCTGGACAGCCCCGCCGGACTCATTCACGCGCGCATCCTCCCCGCTAATGTCGTTTCGGTCGACATGGGCGTGCCCAGCTTTGATCCGCGGGCGCTCCCTTTCGATGCGCCGGCCGGGATCGATCCCTATTCGCTCGACGTTGCCGGCCGCGCGATCTCCATCGGGGCCGTCTCCATGGGCAATCCCCACGCGGTGGTCGAAGTCGAATCCGTCGAGCGGGCGCCGGTCGACACGCTGGGCCCCGCAATCGAGGGACACCCCCGTTTCCCGAAGCGCGTGAACGCTGGATTCATGGAGATCGTGGACAAGGGGCATATCCGCCTGCGGGTGTACGAGCGGGGCGCAGGGGAAACTTTGGCGTGCGGGACAGGCGCGTGCGCGGCCGTGGCAGTAGGACGCCATCGGGGGCGTCTTGATCCGGAGGTGAGTGTGCGCGTGCGTGGGGGTGAGTTGCGCGTAAACTGGGGCGGTCCTGGAGAACATATCTGGTTGACGGGTCCTGCCGAGATATCTTTCGAAGGTCACGTCGAGGTCTGAACCTTATGACTACACGAGAAGCCCGCGGCCTGTCGGCCACCGAGACCGAAGAGGAATCGATCGCGGCCTACCTGCAGCACAATCCCGATTTCTTCGAGCGTCACCAGGCGCTGCTGGCGCGCTTGCGGCTGCCCCACGTCCGGGGCGGATCCACGATTTCCCTGGTGGAGCGGCAGATCGAAGTGCTGCGCGAGAAGCACGCTTCACTGGAAGGGAAGCTCGCCGAGCTCGTGCAGGTCGCACGAGGCAACGATGCGATAGCCGACAAGCTGCATCGTTTCACGCGGCGTCTACTCGGGGCCCGCGCACGGACGGAAGCCATCTCCAGGATCGAGGCGAGTCTGCGCGAGGACTTCGACGCCTTTCACGCGGTGCTGGTGTTGATTGGCGAGCAGGCGGACCAGGCAGCGCAGCGCTTCGTGCGCACCATACGACCTGACGACGCGAATCTGAAATCCTTCGAGACCTTGTTCGCGAGTGGCAAGCCCCGTTGCGGGCAAGCGCGCGACTCGCAGCGCGAATTCCTCTTTGGCTCGGACGCGAACGACATCGGCTCGATCGCCTTGGTGCCGCTGGGTGAGAAGGGCGCGGTGGGGCTGCTGGCGATCGGCAGCACGGATCGTGATCGCTTTCATCCGGGGATGAGCACGGAGTTCCTCGCGCGCATGGGTGAGTTGATCACCGACTCGCTGAGCGCCGCGCGGGATCGCTGAGCGCCGCGCGGGATCACTGGAATCCGCGGCGTGCGATGACTCCGGCGGCGCTCGAGTGGGTGGCCCGGTTCCGGCGTTACATGAGCTCGGAGCGCCGGCTCTCCGCGCACACGGACTCCAACTACGCGCGTGACCTCGCGGCCCTCGTGAAGCACTGCGATCGGATGGCGCTCGGCGATTGGAGCGCGCTCGACAGTCAGCACATCCGGACCTTTGCGGCGCATTCGCACGCAGGCGGCCTGTCACCTCGCAGTGTGCAGAGGCGGCTCTCCGCCGTACGAAGCTTTTTCGATTTTTTGATTCGCGAGAATCAGCAGCGCGCGGGCCAGCCTGGACCGAGTGATGAGTCTTTTGTGCCCAGCGGTGTGACGCGCAATCCGGCGCACGACGTGCGCGCCCCGAAAGCTGCCAGGCGTCTTCCCGAGACGCTCGATCCCGACCAGATGGCGCGGCTCCTGGAGATCCCCCCCGGGGACGCGTTCGTGACTCGCGACCGGGCGATCATGGAGCTGCTGTACTCCTCCGGCCTGCGGCTTGCTGAGCTCGTGGGTCTCGATGTGGGGGATCTCGATCTGGCGGACCGCACGGTTCACGTGCTCGGCAAGGGTCGCAAGGCGCGCATCGTGCCGGTCGGGAGCGTTGCCTGCGAAGTGCTCAGGAAGTGGCTCCTGGAGCGTGCGGCCGTGGCCAAGCCCGATGAGCTTGCCCTCTTCGTGGGCCGCGGCGGGAAGCGGCTGGGACCCCGTGCCGTGCAGACGCGCGTGGCGCAGTGGGCACGGCGGCAGGGCCTCAGCATGCACGTATATCCCCACCTCTTCCGCCACTCGTTTGCGACGCACCTGCTGGAATCGAGCCGCGAGCTACGCGGGGTACAGGAGCTGCTCGGCCATGCCGACATCTCCACCACCCAGGTTTACACCCATCTTGACTTCCAGCACCTGGCCCGCATCTACGAAACGTCGCATCCCCGGGCGCGCAAGAAGGGCTAGCGGCGCGCGCCCAGCCTCGGGTCGAGCGCGGGAGTGTCCCTTGCACTGTATTGGAGTCCTATGAGCGACAAGTTCGAATTCAATCCGCATGGCACGACGATTCTCGCCGTCCGGCGCGGCAGCGGTGTCGCCATGGGCGGCGATGGGCAGGTGACGCTGGGCAATACCGTCATGAAGGGCAACGCGCGCAAGGTGCGCCGCCTGTACAACGACAAGG
>CAZDTG010000048.1:0-25291 GCA_964508005.1 uncultured Steroidobacteraceae bacterium
ACCTACAGACTGCATTGCGAGTTCAGGCGCTTTCGCCGAACAATCGATCAGCCATGCCACTCGAAGCCGCGCGCGCAGTTTCCATCAACAGCGGTGCCCAACGCTCGGTAAGCTCCTCCATGGTCCAGCGACTCGTCGGGCCGGAGATGTTGATCGCCGCCACCGGACGACCGTGCTGTCCCATGATCGGTGCGCCGATGGTGAGATCGCCTCGATAGCACTCCTGGTCCGCCCGCGCATAACCTAACTCGCGAGCTTCGAGCACCAGTTCGAGGATCCGCGCCTTGTCCGTCACGGTCGTGGGAGTCAGCGGGCGCAGCGCTGAACGATCCAGGATTTCCGATACTTCTTCCATGGGTAGGTGCGACAGATATGCGCGGCCTGCGCTCGTGCAGAACATCGGTAATGCACGCCCGATGGGCATGTGGATGAAAAAGGGCTGATGCGCAGGAAAGCGCGCCACATACACCATGTTCGTATCGTCAGGCTCCGAAAGACTCACCGATTCGCCCGTCGCAACATTGAGCTGCCGAAGGTGAGTGGTCGCTGACTCGATCAGCGTGTGCCCGGACAAGTACGCGTACCCGATCGTGAGCACACGCGGACTCAAGCTCCAGCCTTTCGCGTGCTTGTCTCGTTGCAGGTAGCCGAGCTGCTGCAGCGTGTTGGTGAAGCGCTGCGCTGAGCTCTTCGTAATGCCAGCCGCGGCGGCGATCTCCACAAGGTTCAGCGCACGCCGTTCGCCGCCGAAGGCGTGCAGCACGGCCAGAGCCTTTTCGACGGACTGATTGAGCGGAAGCGCTGTCGGCTGAGTGGTCCGCGTCACAGGATCCTCCTTCTTCATGGCTCGATTTCCGGGTCTTCCATTCCGGTATGTAGTGTGTAAGACTCACTATACGATACGCAAGACTCACATATCGGATCGATTGGGGTCATCAGGGGGCCTCGCAAATGAATACCGAAACGCTTCGCTCAGCGCGGCAGGCGGCGGTCCTCATCAGTCTCCTTGGGATCGGCGCGCCGGTCCACGCTGCCGCTGCGGCCGAGGAAACGCCCACCACCGAGCTGCAAGAAGTCGTGGTGACGGCCGAGCGCAAAACCGAGAAGCTCCAGGACGTTCCCATAGCAATTACGGCGGTATCGGAGAGCGATCTGATCGATCGCGGCGTGCGACAGGCCTCCGATATCACGGCGCTTGTGCCGAATATGTTGCTCAACCTTCCATACGGCCCCGAGGCGCAACCGACCTTCACGCTGCGCGGCGTGACGACACAGGATTTCAGCGAGAACCAAAGTAGCCCCATCGCGATGTATGTGGATGAGGTCTACAAGCCCGTAGGCGCCGTCCAGGCGCTGCAGACATATGACCTGGATCATGTCGAGGTGTTGCGCGGCCCGCAAGGGACGCTTTACGGCAAGAATGCCACCGGCGGCGCTGTCAATTTCTACTCCAAGAACCCGAGCCTCACCGAGTATGACGGCTACGTCACAGTCGGCGGGGGCAACTACAGCGATCGCTCTGCACGCGCCGCGGTTGGCGGCCCCATCATGGATGACCAGCTCGGTTGGCGCGTAGCGATCTACTATGAGAAGCGCGACGGATGGGTTCACAGCGTCGCACCGGATTACATCCCCGGTGCACCTGGCGTGGAGCCCCTGAACGGAGTCGATGCGCTCGCCACGCGATTGACCCTGATGGCAAGGCCCACCGACAGCCTGACTGCAACACTCAAGTTGTCGATGAGCCGCTCAGGCGGCACGCCGTACGGCGCGCACGCGATCGCCAACGACCCTGCCGTAACGGGGTTCACCGGCAGCATCGGTTGGTTCGACAACGGTGCCAAGTTTGCAGTCCACAAGGATATCCGCGACGACAATGCAACACTCAAGCTCGAATGGCAGCTCGGCGCGCACGCAACGCTTACCTCGGTCAGCGGGTTCGATTACGGTCGCTGGTACGAGAAGAGTGACGATGGCGGGCTGCCGATCACGGCCCGTATCGACGACCCGAACACGTATTTCTCGACGGTGAACGCGTTCTCGCAGGAGATCCGGATCGCCTCGCACGACAGCGGAGCACTTGGCTGGCTGGGGGGCCTCTACTATGGCCGCGAGAGTACCCATGCAACGGTGCAGTTCCATTTCTTCGATGGATATCCGGGCTTCTGGACTCCGCAGATTCCGCCAAGCAGCCCCAGCATCGGCCTGGCACTGCCCCTTTACGGATTCGACGAGTACAACAACTTTGACCAGATCAAGGACAGCAGGGCGCTATTCCTCAACACAACGTTCGCCGTAGCCCCGACCATTACATTGCGTGCCGGGGTGCGCTATACCCGGGACAAAGTGGCCATTGGGAATTTCTATGCACTCGAAGGTGGTCTGCCGAGTCCTGGGTCGGTCGGCACCAGCCCTGACGTCGATGCGACCACGTTGTGGACACAAACCATCGGCAACCTGCCCCTCGGGGTCACGGCGCCGCGCACGTTCTTCCAGCAAGGACTCGCGCCGCAGGGACTTGGAGTGGTGCCGGAATTTGGAAAGGATACCAGCAACGTGAGTGGCAAGATCGGCGCCGACTGGAAGCCGAGCGATGGGCTGTTGGCCTACTTGAGTATCAGCGAGGGCTATCGCGGCGTGGCCTTCAACGGTCAGGCCTACAACGACCGGACAGAGCTCACGTTCGCCGACCCGGAGAAGCTCTACTCATATGAGCTTGGGCTCAAGTCGGAATTCGCAAACCATCGGGGCGTATTCAACGCAACGCTGTTCCACTACGACTACAGGAACCAACAGTTCCTGGACGCGTTTTCGCTGCCGGGGGGTCTCGGCTCGGGTTTCCGCACGGTCAACGCTCCGAAGTCACGCGTCGACGGGGCCGAGTTCGAGCTCCGGGGCAAGGTGACGCCCGACCTCGAGATCGGCTCGAGTTTAGGGCTCATGCACAGCAAGTACGTCGAGCTCACTTTGCACGCCGGAGAATTCCAGTCACCCGGTGTGCCGCGTGTCTGCTGCGCCGGAAATCAGCTCATCCAGGCGCCGGACTACAGCGCGGGCGTCGATATCAACTGGCGTATCCTTCGCCTTACGCCTGGAGACCTGCGACTGTTAGTCGACGGCAACTTCTACGGCAAGCAGTATTTCGACGCCTTCAACACCCAACGCGATGCGCAGGGCGGGTACGGCGTCGGCAACGCGAGGCTGTTTTTCGAGAGCACCGGCAAGCGGGGCTACGCCATCGGGGCCTGGGTCAAGAACTTTACGAACCGGCAGTACCTCGCCTATGCGCTCAATCAGAAGGATCTGGATACCGGCGCGCTGGGCTTCGACTACGCGCTCGTCGGCGAGCCACGCACGTATGGGATCGACGCGACGTATCACTTTTGAAAGTTCAAGCTCGCGCGTCGAGCACGGCCTTGCCGCTGGCGCGAAATTTCCATGCGAGGCTGCTCGGTGTCCGAAAGAGCAGCTGGAAGCTGTTCCCTACCCCTATCCCATCGGTGTGATCCCGTTGACTGGATAACACCAGCGGGCACCCTGCAAGTGTACGAACGATGGCGTCCTGTACTTGCTGGTTCTCTCAAGTGCCTGGAGACTCTCCAGAGTTCCGACGTAGCGCATGGCGCGCTCTGGCACCGGCGATGCGCTCGGTTTTTTCTGGCCGGCGCGCCTGGTGAAAGATCAAGTGGGATCTCCCCCAAGCGGACGATAATCGAACGCGCTTTCTTCTTGGGCGGAGTCCAGGAGCGGCAGCTCTCTCAGTTCACCTCCGGTCCTCATCGGCCAACGGGAAGCCACTCCTGGTCGCCAAATGCGGCGCAAATGGTTCACCACTGTTCGCCCGGTGTCGAACTTCCGAACCAGTTCGTGTTAGTGTCGTCCCGTGGCTCATCCAGCGATGGGAAGTGGCGAACCAATGCGCAGATTTGAAGACCGGGTGGCGGTCGTGAGCGGCGCCGCGCAGGGCATGGGCAAGGCAGTGGCGCTGCGCCTCGGCGATGAGGGCGCCACGGTCGTGGCCGTGGACATCAACGGTTCCGGTGCCATGGTCACTGCAAAAACCATCGGCGGCGCTTCGATCGGCGTCGCCTGCGACATCGGCGATGAAGGCGCGGTCGCCAGGCTTTTCGACACGGTCGCGAGTACGTTCGGCAAGCTGGACATCCTCATCAATGCCGCCGCCATCGTGCCGTTCGTGAAATGGGACGAAATCACCTTCACCGAGTGGCGGCGCGTGCTGCGCGTCAATCTGGACGGGCTCTATCTCATGTGCCGGGCAGGCTCGGACCTGATGCGCAAGAACGACTACGGCCGTATCGTCAACTTCAGCTCGAACTCGATATTCGCCGGGACACCGAACATGGCGCATTACGTTGCCTCCAAAGGCGGCGTACTGACGTTCACCCGCGCCCTGGCGACGGAGCTGGGGCCCTACAGGATCACGGCCAATTCGGTTTGCCCGGGGCTGATCGACACGGAGAGCGTACAAACCTCGCCCCACAAGGAGGCCTTTGAGTTCGTCGGAATGCTCCAGGCGATCAAGGGTCGCGGTATGCCGAAGGATGTTGTTCCGGCGGTCGCCTTCCTCGCATCCGACGAGGCGCACTGGATTACGGGACAGGCGCTCACCGTCGATGCGGGCATGGTGCGCTGGTAGCCGATCAGGAGTAGTAGTCGGCTCCGGTCCGATAGGTCTTGAAGCTCTCGAGGTCGTGCGAGTAGAAGAGCTCGGCGTCGTGAGTGTCGGCGAGCACCTGCAACCGCTTCATGGATGCGAGGTTTGCCGTCGGATCCAGGTGGAAGCTGGAGATGCACATCATGTCCATGTTTTTCTTGCTGTAACAGGCATCCGCCGTGAACAACATCGGGCGCCGGTTCTTGAGCTCGACCATCAGGCTGTAGTGACCGGCGGTGTGCCCCGGGGTCTCGAACAACCATAGTCCTTTGGCGATCTCCTGATCGCCCGTCAGGGTCTCGAATCTGGGCGTGTACATGTCGAGTGCCGGATCGGGCGGCAGGTGCCGGGCGCCCTTGGCAGCCATCTCAGGAGCGAAGCTCAAGTCGGAATACCCCAGATGCTCGAACGGCTGGTGGTTGCCCGCGGCTTCCAGCTCCTTGGCGTGGCACAAGGTACACGCCGTGTGGAAATGCTTGTTGCCACCGCAATGGTCGAAATGATAGTGGGAGTTGATGACGTAGTTGATGTCCTTGGGTTTCAGCCCCAACTTCGCCAGTTGTCCCGGTATCGTTTGGGCAGGATCCTGGATCGGCTTTTCGAAGGGCAGCACCCGCATCACGTGGTCGAAATCGTAGCCGGTGTCGAAGATGTAGCGGCCGTCGGCATGCTCGATCAGCACACTGTAGCAGGGGAATCTCACCTCGCCGCCGGGGCCGCGGTTCCAGAACGCGTGGTAGCCATCGATCACGAGCGTTCCGCCGTCCAGCAGATGTACCTTCGTTTCAGTCATGACTCGATAACTCCTCTGGCCCCTATTTAACGCTCGCCGCGCACGTACGGCAAACCGAGCGCGGGTGGCAACACACTGTGCCGCGCGAACATCACCAATACCACCATCACGACGGCAAAGGGCAGCATCTGTACCACGTCCGTCGGGACGTTGAAGCCGGCGACCTGCAACGCCGTGGTCATAGCCAGACTCGCGCCGAACAGCGCGGCGCCTACCAGCACCCACACCGGCCGGCCGCGGGCCAACATCGCGAGCACGATGCCCATGAAGCCTGCGCCGCCGGTCATGAAAGGCACGAAAAGACCGGCTCCCACAATGGCCATGTAGGCACCGCCGAGCCCTGCGAGGAAACCCGTGGACAGCACGGCAAACGAACGGGTGCGGATCACATCAACGCCGGCGGCATCGAGGGCTGACGGCTTGTTGCCGGCCGCCTCGAGACTGAGCCCGAGGTACGTCGCGCGGTACACCCAGGTCAGTACACCAACCAGCAGTACGCTCAGGTATACGACGGGACTGTGGGTGAAGAGTCCCTTTCCGAGGATGGGCATGCGACTCAATCCCGGCAGCGCGACTACCGGCGCCGCGGCGAGCCGAGGATAGGTCCGGCTGAACTGCACGAAATGCAGCAAGGAGGTCAAACCCTGGAATCCCATCGTGATGGCAATGCCGATGACAATCTGGTTCAGGCCCCTGCGGATGCAGAGCAGCAGTACCATGAAAGCGACCGCTGCGCCCCCCGCGCCGCCGGCGAGAAAGCCGAGCCAGAACGAACCCGTGTACCACGCGCCGACGAAGCCGGCATAGGCCCCGAACAGCATCATGCCCTCGATGCCGACGTTCAGCACTCCGGCCTTCTCCGACATCTGTTCGCCGAGCCCTGCGAGTAGCAGCGGCACGCCAGCGGTGACCGCCCCGTAGAGTAAGGAGACCAGGAAGGATTCCGTGAAAAGTGGGTTCATGAGTCAGGCAGCCAAAAGTTTGCGGCGTGCCTGGTCCCAGTATTCGACCAGGGCCAGAAACACCAGCATCAGCGATACCAACACAAGTACATAGTTCTGAGGTACACCGACCCGATGAGCCGCGCTCTCGCCGCCCACCATCAGCGCCGAGAAGAATAGGGTGAACCCGATCACCGCATAGCCGTTGAGGCGCGCCAGGAATACCAGCGGAACGACCAGCAGACCATAGGCCGGGTTCCAGTCCGCCCGCACCGTGCCCCAGACTCCCAGCACCTCCACCGCGCCGGCGAGACCGATGAGCCCCGCGCTCAGGATGAACGCGAGGACAGTCAGACGGTTTACCCGCTCGCCCGCGTGAATGGCGGCCGCGCGATTGGCCCCGAGGACTTGCAGCTTCAGCCCGAACGCCGTTCGCGTCATCGTCAAATGAACCAGTACCAGGGCGACCACCGCGATCAAAAGTCCGCAGTGGACGGTCGAGTTGAAGAGGTGGGGCAGGCGGTGATCGACCGGAAGACTACGCGTCTGCGGCACTGTGGTGTCAGGATCGAACAGTGCAAGTTTGATCAGGACGTTGCTCAGACTCACGCCAAGGAAGCTCATCATGAGAGTGGTGACGATCTCATTCACACCGTAGCGCGCCTTGAGCAGCGCCGGAATCAGCGACCAGGCCGCGCCCACCAGTGCACCGGCCAGCATGCAAAGCACGAGCGTGGGCGCGCGGGGCAGCACGCCTTGGAGCACCGGCGCCAACGCCGCTGCCGTCACCGCCGCCAGCAGAAACTGGCCATCGCCTCCCAGATTCCAGATGCCCGCGCGAAAGGCCACGATCAGTCCTGCGGCAATCAACAGCAGCGGCGCCATCCGCGTCAAGGTCTCTTGCAGGCCGCCCCGGCGCAGCAAGCCGCGTTCGATCACGTAGCTGTAGTAGTCAAGCGGATTCTTGCCGAGCGCTACCAGAATTACGGCGCTCACGCCGAGCGCCAGCACCACCGGTACTAATATTCGCAGCACGGCAGCTGAAGGGCTCCCATCGGCGCCACGCCCCTCGGTCACTCTTTTGTTGCTCCGGTCATCAACGAGCCGACCCTGCGCTCCGCGTCGGCTCCATTGTCCACAACGCCCGCCAGATGTCCCTTGAACATCACGCCGATCCGGTCGCTGATCTCGAGCAATTCGTCGAGATCCGTGGATATCACGATGAGAGCGACTCCGCGCCCCGCAGCCGCGCCGATTCGCTGCAGAGTCAGACGCTGGTTCTGCAAGTCGAGCCCGTACGTAGGCTTGTTGAGTATGGCGACGCGGGCGTCGGCGCCGAGCTCACGCGCCAGCAGCACCTTCTGGATGTTGCCGCCGGAGAGCTTGCCTACAGAAGTGCGTTCCGAGGGCGTGCGGATGTCGTGCTCGCGGATCCGATCGCGCGCACTGCGATGGATGAGGTTCCAATCGGTGATGCCGTGCCGCCAATGCGGTGGCGCACCGATTTCCTTGAGTTGTAGATTGACTGCGACGGAAAACGTGCCCACTGTGCCCTCACCCAGTCGCTCATCCGTCACGTAGCGGATGCCAAGCCGGCGCCGCTCCGGCACGCGACCTCGGGTGATATCCGACGCCGCGAGCGTGATCCGGCCTCGCGCAGCAGTCCGCTGGCCGGCGAGCACCTCCGCAAGGTGCTTTTGACCGTTGCCGTCCACGCCGGCAATGCCGAGTACTTCGCCCGCCCAGAGATCGAATGAGACTCCGCGCAGCGGGGTCTCGCCGACCTGGGCATCGGTGTCAAGCGCGCTGACGCTGAGCGTTGGCGGGAGCCCACGGGCCACTGGCCTCGAGCGGTGCGCTTTTCGGCCGATCAACCCGACTAGATCCGGCGCCCCCTCGTGCGCCGGTCTCTCGCCGCTCGCACCGGACCCGAACATCATACCCAACACTTCCGCGGTTCTCTCGTTATCGCTCAGGGACTTGAGGCGCTGCGGGTCGATTTCGCCCGCGAGCCGACCCTGGCGCAGCACCGAGATGCGATCGCCGAATTCGTAGGCCTCCAGCAGCTTGTGAGTGATGAGGATCAGCGCCACACCCTTTGCCCTGAGTCCCCGCAGCATTCGCCCGAGATCCTGCACGCCCTGCGGGGTGAGCATCGATGTCGGCTCGTCGAGCAGCAACATCTTCTCCCCGCGCCACAGCGCCCGCATGATTTCCACCTGCTGCTGCTCACCGAGCGACAAGGCAGTTACCGGCGCATCCGGATCGATTCGGATCGCCAACACTGCCGAGAGCTCGCCGAAGCGGCGCAGCGCGGCGGCTCGCTTCAGCGGCTGCCACCATGGACCCCCCAGCATCAGGTTCTCGATGACCGTGAGGCTCGGCACCAGGAGCAGTTGCTGAAAAACCGCGCCGATACCGAGGTCCATACTGTGTCGAGGCGACTTGATGACCACCGGCTTGCCGTCCATGACGATCTCGCCCGCATCGGGCTGCTGCATGCCGGCCAGCAAGCCCATCAGCGTCGATTTACCGGCCCCGTTCTCGCCCAACAGCACGTGGATCTCGCCGCCGCGAAACGTGAGCGACACGTCGTCGAGAGCGATGATGCCAGGGAAGCGCTTGGTTACGTTGCGTACGGCGGCGTCGACCACTCGTTCGGACGCCTGCTACTTCGGGGGCGCCGCCACTGAGGTCATCAGTGCGCGAACCTTGACCGCATCCCAGATCGGCACGATCTTGAGCTTGCCGTCGACGATCTGTTTGCGCTGGGTCTCGATCTCGTTCCACACCCCGTCGGGGATGTGCTTGGTATGCAGAAGATGCACCGAGTCATCGGCCAGTTGAATGGTGTAGGCATGCGTGCCGAACCTGTTCGCCTTCAAGTCCTCGATCATGGCCGAATATACCGGCACCAGGTTCCAGACCACCGATGAGAGGAGATTGCCTTTGTCGATCGAGCTCTTGTCGCCGATTTCGTCGATGAACCACACGGTTCCGCCGGCGGCGGATTTCTTGGTCTCCACCGCCTGCAGCATGCCGAAGGTGGCACGATCGCCCTGTCCGAATACAACATCGGCGCCGGCCCCGATCACCGACTCTGTCACACGCCGGCCGCCGGCGACGTCGGAGTACGCCGCCGCGCCGATGACGGCATACAACACCCTGACGCCGGGGTCGGTCGCCTTGACGCCCTGCGCGAACGCTGCGGATTGACTGTTCCACGGCGGCGACTCCGCCGCCACGACGATGGCGACGACGCGGGTTTTGGTCATTTTCGCCGCCAGAATACCGGCGAGGTACGCGCCCTCATGGCCGCTCACCGTGTAATCCGCGACGGTCCCGGGTCTGCTGTCCTGTGGACGATCGACGATGGCCACCGGCACATGCGTCTCGGCGCCGATTTCCGGCGCCGCCGTGTTGTAGCCGCTGGCGTGGGCGATGATGAGACTGGCTCCGTCATCCGCCAGCTCGCGCAGCTGCGCATGCGGATCGCCGTAGCCCAGTCCGGTCGCGGGCATGAATTTCAGGCCGTATTTCGCGGCCACCGTCTTCGCTGCGTTGAAGGCCTGCTGGTTCCAGCCGAAATCGGTGGGCTCTTCCGGCAGCATGAGGGCGACGGCCTTGACCTCCGAGGCCTGCGCGCTCCGATCGGCGCCCCACACCGCGGCCAACAGAGCCAAGCACACCGCAGTGATCGTCCGGCCGTGCCTCATCATCCCTGCAGCGCCTTGCGCACGGCCACGAGTTTTGCGGCGCGCTGGCTCTGAAGCTCTGCGATCTTTTCCGGGGTGTAGTCGTAGATCCCGCCGCCGGACTTCATCCCGAGCCTGCGCTGCGAGGTTCGCTCCTTGATGTAGGCGGCGACGTCGGATCGATTGGACAGTTGTTTGTTGAGGTAGCCGGCGACGGCCGAGTAGATGTCGAGTCCGGCCATGTCGAGCAACGCCATGGGTCCGACTACAGCAAGCTTATAGCCGATGCCCCAGGACACGCAGGCGTCGAGATCCTGAGGATCGATGACGCCCTGTTCAACCAGATCGAGGCACTCCCGCATGACGGCATAGAGTACGCGATTCTCGACGAATCCCGGAACGTCCTTGCGAATGGTGATGGGCAGATGGCCGCAGCGCCTGACGAGCGCCACCAGCGCATCCGCTGTTGTGGGCGTGGTCTTCTCGCCCCAGACCACTTCGATCATGGGAATGATGTGCGGCGGATTCGACCAATGCATGCCGACCACCCGGCCCGGCACTCGAGTGCCGGCCTGGATGTGCGTGATCGGAATTCCAGAGGTGTCGGAGGCGAGAATGCATTGGTCGGTGACATGCGACTCGAGGTCGCGGAACACCTTGATCTTGAGGTCCAGATTCTCGGGCACCGTCTCGATGACGAGATCAGTGCCCGCGACGCAGGCGGCGAGGCTGTCGTAAACGGAGATGACGTGAGCGGTGTGATCAGGCACGGTGAGCGCCGCAAGCACCGTGGTCGCGGCAGCGAACGCCGGCCCGGCCTTGCCGCGCTTGTCCGGATCGGAATCGAACGCCGCGACTTTCATACCGGCCCGCGCCAGGGTCGCGGCAATGCCTGGCCCCATGGTGCCGAGTCCGATGACTGCCGCATTCCTCATGCATGACCCTCGGACTGCACGAGCCGTCAGCCCTTTGACCGCTTGTAAGCTTCCCGGGCGGTGATCTTGTCGCGCCAGGCTCGCACGCCCGGCAGTGCCGGCAGCGACACCGGAAACGCCAGCGCGCGATCGATGACCGGTCCGAGACAAATATCGGCGATGGAGAAATTCGCCCCGGCGATCCATGGCCGTCCGGCGACACCCTTTTCGAGGATCTCGAGCTGGGCCGCCAGTTCCTTCGCGTCGGCACCGAAGCTTGCCGCGCGCTCATCCTCTTTCTTTTTCGCTTCCCGGAACACGCCGAGATAGGGCGTATTCAGCGAGGCCAGTTGCCAGTCCATCCAGCGCTCGACCTGGCTTCGCGACGCGGGATCGCTCGGGTACAGCGCGGCGCCGCCGGGAAGCTTGTTACAGAGATAGCGCAGTATGGTGTTCGACTCCCATATGACGTCGTCGCCATCCACCAGCGTCGGCACCTTGCCGCAGGGATTGAGGCTCAAGTACGCCTCCGTCTGGGTGTTGTTGAACTGACGCCCGTAATCTTCACGGTGGTAGGGTTGCCTCAACTCCTCCAGCAACCAGACGACCTTCTGCACATTTCCCGATGTGCCTCTACCCAGAATCCTCAACATGTTGTTCTCCCCCCGACGCGCCCTGAAGCCTGCCTGACCAACTCAACTGCGCGGCTTGTAGGCCACCGCATCCATCTCAATCTTGCATTCGATCACCGCGCGGGCCTCGACCGTGGTGCGCGCTATGTGGCCCTCCGGGAAATACTCGGCGAACACCTTGTTGTAGCGCCCGAAATTGCGCGCATCCGCCAGATACACCGTCACCTTGACCACGTCGTCGAGGTCGGCGTCATCCATTTGCAGAATGCGGCGCAGGCTCTGGATGGTCCACCGCGTCTCCTCCTCGATGTTGCCGCTGCACATGTTGCCGTTCTCGTCCTTGGCAACCTGTCCGGAAACATAGATGAAGTCGCCGGCGCGCACTGCGGGATGAAACGGCAGGTTCGGATTGCGCTTGCCGATGGTGATGATCTTGTCGTTCATTGAATGCGTTCCACCCTGTCCTCAAAACACCGAGGTCTCGATGATGTCGACGCCGCGTTGCCGGTCGATCAGGTAGCACAGCCCCCGATCGTCGATGGTGACGTCGTTCGATGAAGCGAGAGCGCAGCCCTGCGGCGGATCCGCCTCGTAGAAGGCAACCTCGCGTGGGGCGAACGGATCCTTGATGTCCAGGATGCGCAGACCCTTGGCGAACCACGCGAACGGAATGGTGGTCCCTTTGAAGCGCTCGGAGGGCTGATGACAGCCCATCATGGCTGGCTGAGGCGCGCCATCGGGATCGAGTCCTTCCACCTGGAAGGTCGAGATGGGTACGGGGCAACGCTCGTTGGTGATGTCGTATACCCACGCGAACGCCGGCGCCGCCGGCCAGAGCTTCGCGACGTCCTCATCTGCGACCACCATGACCTTGCGGCCTTTGAGCGTCTGCGGAATGGGCAGACAGGTATGCGTCGGGTGCGGAAACGCCGGCGAGGTGTTACCGCTCGCGATGCATTTCGGCTTCGACATGTCGGAAATATCCAGAATGTGATAACCGTGATGCCAGTAGCTCACATACAGCCGGTCGCCCATGCGCAGTGGGTGATGGCAGCGCGGCGCCGGGCCTTCCACCCAGGGATTGGGTTCGCCACCCGCCTGCCATTGTCCCGGAATCCACCATCGCCCCACCTCCTCGGGATGGGCCGGATCCTTGAGATCCAGAATCATCATGATGTTGCCGATGTAGCCTTCGGCGGTGGGAGAGATGTAGGCGTAACGCCCGTCGAAGTCGTAGCGGTGAACGCCCTTGCCGTGAGTCCGCCACTTGCAGATGAGCTCGGGCCGGGACGGCGTCGACACGTCGTAGATGCCGAGACCCCCGCCGAATTTGGGGTCGCCATCCTGACCCTGGCGTTCATGATTGACGATCATGATGCCGTTGGCTACCCGCACCTTGTGCGAATGCCAGCCACGGGGCACTTCGACGCGCGCCAACACCTGCGGCCGCATCGGGTCCGCGATGTCGACGATCGTCGTGCCCGTGGGCTCGCGCATGTGGCCGACGTACAGGGTCTTGCCGTCGACCCACACCTGGCCGCCACCGGGACAATCAATGTGGGACAGGAGTCGCGTGTTCTTGGAGCGTGCCATTGGTTCAGTACAGCCGGACGATTTGGCCGTCGTCGTTCTTGCCATGCTTTTGGTAGAGAGCCAGGGCCTTGAGCGTGGGTTCGTCGCTGCCCACGAACAAAATGGCCGGCTCCCGCTCGGAAGCATTGACGTGTTCGCACCACGTGCCGCCGGGGACGACGAAGGTGTCGAACGGCTCCCAGTCGAAGCGTTGACCGCCGATCAGACTGTAGCCGCCGCCTTCGAACGGTGAGCACACGAGACTCGCGCTCTGCTTCAAGGGAAGGGTGCGCTCGCCGGGGCGTAGCATCTGCATGAAGAAGGTCATGGTTTTGTAGACCGATTGGCCGGTCGTGGGATTGACATACTCGACCATCAGCGCCTCGTGACGATCGCCCTCCCAGTCGCGGAACTTCTCCAGCAGCTCGCGCATCACGTCGTAGCGGTAGACGAACATCGGTGAGGCATTTCCCGCGCCGCGACGATGCGAGACGAAGCGCGGAAGAAGTCCGCCGCTGGCGTAGACGCGACGCGAGTAGTCCGGCGGGAAACGCTCGGTCTGCATGGCTCGGCGGATGCGCTTGCCCTCTTCTTCCTCGGTGTAATCGTGTTCGAAATAAAGCGAGCTCAGGGTCTCGACCAACGGCAGATCGAGCACGCTCAGGTTGATTGCAGGCTCCTTGCTCTGGTTGCCATGGTTGTGCCAGGTGTCGTGCGGCGTCAGCACGAGATCGCCGGGTCCGAAGACGATGTTCTCACCCTCCACGCCGGTGAAGTTCATCGAGCCGGTCAAACCCAGACGAATGGCGTTGGGCGAGTGGCGGTGCGGCGGCATGATCTCGACCGGATCGTTCACACGGTACGCGACGTACAGCGTCGAGGCCGTGGCACGCTGCGGAGCCAGGCCGGGATTGACCAGCACCAGCGAGCGGCGTTCCGAAGTTTCGGTCTTGATGAGTTCAGCGGATCGATTCAACAGCGGTTCGATCTGCCGCTTGTAGTTCCAGATGAATGGCACGGCCTTGCGGCCCTTCATGACCTGGCGGTCCTCGTCGTGGGCGACGCTGCGATCCACCACCCAGTAAGGCGCCATGTTGTTGGCGTATACGTCCCGGTGCAGGCTGTCCAGAGAAGCCTGGAGCGCGTCAGACACGGCTACCTTTTCATTCGCGCCCATTTCGCACCTTTTCGAACCAAGTTGCCAAGTGGTTCACGCCCTGCGAGGCACGCAGTCTGACTTGAACCATTTCTCCAGTCAACCGCCGCCCTCCGAGTGAAAGCGCCTAAGCCATGCGAGCGGAGCGCACGCCCCTGTTGTTGCCCAACCAGACCGCGAGTACGTAGGCCGCCATGAGCACGCTGACCGACCACGCGAAGATCCGACTGTCTGCGCCGTTCCAGTCGAGCTCATAGCCGCCGAGCACGGGGCCGATTCCACCCCCGAGCAGGAATGCGCCCCCGCAGGCAGCGGCGCAGCCGCCTGCCGGATCCACTTCTGCAGCAACACCGAGGCAGGTCACGAACCCATGGAACCAGAAGAGTCCGAACAGGAACATGCCGCCGGCGAACTCCCACGCCCCATGCGCGTGCACCAACAGGGCCACCGCACACGATAAGCCGATGCCGACCCATAATGCCCCGCCGCCGCGGCCGAGGCGCGAGTCGAGCCACGCGCCTTCGTAGGAACCAATGATTGCACCGATATAGGCCAGCGACAGCGCGGAATCGAGAGCGGCCTCCGAAATGCCGGACGCCCGGCCCAAGGATTCCGTCACCGGATAAAAGGAGCTGACACCAGTCGACGACACCAACACCGCGGCGAACACGGTCCATCCCCGCCAGCCGCCGATACCGAAGGTAGCGGGCGTTGACGGGCTGGCCGAGGCCGAGACGGGATACAACGTGACGATTGCGAGGCAGATCAGCGTGGCTGCTGCCAGTACCGCAAATACCGCATGATCGATGTGCACCGGGCCGAGCGCAACCGGCATGCTCAATATGACGAGAAATCCCGCGAGATTCATCAACGCGTTGATTTGACCGTAGCGCTTCTCCGGTTCATCGAGGCGTGCCACGATCGCATTGACATCGGCGATCAACAGGCCTTCACCAACGCCGGCCACGATCCGGGTGAGCAATATTGCCGGGAACGATGCGACCAGTGTGGTCGCCACACTCCCGAGGAGACAGAGGGCGGTTCCACCCGCGAGCGCCTTACGTCCGCTTTGCGCATGGCTGAAGTAGCCCATTCCCATGCTGACGAGCGCCGCGAGCCCGATTTCGCTGGACAGGATCCAGCCTGCCGCCACAGTGCCGAATCCCGAATGGGTGGATAAAACCGTGAACTGGAACGGCTGCGTGAACCAACTCAGGTTCGCGGCGGTATACGCGCCCACCAGGGCGACGATCGTGCGCAGGCCATGCGCTCGCGAGCGCTTACCTGCTGTTGAATCCGATGGCAGTTGTACTCGGGGATTCATTTCGAAGCCAAGCTGTAGAGCCCGCGGCGCGCCTCTTGTCGATCAGGGGTTCGGCCTAGCGATGGCCGGTGCGGCATTGATGACTTCGAGTGCCGCGGCAACCCCGGCACCCACATCGACGGAGCTACCTAAGGTATTTAGAGCACCGCCCAGAGCTGCCACGGCCATCACGGCGTAGATCGGCTGGGCGGTCGGCCCCATATGGCCGATGCGCAGGAGCTTGCCGAGCGTCTCGCCCCTTCCCGCCGAAAATACGACGCCATATCGCGCGCGCACCGCAGCCCGGAGCGCGGCATCCTCGATGCTTTCTGGAATCCGAATGGCTGTCGTGGTGGGCGAGGCGGTGCGCTCATCGGCAGGCCAGAGCCTCAAGCCCATCGCCAGTACGCCCGCCCGGCAGGCTTGGGCGCTGAGCGCATGACGTTCCCAAACACGTTCCGGCCCCTCCGCCAGATACAGATCCAGAGCGGCGTCCAGACCGTTGATTTCGGCGACCGACGGCGTGAACGGGAACGGCCGATCGCGGCGCCACGCGTACTCCCAGTCGAGAATGCTCAGGATGGAGTCGCGCGGCGCGTCAGGGTTCTTCTTCATCTTTTCCCAGGCGCGCGGGATCACACCGACCAGCGACAAGCCGGGCGGACAGCCCAGGCATTTATTCGGCCCGGTGACGAATAGATCGGCCTGGCAGGTGTCCGGATCGATATCCATTCCTCCGAACGAGGACACCGCGTCCACCAGCAGATAGGCGCCGTGCCCGGCGGCGATCCGGCCGATTTCCTTCACCGGATTGATTGTCCCGGACGGAGTGTCGTGATGGCATACCGAGACGATGGTGATGTCCGGCCGAGCCTTCAGCATCTCGGCCACACGGGCGGGATCGATGACCTCGTCGAAGGGCACCCGAATCTCGAGCAGCTCGGCGCAGTAGCGCTTGGCCCAGAACCCGAAGCCCGCCCCATATACGCCGGACACGAGATTCAGCACGACGTCTTTCCGGCCGATCAGCGACGCAGCACCTGCCTCCAGCGCGAGGACCGGCTCGCCATGAAGAATGACCGGCATGTGCCGGGTCCGCAGGGCCGAGCGAAGCTTCTCCACTACACTCTCGTAAAACCCGAGAAACGCCGGGTCATAGTCGTAGAGGACGGGACGCGACAACGCACGCAGCACTTGGCTGTACGCATCCACCGGTCCTGTTGCGAGGGTAAGGATCGGCGGCTGGGTCTCTTCATAACGCACGGTTTGCTCCTTGGCCTGCGGCGTGCACAACCGGACGCCGATGTGCCCAGGGTCGTGCCCGTTCCAACTGGCCGGACAGACTGAACAAGGTCTCCTCGGCTCCGAGATGGCCGGCGAGCTGAGTGCCGATAGGCAGACCCTCCGCGTTCCAGTACAGCGGGATGGACAAGGCGGGTTGGCCGCTCTGATTGAACATCGCCACATAAGGACAGGCCGTGACGACCTTGAACATCCACTCGAAAGCCGACAGCGCCGGATCATTGGCGTTCAGGTACCCAAGCACGGGCGGCGGGAATGCCATGATCGGACTCAACCAGACATCGCAGCTCGTGAAGAATTCTCCGAGGACCCGCGATGTCCGATGCATGATGTCGAAGGTCTCGACGAATTGCGCAGCGCTGCGCGACCCGGCGTACTCGAGAATCCTGAGAGTCGTTGCCTCGAGGGTGTCGTGATCGGCGGGGCGGCCGGTCTCTCGCCGGCCCGCGGTGACCATCTGCAGCACCGCCGCCGCCGCAAACTCCAGGAAGACATGCGTGACCTCGGCGAGGTCGATGTCCGGCGCCGCTTCGCGAACCTCATGGCCGAGTTCCTCGCACAACGCGGCCACATCCTCGGTCATTGCGATGCAATCCGAGTGTGCTCGCCCGCCGCCGCGACCGGGTTGCGCCGAGAACGCGATGCGCAGGCGCTTTGGACTGCGTTGCGATGCAGCGAGAAACGAGCCCGAGGGCGGCGGGAGCAACAGACGACCGCCGATCTCGCTGCCGGCAGTCGCATCCAGCAGCGCTGCGCTGTCCCGCACCGACCGTGTAACCACATGGTCGTTGACGAGGCCGAAGAGGATCTCGTGAAGATCCGGACCAGTCGGATTGCGTCCGCGCGAAGGCTTCAGACCGAACAGCCCGCAATTGGCCGCCGGCACACGAATCGAGCCAGCGCCATCCGCCGCATGGCCCATCGGCGCGATTCCCGCGGCCACGGCCGCCGCCGAGCCGCCGCTCGAGCCCCCTGCGCTGCGGCCGATGTTCCACGGATTGCGGGTCGGGCCGGTGGCCAGCGACTCCGTGGATACGTTGTTGCCAATCTCGGGAGTCGTCGTGCGGCCGATGGCGACGAGACCCGCCCGCTTGTAACGCCGCGCGAGCTCCGAATCGTGCGGCGAAATGTGCCCCTTGAGCAGCCGGCAGCCGGCCTCGCTCGGAACCCCTTGATACGCGGCGCCGATGTCCTTGATGAGAAAGGGCACGCCGGCGAACGGCGCGGAATCCACCGACCGCGCCAGCGATGTCCCGGCTTCTTCCGGTGTAGTCGCGACGATTGCGTTGAGTGTTGGATTCAGGAGCTCGATCGCCCGCATTCCCAGATCACGGAGCTCCGCCGGCGTCACTTCCTTGCGGCGCACGAGATGCGCGAGCCCCAGGGCATCGTACGAGGCGTACTCTTCAAGCTTCATCGAGCACCTACCTTTTTTGGTTCGTTTCTTGTCGCCCCTATCGAACCAAGCTCGCAAGTGGTTCCTCCCCCTGGAGCCCTCGGAGTCTGCATTGAGCCCGGTTTGGCGTCAACCCGCGTGCAGGTGCGGCAGGGCGTAGCTTGGAGGTGACTTCCAGGCCGGCGCTGGGCGGGCGGCGACGCCTGTGGTACCGCGCGTGTGGTACCCTATGCGGTGCTGGGAATGGCTGTCAGATATGGATCAAAACGACCAAGCTCTGAGTAAAGTGCGGCAATTCATTGAGCGGCAGAATATTGCCGAGGATGGAAGGATTCCGCCGGAAAGGACTCTCGCGTCAGAACTGGGCATCGGGCGCCGCTCGGTCCGGCGGGCCCTGGATGTGCTCGAACAGGAAGGCCGGATCCACCGCCACCAGGGGCGCGGCACCTTCATCGACGTTCGCCCTGGTTCGGCCGCCGCTACCCTGGTGCCACCTGGTGACCTCGCTCCCGGCAGCCCGAGGCCGAGCCTGACCGCGGCACTCGAAAGCGTGCTCGATTACACCAACCCACTGGAAGTGATCGAGGTGCGGCTGGCGACCGAGCCGGTGATGGCGCGCCTCGCGGCGTTGCGAGCGTCCCAATCCGAGATCAAGCGCCTGACGACGCTCGCGGGCAAGACACGCACGGCGAGCGACGCCGAATCCTATGAGCGCGCCGATTCCCTGTTCCATCGAACGATTGCCGAATCGGCGAGAAATACCTTGTTTCTGGCCTTTTTCGATACGATGCGCGTCAGCCAGCGCGATGTCGGCTGGCGGCGCCTGGGCGAGAACTCTCACTGCTACAAGCGTCAGTCGGTGTACGCGAGCTTTCACGAGTCGATCGCCGCCGCGATTGCCGCCCGCAATGGCCAGGAAGCGTACTTGCAGATGCAGCGTCATCTGAGCGACGTGCAGCAATACATTCACGAACAGGCATTCCCCCGCTCCGACCTGCCTCAGTAGACTCTCGAGAGTCTGCGTTGCGCTAGCCGCGCGCGCATTGGTTCGATATATACTGAACCTTATTCCTTTATCGAACCAATCGCATGCCGAAGCCGCGCGCCTTTGATTACATCCTGGTGGGCGCAGGCTCGGCCGGCTGCGTCCTGGCGAACCGCCTGAGCGCGGACCGCAATGTATCGGTCCTGTTGCTCGAGGCCGGAGGCTGGGACCGTGATCCGTGGATCCATATCCCGTTGGGCTGGGGCAAGATCCTGCAGAAGCGCCTCCATGACTGGAACTATTTCTGCGAGCCGGAGGAAAGCGTCGGCGGGCGCCGTGTCGAGTGCGCGCGCGGTAAGGTGGTCGGCGGTTGTTCCTCGACCAACGCTATGGCCTATGTGCGAGGCAATCGCGGCGACTACGATCGCTGGGCCGCCGCCGGCGCCCGCGGTTGGGCATACGAGGATGTACTGCCTTATTTCCGCAAATTGGAGCGCTGGGAAGGCGGCGCGAGCGCCTACCGCGGCGCTCGAGGACCGGTGGCGGTACAGGCCTGCCGATACGAGGATCCGTTGATTGGCGCCTTCACCGAGGCCGGCCGGTCGGCCGGCCACCCATGGACCGAGGATTACAACGGCGAGACTCAGCTCGGCTTCTCTCGGCTGCAGATGACCATCGGCGCGGGCCGGCGCTGCAGCTCAGCGACGGCGTACCTGCGCCCGGCGTTGCGGCGGCCGAACCTTGACATCGAAGTCCACGCCCTCGCCCGGCGGATTCTGCTCGAGGGCCGCCGCGCGACCGGCATCGAGTATCAACAGGGTGGCGTCACGCACACGGCGCGGGCCGAGCGGGAGGTGATCCTCTGCGGCGGAGTCATCAACACTCCGCAGCTGCTGATGCTCTCGGGCATCGGTGACGCCGCAGAATTGGAGCGGCACGGCATTTCGGTCAACGCCGCATTACCCGGCGTCGGTCGCAATCTGCAGGACCACGTAGCGGTGATACTGATGTATCACCGCCGCACGCCGGGGCCTTTTCTGCGCATGATGCGTTACGACCGGATCGGGCGGGAGCTCGCCAAGGCCTATTTTCTGGGCACTGGCTTTGCGGCCGACGTGCCCGGCGGTGGAGTCGCCTTTCTCAAGAGCCGCACGGAGCTCGACCTGCCGGACATTCAGTTCCTGCTGACCGCCGCGCCCCTTGGAGCGTGGCCCTACCTCGAGCCCTTCAAGGCGCCGTTCAAAGATGGCTTCGCCTGCCGCATCGTCATGTTGCATCCACAGAGCCGCGGCCGCGTGACTCTGCAATCCACGGATCCGACAGCTCATCCGCGCATTCTGCAGCGATTCCTGGCGACGGAATCGGATTGGCAAGCGTTGCGCGCCGGCGTGGCCATGGCGCGCGAGCTGGCTGCGCAGCCGTCGATGCAGCAGTACATCGCCCGAGAATTCTCGCCCGGCGAAGACAGGCGCTCCGCCGCGGATGTCGATACTCATATCCGCAATACCGCCATCACCGTTCATCACCCGGCGGGGACGTGCAAGATGGGCGGCGATACGGACGAGCTCGCCGTGGTCGATACCGAACTCAAGGTGCGCGGGACCGAGGCGCTGCGCGTGGTCGACGCGTCGGTCATGCCGGACCTCGTCAGTGGCAACATCAACGCCGCAGTACTGATGATCTCGGAGAAGGCGGCCGACCTGATCAGCGGCAGGCACCGCGCCCGCGGCGGGTAAAACGTGGCAGCGCGACCGCGTCCGCTGCGGTCGCGCCGTCGATATCTCGTCGTGCCCTATTCGGCCGCCATCAAAACCTGTAACTGAAGCCGGCGATGTACTCGCGGGGCGGGAAGTAGCTCTGCGTGGTCTCGCCGCCGTACTGGTTCGTGAAGCGGTAGCTCACCGCGGCCCTGTTCGCCAGGTTGTTGACTGCGAAGGTCAGATCGAAGCGGCTGTTGGCGAAGGTGTAATCGAACAACAGGTTCATCAGCACATAGCTCGGCGTGGTGTAGAGGGGGTTGTCGAACACCGTGTTCGAATAATGATCCCGATAGTTGACCTGCAGACGCGACTGGAGGCTCGAGCCGTTGCCGAGCTGGGAAGTTTGCGACAGGGCGACGCTGGCCGTGTACTGCGGCAGGTTCGGCGGCGAATTGCCGTACACATCCCGGTAGCCCATGGCCCGCAGCGCATTCAATATTTGCATGCCGTTCGGCAGTGCCGGGTTCGGTATTCCGAATTCGGCATCGATGAAGGCCGGATAGCCGTACTGAGCGGCGAATGCGCTGTTGGCGGCGTTACCCGCCAGATTGTCTATGGTCGACACATGCGTCGCGATCTTGCCCTTCTCCGCGGTGACGTTGCCGCTGATACGGAAATGATAGGGCAGGAGCGCGGTGAGCTCGCCTTCGATGCCGTAAATATTCACCTTCGGCAGGTTGTCGACGCCCCCGTCGAAATTGATGAGGTCCTCGGCGTGATACTGCATGTTCTTGTCGATGTAGTAGAACGCGGCCAGATTCGCGATGAGCTTGTTGCCGAAGGCGGAATTCTTGGATCCCACTTCGAACGCGGTGATGGTTTCCGGCTTGTAGTTCGGAGGGACCACCGCGGGCGCCGTGCCGGGGTTGCCGCCGCCCGGCTTGAAGCCGGTGGAAACGCTGGCGTAGAGGAAGTTCTCGGGAGTGACCTGGTAGTCGAGGCCGGCCTTCCACGTGAGCTTGCTGGCCGATTGATGCAGGTGGACGAGCCCGCCGCCGATGTTCGGATCGCCGAAATAGTTATCGAGGAACGAAGTGTTCTTGTCGACCGTGTAGCGGAAGCCCGCGGTGGCGCGGATCTGATCCGAAATGTGGTAAACACCCTGACCGAAGCCTGAAATCGACCTGCGCCTGAAGGCGTTCGACGTTTCAAAGTACAGAGTGCCGTCCGCTATCTGCTGCGCCACCAGACTTTCCTGCTGGTTGTTCAGAATGTTGGGTGTATAGGGATCCTGGGCGTTGCGCAGGTACTGATCGTAGCCATCCGTCGTGCGGCTGTGCAGAAAGAAGGCGCCGAGCACCCAGTCGAGGGGGCCGCCGGGTTTCGAGCTGAGGTCGAATTCCTGGGTCACCGAGTAGATGTCGTGCAACCAGTATTGGACGTTCTCGCCCCCCGTCTGGATGGTCGCGAGGGCGATGTCGAGGCCGCCTTCCGAGTTGGATCCGGTTTGGTTGGTGTATTCGAGGCCGCTGAGGGATTTGAATACCATCGAGTCGAACTCGTAGGTGGCGATCAGGCTTGCCAGCGTCTGGTTGTAGAGGAACAGGCCCGGCCAATCGCTGGTCTCCTGATAGGGATTCGGATTCGGGTCGTAGATGTTCTTGCTCTCGATCTCGTGCTGGTCGGTCTTCGCATATTCCACGCTGCCGACCAGGGAGAATGCGTCGTTCGGCTGGAAAAGCGCGGTGAGACGCAGGTGATAATTGTGATTGTTGTCGAGCTGGAAGATGCCGGGAACCTGGGTTGCGGTCGCATACCCTTGTTGATCGATGAAGTCGCCGGCAATCCGGAGCGCGAACGTGCCGGATACCGGCAGATTGACCGCCGCCGTCACGTGCTTCAGGTCGAATGATCCGAGCTCGAGATTGGCGTAGCCGCTGAAGGCATCGAACTTCGGCTGGACCGTGATGACGTTGACGGTGCCGCCCACCGCGTTCTGGCCGAACACCGTACCCTGCGGACCCCGCAGCACCTCGATGTGGTCGACGTCCAGGAAGTTCGTGGCCAGCGAGATGGGATCGGGTACGAAGATGCCGTTCTGATGAAAGGATACTGAGGCCGGCGAGCCGTCATCCTGGGGAGAATTGAGACCGATCCCGCGAATGGCGACCACGTGATTGTAGCCATCGGTCTGGCCGATGACGAAGCTGGGGACCTGGCTGTTCAAGTCCTCGGGAGCTCTGATGAAGTTCTCCTTCAGTGCATCCCCGGATATGGCGGTGATGGCCTCCGGCGCGCGCTGGAGGGTCTGGTTCTCCTTCTGCCCAACCACCACGATCATTTGCAGCTCGTCCGCATCGGCCGCCACCGCCCCGGTGACCGGAAACAGGACGATTACGCTGAAAATCCACGATACTCTCTGCGTCATGGTCCGAAGCATTGATTCATCCCCTTAGGATTATGGTCGGCGCCTTGCTCGCCAGACTTTGTGTTTCGCGAACCAAATTCCCCCATTGGTTCAATAGTGGCACTATGCCTGGGTTGGTGACAACCAGATTTGTGGCTCCCTCGGAAAATTGGTTCGGCCGCCTGTACCATGTCGGTCCGATGGTTCGGCGGACCGCTGACGGTGTTTGAACGTAGAAGGCAATGCACGTGGGCATCGATGTGCTGATCGTAGGGGCCGGATCCGCGGGGTGCGTCCTCGCGAGGCGGCTGAGCGAAAACCCGGATGTTCAAGTGACCGTTCTCGAGGCCGGCGGCCCGGCCAACGATCCGGATATCGCGGTTCCGCAGAAATGGCCTCTGCTCGCCGGGCGCGATTACGATTGGCGATACCGCACGACACCGCAGGTGGGAACGGCAGGCCGAGCGCACGACTGGCCTCGCGGACGCGTGATCGGCGGATCGAGCTGTCTGCACGCAATGGCGCACGTGCGGGGAGCCCGGGAAGATTTTAGCCGTTGGTGCGAGGCCAGCGGCTCTCTTCGCTGGTCGTACGCGGGGTTGCTGCCCGCGTTCCGGAAGATCGAGAGCTTTTCAGGCGGAGCCTGCGAGCACCACGGGGCCGACGGCCCACTTCCTGTTATGTTGCCCGACGCAGAGCTGAGCCCGCTGGTACGGGCGTACATGGCAGCTGCATTGGCGGCGGGAATTCCATGGCGGGGTGATCACAACACCGGCAGCCTGCTTGGAGTCGCCCCCAACTCGCTCACCATCCGTGCCGGCCTGCGAGTCACGGTGGCGGACGCATATCTCGACCCTGTCCGCGACCGCCGCAATCTGACCGTCATCAGCCATGCCAAGGCACACGCTCTGGCGGTGTCGGGAAGCCGAGTGACCGGCGTCACTGCGCAGCTCGACAACCGGTACACGACGCTGGCGGCCGGGATGACCATCCTTTGTGCCGGCGCCATCGCGAGCCCATTGCTTCTGATGCGATCGGGCATCGGACCTGCGAGGAGCCTCGCGCGCGCCGGTGTCGCCTGCATCGCTGATCACGCCGCCATCGGCGAGAACTTGCACGACCACTTACTCACAGCGGGAAATGTCTATCGCGCCAAACGGCCCGTACCACCCTCACTGCTGCAGCACTCCGAATCCCTCACCTATCTGGATTCCGGCGATCTGACCCGGTCGGATGGTGTTCCCGATATCGTCGTAGGCTGCGTAGCTGCGCCCACCGTGACCGAGTGCTTCGAACGGCCCGCCTCCGGCGCCGCATACACTCTTCTGTCCGGCGCAACACACCCGACCAGCCGCGGTCGTCTCACGCTCGGTGGTCCCGGCGTCGACGATCCACCCCTGATCGATCCCGCCTATCTGAGCACCGACTATGATCGGCGGCTCGCGCGGCAGGCGCTCGAGGTGGCGCGAATGATCGGCCATCAGCCGGCCCTCGACGACTGGCGAGCCGAGGAAATCTATCCCGGTATCAATTGCCGCAGCGACGCGGATCTCGACGCCTTTGTGCAGCGTGCCGTGATGACCCATCACCATCCCGTGGGAACGTGCGGCATGGGCAGCGTCGTGGACGCCGATCTCAAGCTTCACGGATTCGAGGGTCTGTACGTGGTTGACGCATCCGTGATTCCCAGCATCACGTCAGGACCCGTTCATGCGGCCGTGCTCGGGATCGCGGAGACGTTCGCGGCGGATGTTGCTGGACCTCTGCTGGCGTAGCGGGGATGAACCTCGAGCGTGCTGGCCGGCGCTCAGCCCGGAAAC
>CAZDTG010000048.1:25391-28366 GCA_964508005.1 uncultured Steroidobacteraceae bacterium
CGGTCTTTTGCCTGGGACAGCGGTATTATGCTAATCTAGTCAGTATGACTAGAACATCGAAATCCAAATCTGCTTCAGCTAAAGGCCGCAAGCCGCCTGCATTCAGGGGGCGCTCCGGCTACTGGCTTCTGCAGGACGCGAAGGCCCGCTTCAGCGAGCTTGTCCGCAAGGTCAGAAGCGAAGGCCCCCAACATGTCACCGTGCATGGGCGCGACGAGGTGGTCGTCATCGCCGCTGAAGAGTTCCGACGCCTGAAGGGCGACGTCACCGGCGAAGCGCTGATCGCAGCCATGCAGGCATCACCGCATCGCGACATCAGCGTCGAGCCCGGGCGCGAGCCGATGCCGGTGCGCGATGTCTCGCTGTGACAGGCTGGCTGCTCGACACCAACGTTCTGTCTGAGCTCCGGCGTCCGCGCCCTGAGCCGAAGGTGCTTGCTTTCATCGCGGCACAGCCGCTCGAACTCCTTTACATCAGCACAGTGACCCTGGCCGAGATCCGATTCGGGATCGAGCTCGTTCCCGATCCTGCGCGCCGCTCCGGGCTGAGCGACTGGCTAACACATAAGGTTCGCCCTATGTTCGAGGAGCGCGTGCTCTCGGTCAGCGAAGATGTCATGTTCAAATGGAGGTTGATGGTTGAAGAAGGCCGCAAGAGCGGGCATACCTTCTCACAGCCGGACCTGATCATCGCCGCTACCGGCCAGCTTCACGGACTCACGATCGTGTCACGCGACACGGCGGAGTTTGCGAAAGCGCGTGTCGCGGTGTTCAATCCCTGGATAGAGCCGCTGCCCAACGCCCAGGGCTCGGCCCCAAACTAGAGAGCATTGGAAATTGGGTGCCGAGACGCGGGCAAGCATTTCTGCGTTGAGGTAACGGGGCCCGAATGGCGTTCTCGGAATTTGAAATCGCGCGTGTGAAGAAGGCGCTGGAATCCTTCATGCAGGCGCGCAGACCACCGCTGCACATCCGGCCGAAGGTCGATCTCGGTTTCCGCATATCAGGACAGAGCGTCGTGATTTTCGAAGTCCGTCCGGCATGGCACGGCCGACCGCAGGAGCGTCATGAGTCTCCAATCGCCAAGACGACGTACGTCCGCAGCCGGAACATTTGGCGTGTTTTCTGGCAACGCCGCGATCTCAAGTGGCACAGCTATGAACCTGCGAGCGAAGTCAGATCGATCGAGGATTTCGCGTCCTTAGTCTCCGAGGATCGCCATGCGTGCTTCTTCGGGTAGCTGAACCGGTAGAAAACGCGGTCGTGGCGCGTTTCTACGGCCGACGGGGTCGGACTTGGACGCCGGGAACCACCTGGCGAGATCCGCGGCAATGCTCTGCCGGCGTTGCTACAAAGCAACGCATCGCCTCCAGCTCCGGGAGCAACATCGCCGCGATGAACCCGTGTAGCGACAACGGCTGCCGCCCGGGTATCCTTCGGGCGCATGGGAGACCGCATGCGCACCAGATCGAAGGAGTGGGACCAGATCACCGAAGGTCCCGCCGGTGCGCTCGAGCTGGATCGAGCCTTTCGCGGGCCGCTCGTCGCGTACTTCCTGAAGCGGGTGAAGAGCCGTAACGAGGCGGAGGATTTGACCCAGGAAGTCTTCGTGCGGCTGCTGAACCATCCCGACAAGAACAATGGCAGGACCATTGAAGGGTACGTCTTTACGATTGCGGCCAATCTGTTGCGCGATCGGGCGAAGTCGGTGGCGACGGCACATCAGAGGCACATCCAAAGCCTCGATCTGCTGGATGAAAAGGACGCCTCCTGCGCGAATCTGGTTGAGGACCGAAACCCGGAACGCGTTCTAGTAGGTAGACAGACCATTCAGGATGTCCTCGATGCACTCTCGGAGCTCGGAGAACGGACCCGCGACATATTCGTTCTGGCGCGCCTGGAGAACGTGCAACACCGTGAGATTGCGGCGATGTATGGGGTTTCGGTGAGTGCGGTGGAAAAAATGATGATGAAAGCCATGGCGCACCTGGGCGCCCGGTTTCTCCTGCCATGACTGCATTCCGCGACCTCTCACCCGATCAGCAGAAGGCGCTCGAGGAGGCGGCCGGTTGGCGGCTGAGGCTCACGCGTGATCCTTCCCTGGGAAGCTCGGTCGAGTATCTCCATTGGTGCGCCGATCCTCGTAACGCCAATGCCCGCGAGGCAGTGGGTAAGGGGTGGTCATCTGTCGGTGCTCTCGACACTGCGCCTGAAATGTTGGAGCTACGGCGACAGGCGCTGGCGCGTTTGCGCCGAGCCGGCGCGAGCCGCTGGGGTACCCGCAAAATAAAGGCCGGCGCCGCGGCCCTGGCCATAGGCGTGATTGGCGCGGCAGCGCTTTACCTCGCTCTGTTCCTGCCTACCTCCAGCTACTACAAAACCGACATCGGTGAGCGTCGGATCGTGGCGCTGCCTGATGGGTCTCGGATCTCCATGGATTCCGATACGAGAGTCCATGTTACGTACCAGAAGATGGCACGTTCGATCACGCTGGACCGTGGGCGGTCGCGTTTTGACGTGGCACACGACCCCAGCCGGCCGTTCACAGTGGCGGTAGGCCCGCAGACCGTGGTGGCGGTCGGGACGTCGTTCGATGTGGAGCGACTGCAATCGAGAGTCGTGATAACGCTCATTCAAGGGCAGGTCGTCATCAAGGGCGCGCAAGGCGCGGCGCCGACCGCAACGACCGGCCAGGCGCAAGACTCCATTGCGCTCAAGCCGGGCGAGCAGCTCGTCCTATCGCGAAATGTGCGGCCCGCCATCGTGGCGGCGGACCTGCAAGTCGCCAGGGCCTGGGAGGCAGGTCGGCTGTTGTTCAGGGATGAGCCTCTCGGTGATGCCGTGGCACGCGTGAACCGCTATACCGCTCACCCCATCAAGGTCGACCCGTCGATCGCCTCCATTCGTATCAGCGGCGTCTTCAACGCCGGCGACATCGGCTCATTCGTGAGCGGGGTCACCAGCTACTTCCCGGTG
>CAZDTG010000049.1:0-28219 GCA_964508005.1 uncultured Steroidobacteraceae bacterium
CTGAAACCAACCCCTTGCTGCCGCTCTGCCACCACGACCCCAAGAGCAAGACGCCCGCGGCGAAGTGCATTCCCGTATTCGTCAGGGCGACCCCCCCTCGAGCGTGAGCCACAGGCTCGGCCCGGGCCGGGGACGCGCATTGGCATCCAAGCCGTTACAGGTGTAACGCCCAACCGCCCCTCCTGACATCGCCTGGACGCATCGGGGACGGATGGTAGCGGGTCATAACAGACGAGCGCTGCGGAAGTCCGTGAAGGCGACCGCCCGCGCTCCGTCCCGGGAGATGAAGTTGAATGCGATCGTCCTGATAGCCCTGAAGCGGCCTTACACGTTCGTCGTTCTGGCCATCCTGATCCTCATTTTCGGCGGACGCGCCGTGCTGAGCACGCCGACCGACATTTTCCCAAACATCGGGATCCCCGTGGTCGCGGTCGTCTGGACCTATAACGGCCTGACGCCCGAAGACATGTCGGGACGGGTCGTTTACTACTACGAGCGCGCCCTGACCACGACGGTCAGCAATATCGAGCATATCGAGAGCCAGTCGCTCTACGGCCGCGGCATCGTGAAAATCTATTTCCAGCCGGGTACGGACGTGGCGGCGGCGCAGGCACAGGTCACCGCCGTTTCGCAAACCGTGCTGAAGCAGATGCCGGCAGGGATCACGCCGCCACTGGTGCTGACCTACAACGCCTCCTCGGTGCCGGTGCTGGACCTGCAGATCTCATCGGACCAGCTGACGGGATCGCAGTTGTATGATATGGCCTCCAACCTGATCCGGCCGATGCTGGTGTCGGTACCGGGCGTGGCGGTCCCCGCACCCTATGGGGGGACGCAAGCCAACGTCGAGGTGGATCTCGACCAGCAAAAGCTGCTGGCGCACGGCCTGTCGGCGCAGGACGTCGCACACGCTCTGGCACAACAGAACATCGTGCTGCCGGCGGGTGACCAGAAGATCGGGGCGATCGATTTCCTGGTCGTGACCAACGCGTCGCCGGTGGATGTGGCGACCTTCAACGCGCTGCCGATCAAGAAGGTGGGCACCGCAGTGGTGACCGTCGGCGACGTCGCCCATGTGTACCTCGGCGGGCCGCCACAGACCAACTCCGTGCTGGTTCACGGGCACCAGGCGGTGCTGCTGGAGATACTCAAATCCGGCGATGCCTCGACGCTCGCGGTGGTCGCGGGTGTCAGGGCAATGATACCCAAGATTCTGCGGACCTTGCCGGCGGGCGTGAACATCACGCCACTGAACGATGCTTCGACCTTCGTGCGTGCTTCGGTGCAAGAGGTCGTACAGGAGATGGCGACGGCGGCCGTGCTGACCGGCCTGGTCGTTCTGTTGTTCCTCGGCTCCGGACGCTCGACCCTGATCGTCGCGACTTCGATCCCGCTGTCGATTCTGAGCTCGATCCTGGCGCTCGCCTGGTTTGGTCAGACCATCAACGTCATGACGCTCGGTGGCCTGGCGCTCGCGGTCGGCATTCTTGTCGATGATGCCACGGTGATGATCGAGAACATCGATGCGCATCTGGCGACCGGCGCGGAGCTGGAGCCGGCGATCATCGAAGCGGCGAACCAGATTGTGGTTCCGACCTTCGTCTCCACGACGTGCATCTGCATCGTATGGTTGCCGCTGTTCCAGTTATCGGGCGTCGCCGGCTACCTGTTTCTGCCGATGGCCGAAGCCATCGTCTTCGCGATGATCGCCTCCTTCATCCTCTCGCGCACCCTGGTGCCGACGATGGCGGCCTATCTGCTGCGGGCGCAGGTTGCGGCGCGCAAGGCGGGCGGGGAGCCGAAAGGCCGCTTCGGCCGGTTCCAAGTGGCGTTCGAACATGGCTTCGATCGGTTTCGCGACGGCTATAGAGAGCTGCTGGCCAAGGTGGTTGAGCGGCGCGGCCGATTCATCCTCGGGTTCCTGGCGGCAGCAGTCGCCTCGGTCAGCCTGCTGATACCCTGGCTGGGGCAGGACTTTTTCCCCGGTATCAAGTCCGGCGAGATCGACATGCATTTCCGTGCGCCGATCGGGATGCGCCTCGAAGAGGCCAGCAAGGTCGCCTCGTTGGTGGACACTGCCATTGGCAGGTTGCTGCCGGGCCATGTCACCAATGTGATCGACAATTGCGGCTTGCCGACCAGCGGCATCAACCAGGCCTACAGCGCGAGCGCCACAATCGGGCCGCAGGACTGCGACGTCACCATCAGCCTCAACAACCAGGCCTCACCGGTCGACACGTACCGGGCGATTCTGCGCGATAAACTGCCGAAGCTGTTCCCCGGCACGGACTTCACCTTCCCGCCCGGCGATATCACGGCGAAGATCCTGGACTTTGGCCTGCCGGCGCCACTCGATGTGCAGATCGTCGGACGCAACCTCGCCGCGAACATGGCCTACGCTCAGCGAGTGGTCGCCGAGATGCGCCGCATCCCCGGCATCGCCGACGCGTCGATCGAACAGACGCAGGCGGAGCCGACGTTGCTGGTCTCCTCGCATCGCGCCTATGCGCTCGGCGCAGGGCTCACGGAATCCGACATCGCCAACAACGCGCTGGCGACGCTGTCGGGCTCCGGACAGGTGTCGCCAACCTACTGGCTCGATTATAAGACCGGGGTCTCGCACCTCGTGAACCTGCAAACACCGCAGACGCAGCTGACCTCGATGAACGATCTGGAAACGATCCCCATCGACCAGGGCAACGGTGATCCGAGCGGCATGGGTGCGCAAATCCTCGGCAGCTCGAGCCAGATCACCCAGGTCGGAAAGCCGCTGGAGGTGTCGCATCACGACATCCTGCCTGTGGTCGATATTTTCGCGAGCAACGCGGGACGCGATCTGGGCGCAGTGAGCGCCGCGGTCGCGGGTGTGCTGCAGCGGATGAAGGGCGACGTGCCGCACGGCGCGACCGTGCAAGTCCAGGGCCAGGGGGTGACGATGACGGCGGCGTACGCGCAGCTGCTCATCGGTCTCGCGTTCTCGATCCTGCTCGTGTACCTGGTGATTGTCGTCAACTTCCAGTCCTGGCTCGATCCTTTCATCATCATCACGGCCCTGCCGGGCGCGTTGACGGGGATCGTCTGGTCGCTGTTCCTGACCAACACCACGCTGTCAGTACCGGCCCTGACCGGCGCGATCATGTGCATGGGCACCGCGACGGCGAACTCGATCCTGGTGGTGGCCTTTGCCCGCGACGAGCTGGCCGCACATGGCGATCCGATCCGCGCGGCCGTGGCAGCCGGGTTTGCGCGCCTGCGGCCGGTGCTGATGACGGCGCTGGCGATGGTGATCGGCATGGTGCCGATGTCGATGTCCAACACAGAGAATGCGCCCCTCGGGCGCGCGGTAATAGGCGGGTTGCTGGTGGCGACGTTCGCAACATTGCTGTTCGTGCCGTGCGTCTTCGCCCTGCTGCACCAGAAGCGTTCAACTGCAGGAGAGGTCCGATGAAACGACGCACGCTGTTGATTTTCGGGTTACCGGTGGTGCTCATAGTGGCGCTGCTGGTGTATGGCCTTGTAGGGCGCGAACGGTCGCTTGCATCTCTGACGAGCGTCGCCAACCAACAGGCCGTCGTTCCGGTCCAGGTCATCACCGCTCAGAAGGGCCCCGCCAAGCGCGCCCTCCTGCTGCCGGGAACGGTGCGCGCCTGGTACGAGGCCCCCATCTTCGCGCAGGTCGCCGGTTACGTGCACAGCTGGAACGAGGACTATGGAGCTACCGTGAAGGCCGGGCAACTGCTGGCGACGATCGACACGCCGGGCCTGGATGCGCAGTACGCAGCGGCAAAGGCGAATCTCAATGTCGCACAAGCGAACTACAAACTTGCAGTCACCACGGCTGCCCGCTGGCAGGCCCTGGCGGGAACCCCGGCCGTCGCCAAGCAGGAGGTGGATGTGCAGGCGGCCGGTGCGCAGGCGCGCAAGGCCGAGATGGAAGCTGCGGCGCAATCTGTCGCGCAATATGCGGCACTCGAGGCATTCAAACGCGTGGTGGCGCCATTCGATGGCGTGGTCACTGCGCGTCTCACCGATGTTGGCAGTTACGTCAACGCAGCGGGAGGCGATCTTACGGCCCACGGCAATTCGACGGAACTCTTTACCGTCGCCGACGTGCACGAGATGCGGGTGTTCGTGTCGGTGCCGCAGGATTATGCGAACCTGTTAGGTCCTGACACGACGGCGACGCTCCATCAGCCCTCGCAGCCGGGAAAAACCATCCAGGCGAAGTTCCTGACGACGGCACGGGCGTTCAACCCGAACACGCGAACGGCCGAGACGGAGCTGACGGTGGACAATCCCAACCACGCACTGTGGCCAGGTACGTACGTGGACGTGGAGTTCCAGGTGCCGACCGATCCGACGGTGCTCACAATGCCCGAAGCGGCTCTGATCTTTCGTGCGGACGGGGCGCAGGTAGCGATCGTCGACGCGCAGAACCACATCCATCTGCGCAACGTGACACTCGGCCAGAATCTGGGACAAACAGTCCAGGTCACGAGCGGCTTATCGCCCGGCGACAAGCTCGTGAACAATCCGCCCGCAGGCCTGCTCGAGGGGCAGGCGGTCCAACCCGTGGCGCCTGCTACGGGCTATGCCACGGCAACGCAGAAGACGCCGGGGCAGTCCGAGTCGCCGCCCGCGGCGGATCCCGCCAAGGGCCAGGCGAAGGCGACAACACCATGAAACGACATGCCACGGCGCTGGTCGCATCGATCGGTGTGGGGCTGCTCTCGGGTTGCGATCTCGCGCCAGTCTACGATCCGCCGCATTTCATACTGCCGGCCTCGTATCAGGGCAGCGGCCCCTTCGGGGTAGCCCATCCGGAGGCTGCGCTCTCACCACGCGGGGACTGGTGGACATTGTTCGGCGACGAGCAGTTAAACCAGCTCGAGGATGAGCTCGGGCGCGCGAACCCGACGCTGCAGGCCGCCGCGGACGCCTACGGCCAGGCACGCGCCCTGGCAGCCGAGGCACAGTCAGGACTGTCTCCACAGGTGAGTGCGAGCGCGGCAACGTCGGAGAACAAGTCATCCGTCAATCGTCTCTTTCGCAACCCCAGGAGCACCGCGCCGATTCGGGAGTCCTCGAACCAGTGGGGGGTGGCGGCATCGTGGGAGCCGGATTTCTGGCATGCGCTGAGCAACGGCGCGCACGCGCAAAAGCGGCTGGCGCAGGCGAGCGCCGCGGACCTCGTTACGGCACGCTTGAGTCTGCAGGCGGAGTTGGCGAATGACTACGTGGCCCTGCGCGGACTGGATGCGGAGCTCGAGGTGTTGCGCCAGTCGATCGCCTCATATCAGGCGGCAGTCGAGGTGGCACGGCTGCGCACACGCGGGGAAATCGCTTCCGGCCTCGATCTGGCGCGGGCACTCAGCCAACTGGATGCCGCGCAAGCTCAGGAGACCGAGACCCGGCTGCAGCGCGATCTGATGCAGCACGCCGTGGCGGTGCTGACAGGTGCGCTGCCGAGCACCTTCTCCATCGCTCCGAGCAGCGAGTTCAAGTTGACTCCACCGCAGCTTCCGGCGGGCGTGCCCTCCGAGCTGCTGCAACGCCGACCCGACATCGCGAGCGCCGAGCGTCAGATGGCGGCTGCGAACGCCTCGGTCGGAGTGTCGCGAGCGGCGTTCTATCCCAACGTGACATTCAACCTGTCGGGAGGCTTCCAGGATAGCGGATTCAATCTCATCAGCCTGCCGAACAGCCTGTGGTCGGTCGGGGCGGGAGCCATGCTGCCGCTGTTCGATGGCGGCCTGCGACGGGCGCAGCTGCGGCACTCGTGGGCGCAATACGCGCAGACGCGCGACAACTATCGCGGCACGGTGCTGGCTGCGTTCCAGGAAGTCGAAGACGGGCTGAGCCAGACCCAACGTCTGGCGACCGAGGGCACGCAGGAACACGAGGCCAGCGATCAGGCCACGCAGGCATTGTCCATCTCGACCATGCTGTACAAAGACGGACTCGACAATTATCTGAGCGTCGCGGTGGCGCAGGTGCAGGCGCTGGCGACACAACTCACCGAGGTCCAGATACGGGTTCGCCAGATCCAGGCGGCGGTATCGCTCATTCGCGCGCTGGGCGGCGGATGGACGGTCCAGGCACTGCCGGACGAAAAGCAGACCCTGCAGTTCACGGAATCCGACTACGGCGTGCCCGCGCAGAAGTGATCGCCGGGGGCGCGGACACCGGCGGCGATAATCTCGTTCACCGCTGCCAGGCAGCGCAGCTTGCGAACATCACTCGGCCCGCCAGCGCGGCCTACAGCACCATCTGTCCGATCAGCACGACATTCAGCAGCACGACCAGGATCATCGCCGCGACCGCGGCCAACGCGGTGCCTGTGCCGGTCACGAACTCTCCCATCACCGATTTGCGCGACGAGAGCACGACCAGCGCGATCATGGGCAGCGGCAGAACGAAGCTCAGCACAACCTGGCTCAGGACCATGGCGGTCATCGTATTGCAGCTCAACGCGACGACGAAAGCCGGCGCCATCGTGATCAGACGTCGCGCCCAGACCGGGATGCCGAATCCGACGAACCCCTGCATGATGACCTGCCCCGCCATGGTGCCGACCACGGAGCTGGAGATTCCAGAGGCGATCAACGCGATCAGGAACACGCCTGCGGCGCCGATGCCGATCGCCGGAACGAGCGCGTGATAGGCGACCGCAATATCTGCGATACCGGATGCCGACTTGGGAAACACCGAGCTCGACATCATCACCATTGCGAGGTTGACCAGCGCCGCGAAGCCGAGCGCAATCACCACCTCCTGATTCGAGAACCGCAACAAGCCGCGGCGTTCGCGGTCGGTGCGCGCGGGCGTCCTGCTCTGAGTCAGTCCCGAATGCAGATAGAGCGTGTGCGGCATGATCGTCGCGCCGACGATCCCCACGGCCAGCATGAGAGCCGACCGATCACGCAATTCGGGCACGACGCTGTGGAAGAGAGCGGCATGCCAGTCCGGTGGCGCGACCACGAGCTCCCACAGGTAACTCAGACCGATGACGGCGACGAGCGCAGCGATCATCAGCTCGAGTGGACGGAAACCGTTCTTCTCCAGATGCAGCAAGGCAAAGGTCACCACGCCGGTAATGCTCAACCCGCACAGCAGCGAGACATGAAACAGGAGCGAGATGCCCAGCGCGCCGCCGAGGAACTCCGCGACGTCGGTCGCCATCGCGGCGATTTCCGACGCAATCCACATGCCGACCACGACCCGACGCGGGAACTGTTGCCTGCAAAGCTCGGCCAGATTGCAACCGGTGACAATGCCCAGCTTGGCGGACATCGCCTGAAACAGCATGGCCACCAGGCTCGCGAGCAAGACGACCCACAGCAACTGGTAGCCGTGGGTCGAGCCTGCCTGGATGTTGGTCGCGAAGTTGCCCGGATCCATATAGGCAACCGACGCCATGATCGCCGGACCGGCGAAGGGCAGGAGCGCCCGCGCGCCTTTGCGGCGCCCGCTGAGCACGTCGCGCGCAGCGAGCTCGGTCCGTAGCGTGGTGCCGGAGGCACCGCCAGAGAGTGCAATGACGGCCATGGCGGCGCTCAGACCGGCATGATATGGGGGATGTTGTTCGGAAACCGCCCCAGCGTCTCACGACTGATCTTCAAGGTGTCCATCACCATCTGCGGCGGAGTATGGGTCAGCCAATCGGATAGCGAGACTTCGGCATAGTGGTCGGACTTGAACAGCTCCAGGAACACCAGGTCGGTGTCGCCCGTATTCTGCACGTAGTGGCCGAGGCTCTTCTTCACAACGCCGATGTCGCCTGGACGGAAGTCCGCGGTCTGCGCCTTCGGACCCGTGTCGAACACGGTCACCCGGGCTTTTCCCTTCATGAAGAAGGCCCATTCATCCGCGTTCGGATGCCAATGCAGCTCGCGTATGCCGCCCGGCCTGACCGTGACGAGCGCGGCAGCGACGGTCGTGGACACGTGGAAATTGCGGCTATCGGCGATCTGCACGGACCCGCCCCGGGTCTGCCGCACCGGCGTCAGCTCGCTCAGCGAAAAGATGAACGGATGAGGCGGAGTGCCTATGGGTGTCGACACCGCTCGCTGATCGGCAGCCAGCGGGCCCGGGTCCTCACCCTGGAAGATCCATTTATTCTCGAGCGGAATGTTTTTGAATGCGTCCGCGGGCACGCCGAAATTCGCCGCGAGCACATCCGGCGGCGTGTGCGCGATCCAGTCGGTCAGCAGCAGCGTATTGAATTCCGACGACATGCCATTGTCGAACGCGAGCAGGAACTCCGCTCCGGTCTCGCCCAGTCCCTGCAGGGAGTGCGGCAAGCCCGCGGGGAAGTACCAGAGGTCGCCGGTCTTCACGTCGGCAACCTGCGGGCGGCCCAGCTCGTCCAGGATCGTGATCCGGCACTTGCCCTCGAGCATGATGGCCCACTCGGCCTGTTGGTGCCAATGCAGCTCGCGGATGCCGTTCTTCCCCAGGCGCATGTTGACGCCCGAGATATCCTTCGAGATCGCAAAGTCCTCCTGCGTGACTTCGCGCGCCCAACCGCCATTTTGATAGCGCTTGTGGGCGTTGTTGAAAGACGACCAGAACAGCGGCATGCCATTGACATCGGTCGCCGGGGGGTCCTGGAACGAGGGGAACTGGTTGGCCAGCGCCGGATTTTGCGGGCCCGGGTCGTCCAGGCTGGTGCGGCTCTTGCCGTTGATCCGGCCCTCCGGCGGCGCATCCGGGTTGCCGAAGGAGGCGGCCCTGGCGGACGCGGCCACGCCAAGAGCGGCCGCCGACGCGGCGGCGCCGACCAGAATCCTGCGTCGCGACAGATCAGTAACGCTATCGACAGTCATGACATTTTTCCTCTAGCGCTCACGTCGAGCGGAGTTCCTGAGCTTTCCGCATGAAGTGTCATTAGCCGGCATGTCCGGTCCATTTCCGCGGGAGGCGGCGCGCGTTACAGCTGAAACAACACCCGGCTCGAGGAGCCAATCAACACATGGGTTGACGCCGACTTCCCCGGGAGTTGCCGGATCGCCACGAACGAGCGGCGTCGCAGGCGGATTTCAGCTGTAACCAGCGGCCCCGGCTGCTGCAACGGCCCGGAAACCGGGCGCGCGCAACGTCAACTGCACCAGTCAAGCAGGAGCGAGCTCATGCCGCAGTCAAGCCAGGCTCAAGTGCAGCCAGCCGATACCGAGTCCGTAGAAATTCCCGGAACGCGGCTGCGTGTGTCACGCGTGGCGCTCGGCACCTGGGCGATGGGCGGCTTGATGTGGGGTGGAGCCGACGAGCGCGAATCCGTCGCCACCATCCGGGCCGCTCTGAATCAGGGTATCAATCTCATCGACACCGCGCCGGCGTACGGCTTTGGTGTGTCGGAAGAGACCGTCGGCAAGGCCGTGGTGGAAGCGGGGCCGCGCTCGCGCGCCGTCATTGCCACCAAGGTAGGCCTGGAATGGCGTGACGGAAAGGTCTATCGGAATGCGACCCGCCAGCGGATCATGCGGGAAATCGATGACTCCCTGCGCCGCCTGCGCACAGACTACATCGACATCTACCAGGTCCACTGGCCTGACCCGCTCGTGCCGATCGAAGAGACCGCCGAGGCGATGCGCACGCTCTACGAGCAGGGAAAGATACGCGCCATCGGACTCAGCAATTACTCCGTCGCGCAGATGGAGCGCTTCCGCAAGGTTGCGCCCCTGCACGTGCTGCAGCCGCCCTACAATCTGTTCGAGCGCGCGATCGAAGCGGAGATTCTTCCCTACTGCCGCGCGCACGGCATCGTGACGCTCGGTTATGGAGCGCTCTGTCGCGGCCTGCTCAGCGGCCGGATGCGCGCCGACACTGTTTTCGAAGGCGACGATCTGCGGGGTCAGGACCCCAAGTTCCAGCCGCCCCGTTACCTACAGTATCTCGCCGCGGTCGAGCGGCTCGATCGGCTCGCAAAGGATCGTTTCCACCGGCGTGTCATTCAGCTCGCCGTCCGCTGGATGCTCGACCAGGGCATCAGCGTGGCGCTGTGGGGCGGCCGTCGCCCGGATCAATTACAGGCTGCGCTCGGCGTGGCCGGCTGGAAGCTGGATGCCGCGACCCGCGCGCAAATCGATCGCATCCTGAGCGAGACGATCACGGATCCCGTCGGACCCGAGTTCATGGCGCCCGCGGCGCGATCCTGAACATTCGGCGATAGGGCAAGGCACGTGAGGCATGTGCCGCCGGGCCAGATGCGCGAGGCCATGGCGGCGATGAGTCGGAAGTAGATATCGGCTGCGGAGAGCGCGAATCCGAAAGTTCGGCGGCATCCAGGTATCTGCTGTATCCTCTTCTGCGGCTCGTAAATCTTTCGGCTTGACCTACCTTGGCCCCATGCGCCGCCGCGGCGCGCCCACCGGCCAATGTCCGCCACCCTCGCAAGCTTGCCGAACCACCGGCAGGAAAACACCTGCCCGTTCTCTCTCCGTTTCTCTCATGAGTAATTTGCAGTGACCAAACTATACGTTGGAAATCTCCCCTTCACCGCGACCGATGAGGCCGTGCGTGCATTGTTCGCCAAGCACGGCACCGTCGAGAAGGTATCGCTGATCACCGATCGCGACACCGGTCGCCCGCGCGGCTTTGGCTTCGTCGAAATGTCGAATGCCGATGCATCACGCGCGATGCAGGCGTTGAATGGCGCCGACCTCGAAGGGCGCGCGCTCAAGGTCAATGAAGCGCAGGATCGCGAACGATCTGGCGGCGGCGGCGGTGGTAACCGCGGTGGTCCGCGCCGGTACTGAGATACCGGATCTGTCGAAAGCGCCCCGGCCGCAACACGGCCGGGGGCGCTGTTTAGCTCCAAGCGTCTGGGGGAGAATCATGGCCTGGCGCAAAACAGGGCTGCATCAGCCTGCCCAAGAGATCCTCGTCATGACATGCGATGTCTGCGAACGCGACATCGGCTACGAGGACGGACGGCGTCCGCACCCGCACTTTCGTGTGAGCCGGCATCCAAACGCGGGGACAATCGATGATCAGGAGCCGGCGGCGACCTTGTGTTCTCGGGAATGTCTGCGGGTGTTCGCGGCCAACACGCCAGGTCCGGATCGCGCCCTTGCCGGCCCCTAGCGACATCCAGAATCGATCCGGCATCGGTCCGTGCGATTCACCGTGCCACCTTATACGCGCCAACAGGAGAGACTCGTGAGTTCACCGCCCTGGATTCCCGCAAACGATACCGACCGCAACCGCACGGCGGGTGAGCGGATGACGGATCACCGCGCGCGACTGGCGCTCGAGGAAGAAGAGCGCGCGGAGCGAAGACGCCTCGACCTGGAGGAACAGCGCTCTGATTTGAATTCGGCCAGTGTTCGCATCAGGGCGTGGGAAAAGGTCCACGGGTTGCGCCTGCCCGCCGACGCGAGCCATCCCATTCTGCAGGTCATCGCGGCCGGCACCCGGTTGACGCTCGCGGAGGTGCGGGAAGAGCAGCGGGCGCGACGGCCCGCAAAAGCAGCGGCCATTCCAACGCCCGCAGATGAATCATGATGCGGCAAGCGCCTCTGTCCAGACTCTGAAACCCTCGAGATAGTTCGGGCCGAAGGTCATGCTCAGAGCGACATCGGGGGGAACGCCGTAAGCTCTCGCTACCGCGAAGAGTGCCTACGCGAAAGTGGCGTGCGAGGTGTCGCCCGAGGAAATATTGCACGCCGTCACCTGGTCGCGGCCGCGGTGTTTGCTCTGATAAAGCGCCGCATCGGCATCCCGCACCATGCGCCCCGCCAGGCCGTGCAAGCCCAGGGGCGCCGGTTGCTCGAGCGCGCAGAGACCGAAACTGGCGGTAATGGCGATCCGCTGCGACAGGACCTCGAAAGCCGCGGAGGCGATGCGCTCGCGCAGACGGCCCGCGACGAGGCCAGCCTCCCTGGCGGGAGTATCGGGGAATACGATGGCGAACTCCTCACCGCCCAACCGGGCCACCCAGTCCTTGCCCACGCGCAGGCTGCTGCTGATGCGGGTCGTGAACTCCTGCAGCACGGCATCGCCGGCCTGATGGCCGTGACGATCGTTGACCTGTTTGAAATGATCGATGTCGCACATCACGAGCGCGAGCGGCCGGCGAAGCCGCAGCGCGCGCTCGACTTCCCGCGGAAAGTGCTCTTCGAAGAAGCCCCGCCGCCCCGCGCGCGTCAACTCGTCGACGCTCGACAGCATGCGGTTGTCCCGCAGTGCGAGTTGCAGCGAGGCTGCGAGATCGGCTATGCGCCGCGCGATCTTGAGATGGGCCCAGAAATGCTCGCCGCGGGCGTCGCTCGGCATGCAGTCATTGGCGCCGGCGCGCAGGGCTTCGGATTCCGGCAGCTCCCCCGACTCACCCACGAAGACGATATGGGTGGCGACGCCGGAAGGCAGCTGGCGGGCGGCGCGAACGAGCTCGAGATCATCCGTGAACAGCAACGCATGAACGCGCAGCGCCAGCCGCTCGAGCGCATCGCTCACCGCGCCGGACACCTCGACTTCGAGATTCGCCATCTGCAGCAGATTCTTGAACCGCTCGCGCGTCTGCCGGACGGTAAGTAACAACAGCGCGGCGGGTATGGGCGGGGAGCGCAGCAGAATGGTGGCTCCCGCCGCCGGGGCGCGGTGCGTCGTGTCGTCCAGAACCGAGCGGCGCGCCAGCAGGTGCCGGGCGGCGCCGACCGCCGAGTCGGCAGGGTGCCCCGGACTCTCCAGGCTGAGCTGCAACTGCCGCGCCGGAAGATCGGAGCTCTGCCGGTGGCTTGCGACGAGAGAGGTACCCATTTGCGGACAATCGACTCCCCGGGGACTCATGCAACAATAAGGGGGACGGCGCATGGGGTCCGTGAGATCCGGCACACCTTGGCAATAGTTTATGTGACAGCACACACGGCACCCTCCCGGCCCCCGGGATTAGGGCAATGCCGGCGGCGCGGTTCGTTGTGCCTGGCGCTCGTATGCGCTCTCGCCCTGGGGGCCTGCGCGCAAGTCCCGGTCGTGAACGAGGCGGACCTCGTCAAAGCCTCCGCGGGCTCGCAGATCAAGGTCTTCGGCGCACGCGGCCCACTTTCGGCCCGCCAGTCGAAAGCGGTGCTCAGCCGTCTTGCCGCGCAGGCGCCGGATGCCGGGGCGCTCGAGCGGCATTTGGCCGTGGAGCAGATCGTCGCGGAAAGTCCCCTGTTCACCGGCAATCAGGTCCGCATCCTGCGCGACGGCCCCGAGACCTTTCCTGCGATGTTCGCCGCCATTCGCGCGGCGACCCGATATGTCTATCTCGAGTACTACATCTTCGAGGAGGTGAGCTGCGACGGCGAGGTGTTGAGCGATCTCCTCGTCCGCCAGAGCCAGGCTGGCGTGCATATCCGCATCATTTACGACGGAATCGGCTCCCTCGGAACCGGCTCGGAGCTCTTCGACAAGTTGCGCGCCGGCGGCGTGCAAGTCGTCGAGTTCAATCCTCCGAACCCCTTGAAGCATCACTCCGCGCTCAACGCACGCGACCATCGCAAGCTCCTCGTTGCGGATGGCACGGTGGCGATCCTCGGGGGTGTGAACCTCAGCTCGACCTATCAAAGCGCACCCTCGAGCGGCGAAGGCAGGGCACTCCAGGCCGGGCAGGGCCAGAAGCCCCAGGACGTCTGGCATGACACCGATGTTGAGATACGGGGACCGGTGGTTGCGGAGCTGGAGAGCCTGTTCAGGGAGCACTGGAGTGAGCAGCAAGGCGTACCCCTGGATGGCGACTCCGATCCTGAGCCGGCATCGCAGCCCTCAGGCGAGGAGGTCGTGCGCATCCTGGGCAGCAGTCCGGCGAAACTGAAGCGCCGCTACTACGTCACGGTGATATCGGCCATTCGCAACGCCGAAAGCAGCATCTGGATCACGGGCGCTTACTTCGTGCCCACGCATCAGGAGAAAGAGAGTCTGATGGCCGCGGCGCGGCGCGGCGCGGACGTTCGGTTACTCCTGCCGTCCCGCAGCGACTCGGGCCCGGCGCTGGCCGTACAACACTCCCACTATGGCGATTTATTGCGCGCCGGGGTGAAGATCTACGAGCGCGACGACGGCATCCTGCATTCCAAGACCCTGGTGATCGACAAGGTCTGGGCCATCGTCGGCTCTTCCAACTTCGACCATCGCAGCGTGCTGTTCAACGACGAGCTCGACGCGGTGGTGTTGGGAAAGGAAACCGGCGAGAAGCTGGCCGAGGACTTCACGGCCGACCTGGAGCACGCCAAGGCGATCGACCTGAAGTCATGGCGCCGCCGCTCCTCGCTCGAGCGCCTGCGTGAGCATTTCTGGAAGCTCTGGGAGCAGTTGCTGTGAGGCCGGCACGCCCAGGTGCGCAGACCCGTCCGGGCCGTCCGACGGCCGCTCTCAGCGCCCAGCGTCCGGGCCCGGCGGCGGATAAGCCGGCAGAGGCGGAGGGGGCGGCGGCAGACCGCCCGGGTGCTTCTTGAGCTCCTCCAGCAGATAGCCGATGCCGGCTTCGAGCTGCACGTCGTGTCCCTCGAGCCAGTCGGCAGGCGAGTCGTCCACCGGCATGTCGGGCTCGACACCGTGATTCTCGATGACCCACTGCGAGTCCAGCCCGTAAACAGCATCCTCCGGGATCGTGACGTAGCCGCCGTCGAGCAGGCCCCATTCGCCCCGGATGCCGCGCACTCCGCCCCAGGTGCGCGTGCCGATGAGCGGACCGATGCCGTACTTACGGAAGAAGAACGGGAAAATGTCGCCGTCGGATGCGGAGAAGTGATTGATGAGACAGACTTTCGGACCGACCAGCAGCTGCTGCGGGTAAGTACTCGTCGCCCGCTCGCGGTTGACGTCGAGCCCGACCAACACACGGCGCAGGCGCTCGAGCACGATCTGGTCTATGAAGCCGCCGCCGTTCCAACGCTCATCGACGACGAGGGCCTGCTTGTCGATCTGTGCGTAGAACTGGCGGATGAACTGCTCCATGCCGAGACTTTCCATGTCGGAAAGATAGATGTAGGCGATGCGTCCTCCGGAAGCCCTGTCCACGAGCTCGCGGTTGTGATCGATCCACGCCTTTTCCCGCAAGGGCAGCTCGGTTTTCACCGGTTGCACGACGACATCGCGCCGTGCCCCGGCAGGCGTGTCGGCGACGGTCAGCTTGACGGTCTGGTCCTGCTTGCCGACGAGCAGGCTATACGGGTCCGCTGGCTGCTCGAGCTCGGCGCCGTCGATCGCCAGCAGATACTGGCCGGTGTGGATGCCGAGACCGGGCGCCGTGAGCGGCGCGCGATAGCGCTCCCGCGTGTTATCTCCCGGATAGATCGTTGCCAGCCGGTAGCGGCCGGATGCGCCGTCGAGCGCAAAATCCGCGCCGAGGAATGCCGTCGGGACGCGCTGCTCTTCGACGAGCGCGTCCCCGCCACCGACATACGTATGTGAGTTGCTGATTTCCCCCAACATCTCGCCGATGAGGTAATTCAGGTCGCCGCGCGAGCCGGCAAGCGGCAGCAGCGCGCCGTAGGCGGCCCTTACGGCCGGCCAGTCGACGCCGTTCATCTCCTTGATGAAATAGAAGTCGCGCTCCAGGCGCCAGGCAGAGGCAAACATCTCGCCCCACTCCTGCGTCGGCTCGATACGCACGCGCATGTGCCCGAGATCGAGCTTCTTCCTGGTGTCATCGTCGCTCTTACCGTCGCCCGGCTTGGCGTCGCCGATGAAATAGTCGCCGTCGATCTTGAACGCGACCTTCTTCCCGTCGGCGGACAGCACGTAAGTGCTCAATCCTTCGACGACGATCGCATCCTTGCGCTCCTTCATGTCATAGACATGCAACGCCGGCTTCTCGCCCGGCAGAGGTCCATCGATCATCTGCGGCGGACCCGTGAGGTAGAAGACCTTGCCGTCGCGCACGTCGATCTGGCTGATCTCGGACGGCGTGATCGGCAGCCGCACCGCACGCTCGGTGAGGCCTTCGAGATCGATCTGCACGGGCTTGGAGGCACCGGGCTTCCATTTGGCGCCCTGCTCCGGCTCCTCCGCGCGCTTGTGATCCTTTGCTTCGCTGTCTTTCCTGCCACGGTCCTTACCACTCTCCTGCCTGTGGTCCTGGTCCGGCTGGTCCTGCGAGCCCACCGCACCCTCGTCCGACCGGGGCGCGAACGGGGACGGCGCCCCGCGCTTGAGCGTGGCGACATAGATGCCCGCCATCTTCAAAGTGGCAATGTTGAACTCCGAACGGCTGAGCGTCGGATTCTCGTGCCGCGTGGAAATGAAGAAGAGATAGCGGCCCGCGGGGTCGAAGGTTGGATTGAAGTCGTTCGAGCGCGGATCGCTCACGCGCGTCGCCGCGCGCGTGTCGAGGTTGTAGAGCCAGATGCCGCTCTGCTGGTTGGCTGCCGTGATGCTGTAGGCAAGCCAGCGGCCATCCGGCGCCCAGGCGTAGTCGTGAATCTCCTGGTATCGATCCTGCGCGATCTGCTGCGGCTCGCCCTCGGCGGCTGCGACGATCCACAGACGGTGCTCATTGTCGGAGAAAGCCAGCCGGTCGCCGCCCGGGGACCAGCGCGGCCCATAGAAATAGCCCTGTTTGAAATGAGTCAGCAGCTTCTCGGGTCCGCCCTCAGCGGGTCGTATCGCAAGCTGCTGCTCCCCGGAGCCGTCCGTGGTGTAGGCGATGGTCCTGCCATCGGGAGACCAGCTCGGATGGTCCTCGTCGGCGTTCGAGGTCTGCGTCAGGTCACGCGTGTTGCCGTGCTCCGCCGGCAGGGTGAACAGGTCGCCGCGAGCCGAGAAAACGACGCGGTTGCCGTTGGGCGCGAGATCATAGTTCGTGTGCTGTGCGGCATCCTGCTCACGAATCGTCGGCTTCGCATCTACCCAGCGCGGCCCGGTCCGCGTGCCATCGTCCGGCACGATCACATCGAGGTCGTGCAGCTGCTCCGAGGGCACATCGAGCACATGAAGCCTGCCGCCTTGTTGGAAGACGATGCCGGCCTCGCCCGGCCCGCCGGTGCCGAGGCTCGGGAAGTCGATGTCATAATCCGTGTAGTGCGTGACCTCCCGGAACTCGTGGCTGCCGGTGTCGTACGCCCAGATGTTCGCGCGCCGCCGCGGGTCGCGATCGGCAAGAAAATAGATCGTCTTCCCGTACCACATGGGAAACGTCTCCGTGCCCGGCCAATCGGTCACGTGCGTCAGCTTGTGAGTCTCGAGATCATAGATGTCGATGTCCTGCGCAAGTCCGCCGTCGTAGCGCTTCCAGGTGCGGAAGTTGCGGAAAATACGGTTGAAGGCGATCTGCCGGCCGTCCGGGCTGAAACTGAGGAAGCCGCCGCGATCGAGCGGCATGAGCTGCGCCAGCCCGCCGCCCACGGGAACGGTGAACAGGCGGTTGATCCAGCTGTTCCAGGCCATGCGCCGCGACAGGAACACTATGCTCTTCGAGTCGGGAGTCCAGGTGACCACCATGTTGTTCGGCCCCGCGCGGGTGGAGGACTCGGGCACGATGTCGGAGGTGAAGGTGAGTCGCCGGGCTGCGCCGCCGCCCGCGGGTATCACATAGACGTCGCGGTTACCCTGGTACTCGCCGGTAAAGGCGATCCAGCGGCCATCCGGGGAGAACCGCGGCATGACATCGCGACCGCCGTCGGCCGTCAGGCGGGATGCGGTGCCTCCGCTGCGCGGCACGGACCAGAGATTGTCGTGTGCCACAAACACAATGGTGTTGCCGCTCAGGGTCGGAAAGCGCATCAAGGCATGGCCGGCCGGATCCGCATGAGCGGCGACGCCGACGCACACGGCCGCCAGAGCTGACGCCAGACGCGCGATGCCGGTCGAGAACAAACGTTTCATGAGATCCCGCTGGCCTTACCCTTGGGGGGCGGCATTCTAGCAACGTCGACAAGGGCCAGCCGCGCCCGTATCCTCGGGCGCGCATCATGAACTTCTGCAACCAGTGCGGCGCCAAAGTCGAACTTCGCATTCCTCCGGGTGATCTCATCGCCCGGCACGTGTGCGATGCCTGCGGGACCATCCATTATCAGAATCCGCGCCTCGTCGTGGGCTGTGTTCCGGAGCACGACGGCCGCATTCTGCTGTGCCGCCGGGCGATCGAGCCGCGGCGGGGCTTTTGGACCGTGCCGGCGGGGTTCATGGAGAACGGCGAAACGCTGCAGCAGGCCGCGGCCCGGGAGTCGAAGGAAGAAGCGCTGGCGCAAGTGGAGATCGGCTCACTCCTGACTGTCGTGCATGTGCTGCACGCCCATCAGGTCCATGTTTTCTTTCGCGCTACCTTGGCCGTCCCTGAGTATGGCGCCGGTACGGAAAGCCTGGAGGTCGAGCTGTTCCGTCCCGAGGACCTTCCGTGGCAGGACATCGCCTTCCCGAGCACGGAATACACCCTGCGGCGCTACCTCGAGGATCGAGCGGCAGGCCGGGAGCCGTATCACTTCACCAGTATCGATCGCCGTATTACCGACATGGATCGGCGCATCCCGCGGGGATAGCCGGATCAGCCGACGGCGGAGGCGCCGCCCCCGGCAGGACACCCTGCCGGCGCCGCCTGGTCCTTTGCCGCCGGGGCAAAACCCCGCCCCGGGCGGATTCGCTCACCATGGCCGGGCGTGGCACAATTCGCGATCCGTCCACACCACCTCGCCGGGGCTCGGACGGCTGCAACCCTTTTAGGAATACGAATGACTTTCGTCGTCACCGAAAACTGCATCAAGTGCAAATACATGGACTGCGTGGAGGTCTGCCCGGTCGATTGCTTCCACGAAGGCCCGAATTTCCTCGCCATCGATCCGGATGAGTGCATCGACTGCACGCTGTGCGAGCCGGAGTGTCCGGTGGAAGCCATCTTCTCCGAGGAGGAGTTGCCTCCGGGGCAGGAGCACTTCAAGAAGCTGAATGCGGAGCTGGCCAAGCAGTGGCCGGTGATCACCGAGAAGAAGGACGCGCCACCCGATGCCAAGGAATGGGAAGGCAAGCCGGACAAGTTCAAGCTGCTGGAAACTTAGCGGCTACTGCAGGTGACTCGGAAGTCGCGAGCCTTCCGAGACTGCAAATCCTGCGCGGCATGCAGTGCTGTGCGTGCGCTGCCAGGAGCGTCTACTGGCGCTGCGTCTTCTTGAGCGACTGAAGGAGCTCGGCCGGCGACAGGTAACCCGGGAACATCTCCCCGTCAGCCGCCAGGATCGCGGGCGTGCCCTGCAGCCCGAAATCCTGCCCCAGAGCATAGGTGCGCGCGACGGGGTTGCCGGTACAGGGTTTTGCCTTCAGCGGCTGCCCGAGCTTGGCGCGCGTGAGCGCATCATTGCGGTCGGCGGAGCACCACACCTCTTCCGCCTTCGTCCACGATTCCGTGTTCGGGCCGGTGCGGGGATAGAAGATGTAGCGCACGCGGATGCCCAGCCGGTTGTATTCCGCGATCTGGCTGTGGAGCTGCCGGCAATAGGCGCAATCCACATCGGTGAACACCGTGACGGTGTACTTCGGATCCTTCGGCGCGAAGATGAGCATGTCGCTTTCGGGAATGGCACCGATCTGTTGCGCGCGCAGCTCGCGCCGATGCGCTTCCGTGAGGTTGTCGTTCCTGGCGAGATCGAACATGTCGCCGCTGATGGCGTACTTGCCGTCGCTCGTGACGTAGGCGATCTCGGAGCCCCGGGTCATCTCGTAGAGGTTCGGGATGGGCGTCGCGCGCAGCTCCTCCGGCTTTACGCCGGGAATGCGGCTCGCGATCTCCACACGAGGATCGACCTTGGCGGCCTGTTGCACCGCCGCCTGTTGGACGGCTGCCGGCCGCGGGGCCGCGGTCTGAGCCTGTACGGCATACGCCAGGGCGGTGCCGGCCAAACTCAACAGCAATATGGAGTATTTGAAGCGCATCAGATCAGTCTAGCAGAGCGAGCCCGCTCGGACGGCAGCGTGCGCGCCCGCCGACCGATCTCAGCCGCGCGGATGATGCGCGGAGTGCAGCTCTTTGAGGCGCTCACGAGCTACGTGCGTGTAGATCTGGGTCGTGGACAGGTCGCTATGTCCGAGCAACATCTGTACGACACGCAGATCCGCGCCATGGTTCAACAAGTGCGTCGCGAAGGCATGTCTGAGGGTGTGCGGCGAAAGTTCCTTCGCGATACCGGCCTTGCGCGCATAGCGCTTGATGATGTGCCAGAAAGCCTGGCGGGTCATCCGGTCGCCGCGCCGCGTCGGGAACAGATAGTCCGTCTGGCGCTCGAGCAGGATCTCGCCGCGCGAGCCCTGCGCAAAATCCTTCAGCCAGCGCATCGCCTCCTCGCCGAGCGGGATGAGCCGCTCGCGATTGCCCTTGCCGAGGATGCGGATCACGCCTTGCGTCGTGTTCACCTGGCCGTGGCGCAGGTTCACCAGCTCGGAAACCCGCAGGCCGGTGGCGTAGAGCACCTCCAGCATCGTGCGGTCGCGGTTGCCGAGCGGGTCGCTGACCGCCGGAGCGCCGAGCAGCGACTCGACCTCCTCCTCCGTCAGCGACTTCGGCAACGAGCGTCCGATCTTGGGCATCGCGATCTGCGCGGTGGGGTCCTCGCGGATCACCCCTTCGCGCATGAGATAGCGGAAAAAACGCCTGAAACTGGAAAGCTGGCGCGCCGTCGAGCGCGGCCGTGCCCCCGCATGAACGCGGTAGGCGATGAAATCCTGCAGGTCCGCGCGCGTGGTGCGCATGATGGGCGTCTGCCGCTCGTTCAGCCAACGCGCGAGCGCGGTCAGATCGGCCCGATAGGCCGCGAGCGTGTTGGACGAAAGTCCACGTTCCATCCACACGGCATCGAGAAACCGTGATACCGCCGGGTCGGCGGCATCGGCGTTGTGCGTCATGGAAATCGCGGCTGCCTGGTTGGACAAAGCCCATCTCACTGGAAGCTCGTGCGCGCCGCCCGGCGCGCTGGACCGTACGAGCCTCGAAATCACCCTAAACTAGCTGCCGCAGTATGGTGAGCACGGCCAAGTTACCGGCGTGATTGTCTTCACATCCGTGTCCTGGCATTAACATAAAGAGAACCAGTTCACATACCTCGGCACGGTCCTTGGTCGATATCTGCGGCATGGCAGGACAGCATTCGGAAAATCCTTCGCGGCAGGCGAGCTCGGTGCTCTGGGCGCCATTGCGGCTGATCTACGCAATCTATGCGATTGCGCTATTCCTGGCGCTCGGCTTGTGCACGCTCGTTCTGGCGCTGATCGTTCCAGGCGTCCAGCGGCGCCGCACGGTCGCGCACGCCATGTCGCGTACGTTCTTTGCGCTCGCGGGCATGCCGCTCTCGGTGAAAGGGGCGGAACGGCTTCCCCAAGGCCAATGCGTGGTCGTCTCCAACCACGCGAGCTATCTGGACGGCATCGCCTTTACCGCTGCGCTGCCCCCACAATTCGCCTTTGTGATCAAGCGGGAGATGAGCGGCGTGCCGCTCGCGGGTCTGCTGCTGCGCCGCCTGGGCTCGCACTTCGTGGAGCGCTTCAATAGAGGGCGGGGGGCCGCCGACACGCGGCGTGTGCTTCGCGATGCCATCAACGGCAACTCCCTGGTCTTCTTCCCGGAGGGCACGTTCACACGCACACCAGGGGTACTGAAGTTTCATACAGGAGCGTTCACCACGGCGGTCCGCGCCGGATGCCCCATAGTGCCCGCCACAGTAAGGGGCTCGCGCCGCGCATTATCCCCGAGCGGTGGCCTTCCGCGCCCCGGACGCATCGAAGTCCGGATTCTTCCCCCGATCACCCTCGAGGCCGGTACATCGGAGGACGCGGCCCTGCAACTTCGGGACCGCGCGCGCGCCGCAATCGTGAGCGAGCTCGGCGAGCCCGATCTCACATGTTGCGGCGATACTGACCCCCGACCTCATACAGCGCATGCGAGATCTGTCCCAGCGAGCAGACCTTGACGCACTCCATGAGCGCGGCGAACACATTCCCGCCGCTCGCCGCGGCCTGCTGGAGCGTGCGGAACGCGGCGGGTGAGCTCGCCGCGTTGCGCGTCTGAAACGCGCGCACAGCGGCAACCTGGTCCTGTTTCTCCTGCTCCGTGGAGCGGATGAGCTCGGCGCCCTGGTGCTCCTCCGCCGCATCCGTCTTCGACAGGAAGGTATTGACGCCCACGATTGGTAAACTGCCATCGTGCTTGCGCGTCTCGTAGTAGAGCGACTCCTCCTGGATCTTGCCTCGCTGATACATCGTTTCCATCGCGCCGAGAACGCCGCCGCGCTCGGACAGGGAGTCGAACTCCTTGTAGACCGCCTCTTCGACGAGGTCGGTCAGATACTCGATGGCGAACGAGCCCTGCCAGGGGTTCTGATTCTTATTGAGGCCCAACTCGCGGTTGATGATGAGCTGGATCGCCACGGCGCGCCGCACGCTTTCCTCCGTGGGCGTCGTCAACGCCTCGTCGTAGGCGTTGGTATGCAGGCTGTTGCAGTTGTCGAACAGGGCGTAGAGCGCCTGCAGCGTGGTACGAATATCGTTGAAGGAGATTTCGCGCGCGTGCAGGCTGCGGCCGGAAGTCTGGACGTGATACTTCAGCATCTGGCTGCGCGGCCCGGCGCGGTACAGCTCGCGCATGGCGCGGGCCCAGATACGCCGCGCGACACGGCCGATCACGGCGTATTCCGGATCCATGCCGTTCGAGAAGAAGAACGACAGGTTCGGCGCGAAGTCATCGATCCTCATGCCACGCGCGAGGTAGTACTCGACGATGGTAAAGCCGTTGGCCAGCGTGAAGGCGAGCTGCGAGATCGGATTCGCGCCGGCTTCCGCGATGTGATAGCCGGAGATGGAGACCGAATAGAAATTCCGCACCCGCTCGTCGATGAAGTACTGCTGCACGTCGCCCATCATCCGCAGCGCGAACTCCGTGGAGAAGATGCAGGTGTTCTGCGCCTGGTCTTCCTTGAGGATGTCCGCCTGTACCGTGCCGCGCACCGCTTGCAGCGCTTCGCTCCTGATGCGCGCGTAAACCTCCGGCTCGAGGATCTCATCGGCGGTCACCCCGAGCAGCGCGAGGCCGGTGCCGTCGTGCCCCTTCGGCAGCTCGCCCTTGTAAGTGGGAACCGCGCAGCCGCGCTCGCCCGCCTTCCGATGCAGCGCCTCGATCTTGCGCTGCGCCTCGCTCCAGCGTCCCTCGGCCTTCAGGTAGCGCTCGGCCCGCTGGTCGATGGCAGTGTTCATGAACATTGCGAGCAGCATCGGCGCCGGACCGTTGATGGTCATGGACACCGACGTCGAGGGCAGGCACAGATCGAAGCCTGAATATAACTTCTTCATGTCATCGAGCGTCGCGATCGAGACACCCGAATTTCCGGTGCGTCCGTAGATGTCGGGACGCGTATCCGGATCCTCCCCATAGAGCGTCGTCGAATCGAAGGCGGTCGAGAGGCGCACGGCAGCATGCTCGCCGGCGAGGTAATGGAAGCGGCGGTTGGTTCGCTCCGGCGCGCCCTCCCCTGCAAACATGCGCGTGGGATCCTCTTCCTCGCGCCGATACGGATAGACGCCACCCGTGTAGGGGTAGGCGCCCGGCAGGTTCTCGGTCAGGATGAAATGGAGGATCTCGCCCCAGTCGCGGAATCTCGGCACAGCGAGCTTCGGCACGCGCTGGCGCGCGAGACTCTCCGTATAGTTCTCGCCGGTCACGATGCGGTCGCGCACCTTGTACGAGTATGTTTCATCCGTGGCGGAGCGCACGCGTGCCGGCCACGCCTGCAACTCACCGACAGCCGCGGCGCCCATTTCATCGAGCGCCTCGTTATAAGCCGCACGCAGCTCGCGCTTCGTGCCGTCGGCGGCCGCGTCATGGAGCGCTGCCTCCGGGAATCGCTCGAGCTCCCCGGGGAGCTGCGCATCGCGCAAGGCTTTCAACGCTTCGAAGAGACCGAACGCTCGCCTGGCCGCCTCGACCTGCTGCTCGATCCGCTCGCGCAGACCGCGACCCTGCTGGGCGATCTCGGCAAGGTAGCGGGTGCGCGCGCCTGGAATGAGCGGCTCGCGCCGGGTCGACTCCGTCGGACCGACGTCCGCGACCTCCCACGAGGCCGTTCCGATCCGCTGCTGCGCCAGGCTCCTGCAGATGGCCGCGAACAGGCGGTTGACGCCGGGGTCGTTGAACCGGCTCGCGATCGTGGGAAAAACCGGAATTTCGGTATCCGCAAGCTTTGCGGCGTCCGGATGATTGCGCCGCCACTGCTTGCGTACGTCGCGCAGACTGTCTTCGGCCCCGCGCTTCTCGCTCTTGTTGAGCACGATGAGATCGGCATAGTCGAGCATGTCGATCTTCTCGAGCTGGCTGGCCGCGCCGTACTCGTTCGTCATCACGTACAGCGACAGGTCCACGAGATCGACGATTTCGGTGTCGGATTGCCCGATGCCCGCGGTTTCCACGATCACGAGATCGAAGCCGGCGGCCTTATACAACTCGATCACGTCTTTCAACACAGCGGATGTCGCGAGGTTCTGCCGCCGGGTGGCGAGTGAGCGCATGAATATCGACTCCGCCGCCAGGCTGTTCATGCGGATGCGATCGCCCAGAAGCGCGCCCCCGCTGCGGCGGCGCGTGGGATCCATCGCCACGACGGCGATCTGCAGATCCGGGAAGGCACGCACCAGCCGCGACAGGAGCTCATCCGTGAGGCTCGACTTGCCTGCGCCGCCCGTGCCAGTGATGCCGATCACGGGCGCCGCGTGGCGCGATCGGGCCAGGGCGCGGCGGATCTGCTCCGCCGCGGTCGCCGACTCTTCCTCTCCCTCGAGCACCGAGATCGCGCGCGCGATGTGGCCGTGGTCCCGCGCGTTGAGCGGCCGGAATTCGTACTTCGGCTTCGACACATGACCCAGCCGGGCGAGAACATCCTCGATCATGCCGTTCAAGCCCAGCCGGCGGCCGTCCTCGGGGGTATAGATCTTCTCGACCCCGTGGCGCTGCAGCGCCTCGATCTCCTCGGGGGAAATGGTGCCCCCGCCGCCGACGATCACCCGAATGTGCTCGTACCCGCGCTCGCGGAGCATGTCCACCATGTAACCGAAATACTCGTTGTGCCCCCCTTGGTACGAGCTGACCGCGATCGCATCCGCGTCCTCCTGGATGGCGGCCCGGACGATATCGGCAACGCTACGGTTATGCCCGAGGTGGACCACTTCGGCCCCGTGCGCCTGCAGCAGGCGCCGGATCATGTTGATCGCCGCATCGTGCCCGTCGAACAGGGAAGCGGCGGAAACGAAGCGCAGCGGCGGCTTGGCGGGAAGCTGCTCGGGAGCCGCACTGCTCTTGAGGCCGGCGTTCATGGGAGCTCTCGCTTGCGGTACGGCAGCCCGGGCAGGGCGTACTTTACGCACCGGTAACATGACTACTCACGAGTATGGTGGATACGCCCTCGGGCGGTCAATGAGGGGCGCAGCACCCTCCGCGGACCTCCATTCCGTCATGCGGCGGCGGCCGCAGCCGGTATAATCTGCTGCCGATTGCCGCATCACGAGCGCCGAGCACAGCCGATGGCCAACCGCCGCACAGCACCTTCCGCCGCAGGCAAATCCAATGGGGCGCCGGCCTCCCCCTGGCGGGCGAGCCGCGAGCGGGTGCGCGAGCGCGAAGTGAAGCGCGAGGCGGTGATCCGGGCCGCCGCCCATGCGTTCAATCGCAAGGGCTATCACAACACATCGCTCGATGACATCGCCGCCGCGCTCGAAGTGACGAAGCCGACCGTCTACTACTACGTCACCAGCAAGGAGCAGCTCCTGTTCGAATGCTTCGTGGCGGGCGTGGAACAGATCCGCGCGGCCTTTCGCGAGGTGAAACAGCTCAAACTCACGGCGCGCGAGCGTCTGAATGCCGTGCTGCGCCACTATGGGGAGGCGGTCGCGTCCGAGTTCGGCTGGTGCATGGTGCGCGCCGAGGAACAGGATCTTTCGCCGGCGATGAGCAGCCACATCAAGGCGCTCAAGTCGGAGATCGACCAGGGCATCCGCCGGCTGATCCGCGAAGGCATCCAGGACGGCTCGATTCATCCCTGCGACCCCAAAATGACCGCCTTCGCACTCGCCGGCGCCCTGAACTGGATCGCCCACTGGTATCGCGAGAGCCAGTCGCTGACCGGCGCCGAGATCGCCGACGCCTTCGTCACGGTATTCGAGAATGGGTTACGTCCGCGAGCGGTGGCGGTCGCTGCCGCGAGCAGTGCACCCCAGCCGCGTGGACCGCTAGCGGGCGGAACGCGCCGACCCCGAACGCATCATGCCGAGCCGCGCCGGGCCCCGCGCCGGGGCCGGGATGCGAGCCGGCCGTAGAGAGAGGTTCATCATGTCAAACGTCGTCATAGTCTCCGCGAAGCGCACTCCCATCGGCGCCTTTCAGGGCGTGCTGACACCACTCAGCGCCACGCAGCTCGGCAGCGCCGCGATGAAGGGGGCGATTGAGGCCGCGGGCCTGAAGGGTGGCGATATCCAGGAAGTGATCATGGGCTGCGTGCTGCCGGCCGGCCTCGGCCAGGCACCCGCGCGGCAGGCTGCCCTGGGCGCCGGTGTTCCGGCCGGTACCCCCGCCACCACGATCAACAAAATGTGCGGCTCGGGCCTCAAGGCCGTGATGATGGCCGCGGACCAGATTCGCGCCGGCGAGGCGGAGATCGTCGTCGCCGGAGGCCTCGAGTCCATGAGCAACGCGCCGTACCTGTTGCTCAAGGCGCGCAGCGGCTATCGCATGGGTCACGGTGAAATTTTCGATCACATGATGTACGACGGGCTGCAAAGCCCGTTTGACGGCAAGGCCATGGGCTGCTTCGGGGATTCCACGGCCGCCAAATACAACTTCACCCGTGCCGCGCAGGATGCCTATGCGGCGGAGTCGGTACGCCGCGCCATGCGGGCGCTCGAGAGCGGTGAATTCGATGGCGAGGTCGTCCCCGTGACGGCGAAGACCCGCAAAGGCGAAACCGTCATCTCACGAGACGAGACGCCCGGCACGTGCAATCTGGAAAAGATCCCGACGCTCAAGCCGGCATTCAGCAAGGACGGCACGGTGACGGCCGCCAGCTCTTCGTCGATTTCGGACGGCGCGGCGGCCACGGTCCTCATGAGCGAGGCGGCGGCTCAGGCGCGCGGCTTGAAGCCTCTCGCCCGGGTTCTGGCATACGCGAGCCACGCGCAGGAACCGGAATGGTTTACGACGGCCCCGGTTGGAGCGATCAAGAAGACCCTGGCGAAGCTCGGCTGGCGCCCGCAGGACGCACACCTCTATGAGATCAACGAGGCATTCGCCGTGGTGCCGATGGCGGCCATGCACGACCTCGATATCGATCATGCACGGGTGAACGTGAACGGTGGCGCCTGCGCGTTGGGCCACCCGATCGGGGCCACGGGAGCGCGTATTCTGACGACGCTCGTGCACGCACTGCGGCGCCGGGGTGGGAAGCGCGGGATTGCCTCCCTGTGCATCGGCGGCGGCGAGGCGGTCGCCGTGGCGGTAGAAATGATAGGGTAGTAGGTTTCCTGGGGGAGCGGATGAAGATTCAAGATGCACGCGCCGTCGTCACAGGCGGCGCTTCCGGGCTGGGCCATGCAGTTGCCCGCCACGTCGTGGCACAGGGAGGCAAGGTCGTGATCCTGGACGTCCAGGAGGGGCCGGGACGGGCAGCGGCCACCGCGCTGGGCGCGAATGCCCGGTTCGTTCGATGCGACGTCACCTCCGAGGCCGAAGTGAACGCGGCCATGGAGAGCGCGCGCGAGCACATGGGCGGCATCAATCTGCTCGTGAATTGCGCCGGTGTCGTCGGCGCGGGCCGCGTGCTCGGCAAGAGCGGCCCGATGGCCGGCGATTTCTTCGCCAAGGTCGTGCACATCAATCTCATCGGCACGTTCCTGTGCGACAAGGCGGCAGCGAACATCATGCAGAACAACACGCCGAACGCAGATGGCGAGCGGGGTCTGCTGATCCACACCTCTTCCGTCGCCGCCTTCGAGGGGCAGATCGGCCAGGCGGCCTACTCGGCCACCAAGGCGGCCCTCGCCGGGATGACCCTGCCGATCGCTCGGGAGTTCGCTCGCGTGGGCATCCGCTGTGTATCGATCGCGCCGGGCATCTTCCACACTCCGATGATGGATGCGATGACGCCGGAGCTGCAGGCCTCGCTCGCGAGCCAGGTCCCGTTCCCCTCCCGGCTCGGCAAGCCGGCGGAGTTCGCGCAGCTCGTCGAATCCATCTTCGCGATTCCGATGTTGAACGGCGAGACGATCCGCCTCGACGGCGCGATCC
>CAZDTG010000050.1:0-28048 GCA_964508005.1 uncultured Steroidobacteraceae bacterium
GTGGGCACCGGTTGAAAGATCTCCGCGAACATCTGCAACATCTCGATGTCGAGGATGAACTTCTCGAACGATGCGGTGAGCCCGCCTTCGAGCCAGCCCGCGGCATGCAGGATGAAGTTACAGCCGCCGAGCAAGGCACCCCAGAGGCTCATCTGGGACTCGTATGCGGCCTGCGCGTCCGGTGCGTTGCCCGCCGTAGCGCTCGAGCAGCGCCACGGCACACCGATGTGCCTGGCAAGTTGCCCGGCACCGAAGGCCGCCTTCGTATATTCGGGTGTGCCGAACGCGGGCGATCCTGATTTCATGTCGACGTTCGAGGTGAAACTGCCGTACATGACCGGCGCGCCGGGCTGCACGGCCTGAGTCAGCGTGATCCCGAACAGGGCCTCGGCGTGCGCCAGTGTCAAGGCGCCGGCGATCGTAATCGGGGCCATGGCGCCGGCGAGTGTGAACGGAGTGACGATCACCAACTGTCCATTTGCCGCAAATTCGATGATGCCGTCGGTCATCGGCACATCCAGCTGCAAGGGCGAGTTGGTGTTGCAGATGGTGTAGCAAACCGGCCGGCTGCGGAACTTCGCCTCGTCGATGCCGTGAGCGATCCGCGCCATGGCGAAGCAGTCGGCGAGCTGCGGCGCCCCCCGGCAGTAGAAATAAGGCACCTTGTCGCCCAGCGTGAGCTGCGCGAGTGTGGTCTCGAGGTGGCGCTCCGACATGGGGACGTCCTGCGGCTCGACCATCTGGCCGAGGACGTGAATGACGTCGAACGCCTGCGCGAGCCGCACGAAGTCGCGAAAATCCTCCACGGTTCCGGTGCGCTTGCCCCGCTGCAGATCGCTCACACTCGGCGGACCGGCCACCGGTGCAAAGACGACGTGCCGCCCGCCGACCCGGCATGAGCGCGAAGGATTGCGCGCAATCAGCTCGACCTCGCGGGGGACGGACGCCAGCGCTTTGGACACCATGCCCGGGTCGAGGTGGACCATCTGGGTCGATTCGTCAACAGTCGCGCCAGCGGCAGCGAGCGCCGCCCGTCCACGGGAGGACAAGACGCGCATACCCTGCTGCTCGAGCATCCCGAGCGCGGCGAGATGGATGCTCTCGATCTGGTCGTCCGAAAATATCCTGGCGGGCTCGAAGGGATTCACCAGGTTGCGGTAGCGGCTCGAACGCTCCACCCGCTCGACGCCGCCCGTCTTCTGCGCCTCTCGTCTGCGAGGTCTCATCTGCACGCCTCTCTGCGGCCCTCACGCTCGCCGGCAGTATGACGCAGGCGCAAGCGGGTCACGATCTAATTTGCAGATGGTCCCATGTCGTATATCGGCGGGGTCAGCTCGACACCGCCGGGAAGCGCGGGCGGATTCAGCCTTCATGGGAGCGCACCGCAGGATCGCGCAAGGAACCTTGCGGAAGCGGAAAAATTCACACAGCGATGTCTGCTCAAGGCCGCTCCGGCGGACCATCATTTGCGACACGGAGCGGCTATGTACATCAACACAATCTATGTAGGCCAGGTGGCTCTGGCGCGCGCGCTGGCGATCTCATTCACGGCCGAGCGGCGGGCTCATGCCGGCGCGCCGCCGGCGCGCACACCGGGTGGGTCAGTTCGAACGGGGAGCTCGTGGCCGGGAGGCCAGCTCGGCAAACGAACGCAGATTCAGGTGAGATAGGAATGGACGATCTCCACGAGCTGCTGTGCAGCCTGAGAGCGCGGATCGCTGCTCGGGGCGGCAGGATCGACGACGTGTTTGCGGATATGGTCCTCGACCACTTCCGCAGCCAGTCCGTCGAGGGCGCCGCGGCACGCGGTGATCTGCTGCAAGATCGCCGCGCACTCGGCCTCCATCTCCACCGTGCGCTCGACGGCTTCCAGCTGGCCGCGGACGCGTCGGATCCTGGTCAGCAACTTCTGCTTTTCGCTTTTGATCTGCGCCATGGGCATGATCCTATCCCCCTGGGGGTTTGCACAGAGACGGCCGCATTTTACGCCCGGATTGTGCGATCTGCTATTGATCCTATCCCCCAGGGGAGTATATTCCGCCGTCCCGGAGCGATGCCCTGCGAGCAGCGCAGACAGTCGCTCCCCGCCAAGCAGGAATTCCATGAAACCACCCAGTAGCAACGCTTCGTCGGAGGGCCATAGTCGCGCCGCGACCGTGACCTCCGCGGGGCACGCCGTCCGAGAGATTCGAGACGTGACGGAGGCGCGCGCGATCTAGCGCGGTTCCCGATTCTCGCGCCTCCCGGTCGGAGATACCGATCGAACCTAAGGAGACGCGCAGATGACCTTAGCCATCCTCGATGTTCGTCCGACCCTCCAGTCGGGTGTTGCACCCCATGCGGGTGCTGCTGTGAGCGCCGTGCCCCGGCTCGAGCTCGCCCTCCGTCAGCCGCGTCGCGCGCGGCTCCTATGTCATTGGTACTCTGATCGCGAGGGTCGTCTCGCTTGCGTCTGGCGACCTGAGCTGGTGCGGCTGGCTGCCCCGGACGCGCCCCAGCTACCACTCGGCTCAAGTCATCGCCGCTCCGGGATGCGCTCCCGGGATTGATGGCCATCAAGGACACTCCGCGGGCTTGCAGGCAAAACTGCGCCCTCACACGATCTCAACTTCGAGACACAGGCCGCGCTGCGCCAGCGCGGCTGAATTGGAGGTCCCATGTCGGAGCTCATAGTGGTGGCATTCGATGACCCGAACAAAGCCGACGAGGTGCTGACCGAGGTGCGCAAGCTGCAGCGGGAATACCTGATCGACCTGGAGGACGCGGTCGTCGCGGTGCGCCGTCCCGACGGGTCGATTCAGCTCAAGCAGAGCGTGAACCTCGTGGGCATGACGGCGGCTTCAGGCGGCCTGTGGGGAGCTCTCTGGGGCACCCTGGTGGGCATGCTGTTCCTGAATCCGCTGGTCGGTTTCGCCGTCGGTACACTGGTTGGTGCAGGCACCGGTGCCCTGGCGGGAGCGTTGACGGACTACGGCATCCCTGACGACTTCGTTCGCGAGCTGGCGCAGACACTGAAGCCCAACAGCTCGGCAATCTTCATCCTCGAGCGCAAAATGCAACCGGAAAAGGTGCTCGCCGACCTGTCGCAATTCAAGGGCCGGGTGCTGCGCACGTCGCTCTCTCCGGAGCAGGAAGCACGCTTGCAGGCAGCCCTTTCGGGCCTCAATCCCTCCTCTTCGTCGGCGCAGGCGCAGACACAGAGCAACGGCAACGCGCAAGGACAAGGGCAACGGCCGCCGGGGCAAGCCGAGCCTGGACAAGCGCAACCCGCGCGGACGTAAAAGCTCAGGGCATCGCCCCACGTCTCGCGAGACGCAGCGCGCGTAAAGGAACCCGTGTCAGAAACAGCCATCCGCAGCTCGTAATTTCTGCTCTCGGCAGCTACAGTGCTGGACAGTTTTCCGATTGCGGGAGGCTTCCGTGACCGATTCACCGGCAAGTTACAGAGGCGGCTGCCTCTGCGGAGGTGTGCGCTACACCGTGCGAGGCCCGCTGCGCGAAGTGATCGCATGCCACTGTTCTATGTGTCGAATCACGAGCGGACATTTCGCTGCGATGACGAGCGCACGCTCCGCGGATCTGCACCTCGATGTCGAGGAGACTCTTTCGTGGTACCGCTCTTCGGAAACCGCGGAGAGGGGATTCTGCAATCGATGCGGCTCGAACCTCTTCTGGAGGCCCACGGCCGCCGGCAACGAGACGACGTCCATCACTGCCGGCACGCTGGAGACCCCGACCGGCCTCAGGATCGCAGAGCATATCTTCGTCGCCGAGCAGTCGGACTACTACCGCATCACCGACGCCGCGCCCCAAAAGCAACATTGGAGCTGATGCGCCGCACTAACTGCAGTCAGGTTTCAGCCCGACGCGTCATTTCCGGGTCCTTGATCTACCTGCCATCTTTCAGGCCGCCCGGCCGGTCATCGGGCGGCCGGTTGCCCTGGATCGCACGGTCGCCTCGGCGAGATAGTCGTCCGCAGACCCGGCGTGCGCGCGACGCTCCATGACGGAGGTTTCGACGTGAGGGTCGCTCGCACCAGCACGCCGCGCGGCCGCGAGCGCAAGCTCACGCGAAACGCTCTTCGCGTACTCGATAGCTTCGTGCGCCTCGGAGTAGTCCCGGCTGCCGCTCGGATCGTGCACCCGAAACACCTTGAACATCGGCTGGTTCACCAGGACATCGCAAGTTTCGGATACCACTCCGGCGACGGCGCCAACTGCGTTGCACACTGCGGCATGCTCCGGCACGATGAGCTGCGCGCGCAGGCGGCGCGCGACCTCCGGGTAAAACGCGCCCACCGGAGCGCCAATAGCGATCAGCGGCACCGCAAGACGGATCTGCGCGTCCACGAGTCGCGAGAACGGACGGCCTGCCGTCAGGTCATCGATCAGGAGGCCCAGGGGTCCCCAGCGTCCATTGTTTGATTCAACACCGGGGTCCTGCGCGAGCGTGCTTTCGAGCACGACACGCCCCGCCTCCCGGACGACGTGTTGATAAATGCGCTCACAGAGCCCTTCCGGCGTATCCCTTTCCCTGCGCGCACGTGCGTTGCGCTCTTCGGTTGCGAGGATCGCGGCACCGAGCCGCGCTGCCTCGACGCTCCAGTGCTGCTGCCGTCCAAGCACGTGCATTGCATCGCTCGGAGTGAACCCCGCAAGCGTCGCAAGTCCGCGGTCCACCAGGCGTCGCAGGGCCTCGACACCTTGGGAGGTGCGCGCGACCTCATCGAGCGGCCGCGGGACCGCCGCGAGCGCCTGCCATACCCGCTGCTCGAGCCGATCCAACTGGGCACCCGGATCGCGTCCCGGATTGCGATGCGCGAACCGCGCAGCAAAGGGGGGCAGGCGCTCGGCGGCCGCGAGTTTCTGCAGCTCCGTCAGAACGGCGGGAAACTGTTGGGCAAGCAGGCTCAACGGCATTGCCTTGCGCGGGCCGACCGTCAGTTTCTGATCGCGATCGAAGTCCACCTCGCTGTCGCCGCCCAGGCCGCAGGTGCGGACATCGATAGCCTCGACCATGGTGCGCCAGCCCCCGATCACGGCACCTTCGGCGCGAACGACGGGTCGGCCGTCGACGACAATCGCGACATCGGTCGTCGTGCCGCCCATGTCCGAGACCGCGAAGTCCTGCAGACCGCTCAGGAAGGAGGCTCCGACGACGCTGGCCGCCGGGCCCGATAACACTGTCTCGACCGGGTATTCCAGGGCAACCTCGGCTTTCATGAGCGTTCCGTCGCCTTTCACGATCATCAACGGAGCCGCGATCGTCTCGCGCTCGAGTACGCGGCTCAAGGCATCGAGCAGATGCCGGATCTGCGGCGTGAGGCGGGCATTCAGCGCGGCTGTCAGTGCTCGCTTCGGCGCGTCGAGCTTCGAGCTCAATTCGTAGCTGCAGGTCACGGGTTTGCCGCAGATCGAGCGGATTCTGTCGCGCACGCGCCGCTCGTGCGAAGGGTTGCGCACCGAGAACTGCGCGGCCACCGCAAAGGCCTCGACCTCCGAGCCGAACTCGCGCACCGCCGCGTCGACCGCCGACTCATCGAGCGGCTCCGCCTCCTGGCCGGTCGGGTCGTGACCGCCGCGCACGCGCACGATAACGCCTCCTCCCTCCCGTTTGAGACCGGAGCGCTCGACCATCTGCTCGTCGAAACCGATGAGGATGGTGCAGATCGGGCTGAACCTGTTCTCGACGACGGCGTTCGTCGCAAGTGTCGTAGACACCGAGACGAGTGAGATGTCCTCGCGCCGGAGTCCTGTGGGAAGCGCCTCCAGCACGGCGCGAATCGAACCGCCGAGCCCAATCGACAGATCCCAGTGAGTCGTCAGTGCCTTGGCGCTGGCGACCACTCGCCGCGCTCCGTCGAGCGCAACCGCGTCTGTGTACGTGCCGCCCGTGTCGAGACCGATCCAGATCTCCGACGAAGGGCTCGCGGCGCCGTCGTTCACCGGCATCGCGAGGTGGACTCTGTGATTTCCGCGGTGACCCGCACGCCCCTGATACAGGGATTGCGCCCTTTTTTCCCGGCTCCCCGGCTGCGGAATTCAATGGCCGCGCTCGTGTCCGCCCGCTCCAACGTCATCTCGCCCTCATACTGTCCGATGCCCTTGATGAGTATAATCAATAAGCACCGTGGGCGTTCGCTGCCAGCGCCGCTACATTGCCCGCGACGCGAGTGCCAGGTGTTCGAGCGCATCAGCGATGATCTCGAGCGAATGTCTGCACTCGTCCCGATTGGCAGGGCCGCCCAGACAGACGCGAACGGCTTCCGGCGGAGCGTCCCCAACCGCGAACGTGTCCGACAGCACGACGCCGACACCATGCGATCGCAGATGCGTGGCAAACTCCACCCGATTCCACGGCTCCGGCACGGAGAGCCAAAGATGGAAAGCCTCCGGCTTCGAGGCATACTGCGCCGGGCCCAGGACTTGCGCGGCCATCGCCTGCCGGATGCGTGATTCTTCGCGAACCGCCGAAGCGACCGCCTCTGCTGTTCCGTCATCGATCCATCGTGTGGCCAGAGCAACGGACAGCGTCGTCGGCATGACGACAGTCGTGCGCAGGGTGGCCGCCAGCCGTGCGGCATAGCGCACGTTGGGTGCAATCGTGTAGGCGACTCGCAACCCGGCCCCGACGCACTTGGCCAAACCGGTGATGTAGAAGGTCAACTCCGGGATGAGAGTGGCAAGGGGCGGCGGCGCCCTCAATGGTAAGCGCCCATAGGCATCATCCTCGATGATCGGGACGCTGTAGCGCTGAGCAATCGCGGCCACCGCCTCGCGCCGCTGCTGTGACATGACTGCCGTGGTCGGATTCAACAGTGTTGGATTCAAGTAAAGAGCTTTCGGCGGTCCCACTGCGCAGGCCGCGGCGAAAGCATCGGGATCGATCCCCTCATCATCGGCGGGCAGTCCCTTCAGGCGGATTCCCAGATGTGCGGCAATGCCTTTGATGCCCGGATAGGTCACGGACTCACAGCAGATCGTATCGCCAGGACGGCCGAGGATGGTGAACAACGCCAGAAGGGCGCTCTGCACCCCGGGGCACACCAGCACTCGCTGCGCGGAAACTCCGGGCACGCTGCGCCCGAGCCAGCGCGCGCCCGCGTCCCGATCGTGCGGTGTGCCGCCGAACTCCTGGTACCGCAGCACGCTGAAGGGGTCGGCGAGCTCTGCGAGACCGGAGAATCCCACCCGGAGCATCTGCAGGATCGATGGATCCTGCGGCTCGGGCGGCATGTTCATCGTCATGTCGATGAGGCCGACGTTGCTGGGCGTCCGCACCGCCTGCGAACGCAGGATCTGGCGAACGAAGGTGCCCCTACCCGCCTTGGAATCGATCAAGCCCCGCCGGTGCGCTTCGCCATAGCCGCGGGCCACGGTGGTGAAATTCAGATCGAGCACCTTCGCCAGGTGGCGCATGGTCGGCAGCAGCTGGCTCGCCACCAGCCGCCCGCTCTGGATGTCCTCGGCGATCGCATCGGCAATCGCGAGGTAGGCCGGCTTGTCCCCGTCACGGATCACTGGCATCCAGCGTGTGGAATGTTTTCCCATGTGTAGCGTTCCTCCGTGCCCGTCGCTCAGACAACGGGCCGATAGATGATCGCAGCGCCCCTTTTTGGAGCGCCATTCTTGCATCGTGCCCCACAAGTGCCCCGGCACAGCGGCGCCAGGCGGATCAGCCGCCTGCGCCCGGGCCCGCCGGGCAGCGCGCTGCGCGCAAGAAAATCTGCAGTGACTTCAATTTTGTCTCGCATTGATCGCATCGTGTTCGCGCCCGGAATGAAACAAGTGGCATATGGGTTGCAAACATCGTGCTAGGCCGAGGCCGCCGCCGCGAGACGGCCGGCGGACCACCCCAACGCTTGCGAAGGAGAACGTTCATGCCCGCAGTCCAGATGCCCGCCCACAAGAAAGGCGACTACTACGTCGACTACGAAGAGAAGGTATTCGAAGATGTGAAAGCGAAGCCGGGTGAGAAGGCGCTGGTCACCTTTCACACGGTCGCCTTCGAGGGCTCCATCGGGCTCGTCAACCTGTTGCAGGCGAAGCGCCTGCAGCGCAAGGGTTTCGAGACCTCCGTGCTCCTGTATGGACCGGGTGTGACGCTCGGGGTGCAACGGGGCTTCCCCACGATCGGCGACGACGCGTTCCCGGGTCATCAGAATTTCAACAATCAGATCAAGGCCTTCATGGAAGAAGGGGGCAAGGTATACGCGTGCCGCTTCGCCCTCCAGGCCTTGTACGGGCATGGCGAGCCAGCCCTGATTCCAGGCATCCGGCCGATCAATCCGCTCGATGTGTTGGATCTGATGCTGCTCCATCGGCGCGCTGACGCCTTCATGCTTCATACCTGGACGGTCTGATTCGAGCGCCGCGTGCCCGCATGAGTGCGCCTCCAATCATCAAAGCGGCTGCCGTGCAACTGTCGCCCGTCCTGGAGGACGGGTGCGGCACGGTCGAGCGAGTGCTGGCCTCGATAGCAGAGCTCGCCGGCCAAGGCGCACAACTGGTCGTCTTTCCCGAAACAGCCGTTCCGTATTACCCCTACTTCTCGTTCATCACACCGGCGGTCGCCATGGGCGCGGAACACCTGCGGCTGTACGAGCGCGCGGTGCAAGTGCCGGGTCCCGTCACCGATGCCGTCGGTGCAGCAGCGCGCCAGCACGGAATCGTCGTCGTACTGGGCGTGAACGAGCGCGACCACGGCAGCCTCTTCAATACTCAACTCGTGTTCGATGCCGACGGACGCATTGCGTTGCAGCGACGCAAGATCACGCCGACCTATCACGAGCGCATGGTATGGGGCCAGGGCGACGGCAGCGGACTCAGAGTCGTGGACACCGCGATCGGCCGCCTCGGCGCGCTCGCGTGCTGGGAGCACTACAACCCGCTGGCCCGGTACGCGCTCATGGCGCAGCACGAGGAGATCCACTGCAGCCAGTACCCCGGGTCGCTGGTCGGCCCTATCTTCGCGGAGCAGATGGAGGTGACGATGCGCCATCACGCGCTCGAGTCCGGGTGCTTCGTCGTCAATGCAACCGGGTGGCTCAGCGAAGAGCAGATCGCCGCAATCAGTCCCGATCCCAACCTGCGCAAGGCAATGCGCGGCGGCTGTTACACGGCGATCATTTCTCCCGAAGGCAGGCACCTGTGCGCGCCGCTGCGGGACGGCGCCGGCTTCGTGTTGGCCGACCTCGACTTCTCCCTGATCACGAAGCGCAAACGCATGATGGACTCGGTCGGACACTACGCCCGCCCGGAACTCCTGAGCGTGCAGCTCGACGGGCGCGCGGCGGCTCCCCTGCACTTCTCCCCTGATCTCGAAGCCGCCTCCCCCATACCTACGGTCCCCTTACGGAGCTCCCATGAGTCAATCTCCGATGTACACGAATCAGGAGTTGATGACCGACCTGCAATCGCGCGGATTGCGTCTGGCTGAGCCGGACGCCGGGGCGCCAAGCCGGCGCGGCGGTGCCGGTCCGTCGGACCACAAGGCTGTGATCGTCGACGGCCGCACGATCATGGTTCCCGTACACACGGGCAGCGCACAGGTTTCGCCGTATCTCGCCGACTCACCGGACGGCGTGGGCAGCAGCATATTGCGCCGCGGCGGCATTCCTGTTGCACAAATTCGCATGCCGAAGATGCCGCGCTTCTACAAGCTGCAGACACTCGACGGAATTCCCTACTGGAAGATCGCGCAGCTCCACGGAGCGGATGTTCTTGCAACGACCGTGCTGCAGACCTGCGTGCGGTACGGCCGACGCAGCACGTCCTGTCAGTTTTGCGCCATCGGCGAATCCCTGTCACAGGGACGCACCATCAACCACAAGTTGCCGGAACAATTGGCCGAAGTGGCGCGCGCCGCGGTACTCCTCGACGGCGTGACTCACATGGTCATGACGACCGGCACGCCGAACTTCACGGACCGGGGCGCCGCCGTGCTGTGTGAGAGCGCGCTGGCGGTGAAAGCTGCCGTCGAGCCCCTGCCGATTCAGGCTCAATGCGAGCCGCCCGATGATCCGGTGTGGCTGCATCGGCTCAAGGCGGCTGGCGTGGACTCGCTCGGCATGCACCTCGAAGCCGTCACTCCCGAGGTGCGCGCCCGCATCATGCCGGGGAAAGCACAGGTTACGGTGGAACAATACTTCATAGCCTTCGAGACGGCGGTGCAGATCTTCGGCCGCGGGCAGGTAACGACGTACATCCTTGCCGGCCTGGGCGACAGCACGCAGGCCATCCTCGCCGTTTGCGAAAGGCTGATCGCCATCGGCGTGTATCCGTTCGTCGTGCCGTTCGTGCCCCTCAATGGCACACCCCTCAGCGCCCACCCGGCGCCGACAGCGCGGTTCATGCGCTCCCTTCTCACACCGCTCGGGCAAATGCTGGCAAGCGCCAACCTGCGCTCCGGCGACATCAAGGCGGGCTGCGGACGTTGTGGAGCCTGCTCGACACTGGCGGCCTATGAGAGTTGACATGAAATCCGGATTTGCACCGAACGACTTCCGCATCAAACACGTGACCGATCGCTGGGAGCGCCTCGGGTGCCTCGGGCTGCGTCGCGCGGTGTTTTGCGAGGAACAGGGTCTGTTCGAGGGCAGCGATGGGGATGCAATCGATGCGATCGCGATTCCGATTGCAGCGATCGCCTGCATCGCCTCGATGCCGGAGCGCGTCATCGGCACCGTGCGCATACACGAAGCGGCGGCTGAGGTCTGGTACGGCTCGCGACTCGCGGTCCACGCAGACTTCCGTTGCATGGCGTCCCTGGGCAAGGAGCTCATCCGCCACGCAGTGTGTACCGCGCATGCGCGCGGCTGCAGGCGCTTTCTCGCCAACGTACAGGAGCAACACATACCCCTCTTCAGGCATCTTCACTGGACCTTGCTGCACAGGACAACCGTTCAAGGCCGGCCGCATGGGCTCATGCAGGCCGATCTGGCCTTCTATCCGCCGCGCCACGAGAGCGAAGTCGCTCTGGTCAACGCGGCGCGCGCGGCGGCCTGAGCATGCTCGACCGGATCCTCGACTCGCTGCACGCCAGCCGCGGACTTGCGCACAAGCGCGACATCGCCTGCGTGCTGTCTCACCTGTTGCCCTCGGGGCCCAACCGCGACACGCTCCCCGACGGCGTCCTCGTCGGGGATGATTGCGCTGCCCTGCCCGATCGCGACGGCTGGCTCTTGTTCGCCATCGAGGGCTTTCTCAACGATTTCGTTCAGGCCGACCCGTTCTTCGCCGGCTATTGCGGCGTGATGGTCAATGTCTCCGACATCTTTGCGATGGGGGGGAGGCCGTTGGCCGTCGTGGATGCTCTATGGAGCCGCGATCATCAACACGCACGCCCGATGCTCGATGGACTGCGTACGGCTGCGCACATCTACGGTACACCAATCGTCGGCGGTCATAGCAATACACGTAACGATCGCGAGCAGCTGTCCGTGGCCGTATTGGGCCGCGCCTCACGCCTCATGACGAGTTTCGATGCGCGGCCGGGCGACGTGCTCGTCCTCGCGATCGATCTGCGCGGCTCTTATCGGGAGCCGTTCTCGAACTGGGATGCGAGCACCGCAGCGGAGGCAAGCCGGCTCCGGGCCGACCTCGATCTGCTGCCGGGCCTCGCCGAAGAGGGACTGTGCGCTGCCGCCAAGGACATCAGTCAGGCAGGCATCATCGGGACGATCATGATGCTGTTGGAATGCTCAGGCGTGGGCGGGCTCATCGACGTGACTGCGGTCCCGAGACCCATAGACATCGCGCCTGAGCGCTGGCTCATATCCACCTTCCCCAGCTACGGATTCGTGCTCGCGGTAGCGGAGCGCTCGGTGAAGACCGTTTGCGATCGCTTCCACGCGCGCGGGATTGCATGCGCGCCGGTTGGCCGGTGCGATGACTCCGCCGTCGTGCGGCTGCGCGAGGGCGCCAGCGAGCGCATCGCGTGGGATTTTCGCCAGCAGCCGCTGATTGGCTGCGGACCGCGGCTTCCCAACCTCGGGAGCGCACATGCCTGAGGTTCATTTCCACCTCCGCTGGCCGGACCAGTCCGAGACCCGCTGCTACTCCCCCTCGAGCACCATCATGCAATTCCTCACAGCCGGCCGGAGTTATCCATTGAATGAATTTCTGGGACTCAGCCGCAAAGCGCTCGAGCACGGCAGCGAGCGGGTACGTCAAAAGTACGGCTACGGCTGCGGACAGGCACAGTGGCAGATCGCGGAGATCGAGCGGCTGGCCGTTCGTTTCCTCGATACACCGGCAGCCTACGTCAGCGTCATGGATTTCGAAGTCCGATGAGCCCTACAGTGAGCAAGCTGGTCCCGCCCCCTGTAGCATCCACGCACGTACCGGTCGCAGTCGTCGGCGGCGGACAGGCGGGCCTCTCCATGAGCTTCTGCCTGAAGCAGCGCGGCATCCGGCACGTGGTCTTCGAGAAGCACCGCATCGCGCACGAGTGGCGCGAGAATCGGTGGGACACCTTCTGCCTCGTCACGCCCAACTGGCAGTGCCGGCTGCCGGGTTTTGCCTACTCGGGCGAAGACCCACGGGGCTTCATGTTGAAAGCCGAGATCGTGCGCTACCTCGAAGCGTACGCCGCGTCGTTTCATCCGCCCGTCGTCGAACGCGTCACGGTCGTCCGCCTGCAGCGCCGGAACGCGGATCGATACGCAATCTCGACATCGGCCGGGGAGTACACGGCGGACCAGGTGGTCGTGGCGACCGGCGGGTATCACGGGCCTCTGATCCCGAGGCTCGCGGAACGACTGCCCGAGTCGATTGTGCAGTTGCATTCGTCTGCGTACCGAAATCCGCAGGCGCTTCCCGACGGTGCGGTCCTCGTGGTCGGAACCGGGCAGTCCGGATGTCAGATCGCGGAGGATCTGCATCTGGCCGGGCGGCGTGTCCATTTGTGCGTCGGCGGGGCCCCGCGCTCGCCGCGTGTGTATCGGGGAAAAGACGTCGTCGAATGGCTGACTGCGATGGGCTATTACGATCTCCCGATCGATGAGCACCCGCAGAAGGAAACGGTCCGCGAAAAGACCAACCACTATCTCACCGGGCGCGACGGCGGACGCGAGATCGATCTGCGCCGCCTGGCGCTCGAAGGCATGCACCTGCACGGCCGTATGAAAGGCTTGCGCGGTACAAGCCTCGAATTCCACTCTGACCTCGAGAAGAACCTCGATCACGCCGACACTGTCGCCGACAGCATCAGGGCTTCGATCGACAAGTACATCGCAGAGCGCGGCATCGAGGCGCCGTCCGAGCCGCCGTACCGACCGCTGTGGAGACCCGTCAATCCGGCGCTCGAGCTCGACTACGTGGCTGCTGGGATTCGCGCCGTCATCTGGTGCATCGGCTTCGAGACGGACTACCGCTGGATTGACGTGCCGGTATTCGATGGAAAGGGCATGCCTGCTCATCACCGGGGCGTCACCAAGAGCGACGGTCTCTACTTCCTGGGTCTGCCGTGGCTGCACACCTGGGGATCGGGCCGATTCTCGGGAGTCGCTCAGGATGCGGAGTACCTCGCTGACCGCATAGACGCGGCGCTCCGGCGGTCTCCCATGCCTTGCGATCCTGCATCCTTCCACCCTAGTAATACGTCACCGTCGGCAATGGCGCACGAGCCGATCGGTTCGCGCCCGTCGTGCCGTCGATCGCCATCAGTGCAGTCACCGGCGGCCCCAGATCCTCCATGATGCGCAGTGCCCGAGCCCTTGACCACGCTTTATCAAAGACCTGGTGGTGCTACTGCCGCCTCGTGTTGGCCGCTGCGGGCCAGGGCCGACGCGACGAAGCCGGAGGCTTTCATCTCTTCAATGAAGCGGGTCAGGTACTGCGCCCCCGTCTCGCGCCCCTTTGGTGTTCCCATGGCCTGCTCGATCGCGGTGAAGCGTCCGTCGATCACGCGCAGGCCGGGGTGGCGCCTGGCAAACGCGATCAGCGGCTGCTTGACTCCGGCTGCCGCCTCGAGCCCTTGGTCCAAAAACAGCTCCAGCGCACCGGCGGAGGTGTCCGCTCTGACGAGCTGGGCCTCCTTCAGTGATCGTGCGAGGAAAAGCTCGTAGGCGGCGCCCCGGCCGACCGCGATACGCACCCCTTTGCGGTCGAAGTCCTCTATCGACTGCAACGCCGAGTCCTCGCGGACGATGAAGGTGCCCTCGATCAGGACGTACGGCGGGGTGAACGAAATCTCCAGCGCGCGCACGGGATCGATGGCGAGGAACGCAACGTCCCATGATGATGTTTTCAACGCCTCGAACACCCTTCCCGCGCCATCGAAGGTAATCAGCTCGAGCGGAACACCCAGGCGGTGTGCAAGCTCGCGCGCCAGATCGACGGACGCGCCCTGCGCCTCTCCGGTCTGCGAATGCTTCTGCGCAAGCACGGGGTTGCCGAAGTTGATGGCCGCGCGAATGCGGCCGTGCGGAGCCAGATCTCTCAACACATGATGATGGACGTTCAACTGAGACCCCGCGGCACGCTAATCTTTGAGATCGAATCTTATGCGATATGGGTAGCAAGAGCTCACGGGCAGGCCATCTTCCGTGGTGGGCCGATAGTGTCCGGAGCCGGCCTTCGCGAGCTTCAGGCCGCCCTCATTGGTTCATGCGAGCACTCCTCGGCCGAAGCTTGCGAAAACTTCGCTTCCGTATGCAAGCTGCACCGCGCGGACGGTGTGCAGGACGCAGTTATGGAACGATTTCCAACGAGCTTGCCGCGCTCGACGCTGGTCAATGGGGCAGCAGACGCGCAGGATTCAGCCAATGAAAACGAAGGCAGGCTTGGTCGTTCTGCTACACACCCTCGCGTGGGGTGCTGCGCAGGCGCGCGACGAGCGGTGCGCGGCGCCGCCCTATGGAGCTTCGATGGATGCGTACCACGCGTTCGTCGTGGAATCACACCAATCCGGCGCGGCTGAGAGCCGCGCTGCACAGGACCAGCCCCGCGAACCCGTACAGCTGCTGGCCAAAATCTGCCGGATGAAGTACCAGAGCGCGGACAGGACCGAGCTGTATCGCGCAGGCTTCACTCCCGAGGATATCGACCAGTCGAGCACCGTGATGTTGACCGCCGAGTACCTCGGTATCCTGAAGTATGTTGGCTTTCAAAACATGGCGCATGGGCAGGCGGCACCCAAGCCGGGCGTACCCCTCCCGGCCCCGGACGAGTACCGGCCGGTGAGTGTGCGGGATTTTGCGGCCGAGGGGTCGAAGCTGGCGGCCGAAAACGCCAAGGTCAGTCTGACTGGCTCGTACATTCTCGAGGACAGCCGCGGAATGCTCTATACGGATATGCAGGCCATCGTCCTGACCAAGTACCATCCGGAGGCCGGGACTCAACCGACCGTGCCGTTGTTGACAAACGATGCGTCCCGGCAATTGAAGCAGAGATTACTCTCCTGTCGGACCGATCTCAGCGCCGCGCAGGTGGGTTGCACGATCAGGATCCGTGGCCGGGCCACGCTGTGTGCACTAGCTGACGCGTCCGGGGCTACACACCAAGCGCCTTGCGTCAACGCAGAAGACGGAAAGTAAACGCAGAGCTCGTGCCACTCGTCGGTCGGCACCGGGACGCGGGCTGCTCACTGCCAACATGAGCGCGACCGCCGGCTCCCTGGCGCACCGAGTCACGAGCGACGGCCTGCGCGTACATCACCCCGGTCCGCCAACGCCTCATCGATCAGCGTCTCCAGCACGTGCTCGTCCACCGGTTTGGTGAGATGGTGGTCGAAGCCTGCCCGCTGCGCCCGGCGCTTGTCCTGTTCCTGGCCATAGCCTGTGACAGCCACGAGGAGTGTGTCGGCGAGCGCGGGATCTGCCCGAATCTCCCGTGCGATCTCGTACCCGCGCTTGCCGGGCAGGTTAATGTCGAGCAGCACGACCTGCGGCCGCATGGCGCGGGCTGTGGCGACAGCGGCGGCACCGTCGTGGATGGCGTGTACCTGGTGGCCCATCGCGTTCAGAAGGCTCGTCATGGCCGTCGCGAATGCTTTGTTGTCGTCCACGAGCAGGATACGGCGGCTGCGCGCACGGCTGCGCGCGCCTCTGGCCGAAGTGGCGCATTCATCCGTGGGCCGCACTCGCCCTTTCGACGCTTTGGCCACTTCCTCAATCAGAGGTAGCCGCAAGACGAACTCGCTGCCGCGGCCCGGTCCGTCGCTGAAGGCCTCCAGCGAGCCCTTGTGCATGTCGACGAGCCGCCAGGAGAGCGTCAGGCCGATGCCGAGGCCGCCCTCGGAGTGATCTCGCGAGCGCTCGATGTGATTGAAGAGGTGGAAGATGCGCGGGAGGTCGGCACGTGCGATGCCGATGCCGTTGTCCAGGATCCGCACGACAGCCTGGCGTCTCTTCATCCCGGCAGTGAGAGTGATAGTTCCCGCTATGGGCGTGTACTTTGCGGCGTTGGATAAAAGGTTGGAGAGGACCTGCACGAGGCGCACCGAGTCGCCGCGGACCCGAACGGCTTCGCGCGGAAGGTCGAACTGCAGCCGCTGCTTGCGGACCTCGAACAACGGCCGCGTGGTCTCGAGGGCGCGGTCGATGATTTTTCGCAGATCCAGAGCCTCGTGACGCAGGGTGACCCGTCCAGTGGCAATGCGCGAGACATCGAGCAGATCGTCCACGAGCCGCGAGAGCTGTCCGACCTCACGCTCGATCATGTCGCGCGTCTGCTTCGACTGCTGCATCGACGGGGACGCCACGCGCAGCAGACGCGACCCGGCCATGATCGAGGCGAGCGGGTTGCGCAGCTCGTGCGCGAGCGCCGCCAGGAATTCGTTTTTGCGCCGGTCGGCCTCTTCCAGTGCCTTCTTCGCAAGGCGCAACTCGTCCTGGGACTGCGTTCGCTCGATCCAGTCGGCTGCCTGGCGTGCGAGTACGTCGAGGAGGCCGAGGTTGCGCTCCGGCGGAACCCGCGGCGTACGGTAACAGGTGGAGAGCACGCCGAGCAGCTCGGCTGAACGGCTGACCAGCGGCGTGCACTGCACAGCCCGCACACCGGCGGTCAGCAGCACTTCCAAGATTGGCGTCCCCAGGAACACCGGACTCGTGCTGACATCGCCGATCACCACGCGCGCGCCGCTGTTCACGAGACCACAGGGGCACTGACGGCCGTCGATGGCATCGAAGAACTCGAGAAAGGGTCTCTCGAAGCCGCGGCTGGCCGCGATCCTGAGCGCGCCCACGCCGTGATCGAGCAGTTGGATGTTGCCCATCTCGGCGCCGGTGATGGCCATCGCCGCGTCCACTATCTCCAACAAGGGCGGGTCCGTGTCGCCGCCGCGCACCAGACGGGTGCTCACCTCCTGGAGACTCTTCATGAGGGCCAGATCCGAGGCTGCCGGACAACAATCGCCTTGCTGCAAAGTCGCCTGGGTCATAACCAGCACCTGTCGAGCCGGAGCGACTTCCCTGTCGTCCTCTCTGCACCGACCGATGGCACAGAGCGATCATTTCCGGAAGCTGTCACCTCCTGCGGGAAGGCCCGCTCGCAGCAATGCGGATTGCGCCGTCAAAATCCCCGGCGGGATTTTCTCCTCGAGATGCTGACACCGGTTCAGGAGCTCCGAGTATACGCTCAGCCGCCCGAATGTTCGGAGCTGGCAGCCGTCATGCGGCTGCCCAAGGAGCTTATTGCGTCGCACAAGGACAGCGCACGTGCGCACGCCAGGTGCGGATGGGACCCGCCCCGCTCCCGCTTAAAAAGACAATGATCTGGTTGGCGGCAAATCCTCGAGCGGCTCGACGGACAGGCGCTGCTCGTTTCCGAGCTCGCCGCGCCGTTCGCCATCTCGCTGCAGGCGGTGTCGCGTCACATCCAGGTGCTGGTGCGCGCCGGGCTGATTCAGCAGGAACGCAGCGGGCGCATCAGCAGGTGCAGCCTGGAGGCGGCGACTCGTCCGCGAAGGTGTTGCGAAGGGACAAGGTAGGGGAGAACATTGCTGGCTGAACGACGGCGCGGCGATATCGCGCCGTCGCCTTACTCTGTCAGAGGCAGCCCATGCGGATGTTCATACGGCCGGCGATAGGTCTCGTGGCCGTGCTGGGGCTGGTCCTCATCGCCGCCGTTGCCCACGCGGCCCCACCTGTGAAGCTCGTCGTCCTGGACATCGAGCTCAGCGGCGATCCGGGCGGTCCGGAGCTCAAAGCCGAGCACGAGAGGCGGCTGCGAATGGCGAGTGAGCGGTTGCGCAAGGAGCTGCAAGCCACCGGCCTCTACCAGATCGTCGACACCGCTCCGGCGCAACCGCTCATCGACAGGCTGACATCGCAGCATCTCTATCTGCACGACTGCAACGGCTGTGACCTCGAGATCGGCAGACAGCTCGGGGCCGATGAGGTGCTGGTGTCCTGGGTGAACCGCGTCAGCGGCCTCATCCTGACGCTCACCTATGAGATACACGACGTCAGGTCGGCTCAGATCGTCGACCGCAAATCCTACGACTTCCGCGGCGACAATGATGCCGCCTGGAACCATGCCATCGACTACATGGTGCGAGATCTCAAGGCGCGTGGGGGAAAGCCGGCTCCGTGAGGCGGGGCCGATCCCTCGGCCTCACATCGTCGAGGTGTGGTCGGGCTGCACCTTGTAAATCACGCGGACTTCGCCCGGCTTGCGCCACGGATATTTCTCCTGTCCGAGATACTTCTTCGCCAGCGCATCGATGTGCTGGTCCGCACCGTCGCGGGTTCGCTCGGCCACATGACCGCGCACTTCCAGATACCGGTACGGATTGTCAGGATCCATGATCGACATGGCCACCCTGCCGTCGCGCTGCATGTTTTTATCCTTCTGGCGACCCTCGGCCGTGTTGATCCGGATGAAGCGGCCGTCGTAGTCGACCCACACCGGCGTGACCTGCGGTTGGCCGCTGGGCATCAGCGTCGCCAGATTTGCGAAGGCTTTCTTGTTCAAGAGATCGAGATGCGAATCCGGGATGACTTTGTCCGCCATGGCCCACTCCTTCCGTCCTGCGTAGCGGCCGAGAATAGCGCCGGTGTTGTGCGCCAGCCAGCGCGAGCGGGCCGCGACCGCCACAGGGGAACGCCCGCGAGCTCCATGCGTTACAGCCACAGCTCGGGAGGTGTCCATGAAAGCTTCACCTTACCTGCGCCTTTGGCTTGGCGCGTACCTGCTCATGTGGTCCGCCGCGGCGGCCGCGCAGAACGCGATCACCGCGGGTCCTGCAGACCTGCGTGCGGGCCCTGACCCAACCTATCCTGTGGTGGCGCGGCTCGACGCCGATACACCCGTTGCGGTGATGGGCTGCCTCGATGATTGGAGCTGGTGCGATGTGTCCCTCGACGACACTCGCGGATGGCTTTATGCGCCGGCCATCACCTATGACTACGAGGGCGGCTACGTCCCCCTCTACTCCTACGCACCGGCCCTCGGCATTCCCGTCGTGGCGTTCTCGCTCGACGACTACTGGGGCAGGTACTATCACGAGCGTCCCTGGTATGCGGAGCGCGATGATTGGAGACATCGCGCGCCGCGCCACGAGCGCCCGCCAGGGCCTCCGCCAACTGCCGCTCCGCCGCCGCGCCCTGTGCGTGGGGATCGGCCGGACCGACCCGTGCATCTGGGTAGCGCTGAGCCAGGGCCGCATGATGGAGCCGGAGAGAGCGGCGATGCCAAGCCGCCCGGGCCGCGCGCCGCGGAGAGCAGGCCGAGCCCACCTGCAAGGCATGAGGAGCACTCAACCCAAGGGGAGCGCGCCCCACCGCCACCCCGTCCGCAACAGCGCGAAGCGCCACCGCCTCAGCAGGAGCGCCGTGCGACACCATCGCAGCGTGACGAACGCCCCCCGGTGCCGCAGCGCACGGAAGGCCCACGCGGTGAGGAAAATCGCGGCGATCATCCGGAGTAACATCAGCCCCGCAGCGGTTCGGCGTGGGCCTCGAGATCCGCGCCGCAGGTTTCCCTGATTCTGCTCGCACACAGCCAGGACAAAGCGCAGCCGCCGGCCATGTAGCCTGAGATCCAGATGTTGTCGCGGTACCTTGCGTACAAGGCGGTCGCAATGACGGGTGCCAGAGCACCGCCCAGGATGGCTCCGATCTGATAGGCGAGCGAGGCGGCCGAATAGCGGATACGGGTGGCGAACAACTCCGCGAACATCGCAGCCATCGGACCATAGGACAGCGCATTGACACCGAGGCCGATGCCGACGGCCACGGTGATCCAGAGCAGGGAGCGCGTCTCCAGCAGCGGAAACAGAACGAAGGCCCACGCAGCCGCGAGCGCCGCGCCCGCCATGAACAGCCTGCGGCGCCCGTAACGGTCCGACAACCTGCCGGCGATGAACAGCACGGGCAGCATCACGAAGTTGGCAATCAGCACAGCACTCAACAGGGTACCGCGCGACAAATGCAGACCGGAGGCGCTCGTCCCGTACGCGACCACATACGTGATGAGGATATAAAAAGTCAGATTCGCCGAGATATAGGCTCCGGCGGCCAGCAGAATCAATCTCGGACAAGTACGAAATGCCTCGAGTATCGGCGACGCATACCGTGCGGGTGCCGCGCCGGCGGCGGACGGCTGCGGCGGTTTTGCATGCTGCAGATGGCGGAAGGCCGCCGTGTCCTGCACACGAAAGTGCACGAATATCCCAAGAGCAACCAGCACGACACTGAACAGGAATGGAATGCGCCAGCCGTATGCCATGAACGCCTGGGGCGAGACCGCGGTGTTGGCAACGAGGAAGGCGAGGTTGGCAAGCACCACACCGATCGGAACCCCAGCCTGCGCGATACTGCCGTACAGACCGCGCCGGGACCTGGGCGCACTTTCGGTGGCGAGCAGGATGGCGCCTCCCCACTGGCCGCCCACCGCGAGACCCTGCGTGAATCGCAGTAGTACCAGGGCGAGCGGTGATAAAACTCCAGCGGTGTTGTAAGGGGGCAGCAGTCCGATGAGGGTCGTTGCGGCTCCCATCATGATCATCGCCAGGGCCAGTGTCGTTTTGCGTCCCACCCTGTCCCCCAGGTGGCCAAACACCACGGCTCCCGCCGGGCGCGCCAGGAAGCCGACGGCGAAGGTGCTGAAGGAGGCGATCAGGGCCACCAAGGGGGGCAGCGTCGCCGGGAAGAAGACTGTCGGGAAGACGAGGGCCGCGGCAGTGGCATACAGGAAGAAGTCGTACCACTCGATACTCGCTCCGGCGAGCCCCGTGAGTGCGAGCCGCAGCGCTGCAGGTTCCCACGCGGGTGCCGGCGCGCGCAGCACCGGATCGGCCGAGACCACTCTCTCGTTGTGCATACAGGTCCCCCAGGGGACCCAGCATACGCGCACTGACTTCGTATGCCTAAGCGTCCTCCGGGCGGTGCGCGCAGGAACCGCCCGCAAGATCACCCCTCCACTGCGAAACCGGCGCCGCGGGCGGCCCGCAACCGAGCCGGCCTTACGGCTCCTTCGGGGCGGGCGCCGGAGTAATGGTCCCGAACAATCCATTGGTCTCCTTGTCCGGACCCGCCGCGAAGTACAGCGTATCCGAGCTCGACCCATGGCCGCCGCCCAGGGTCAAGGTCCACAGCCCATCGATGACCAGGGGCTTGCCGTGCGCATCCTCGAGCCCATCGATGAACCGGCCGTTGCTGTCGAAAGCGTCGATCCGGCCATCGCCAAAGTTGCCGATCAGGATCTTGCCGCTGAAGCGGCCGAATGCAAACGAGGCGCGGGTCACGCCCCAGGGCGAGTTGAGCGGCCATGGCATTCCGCGGTGCGTAGGTATTGCGGATGGGGGAGCGGGTTCTAAGTCACGTTGCCTTTGATGTTCCGGCACGCGGGCCGACAGGGCCCTGCGCGAGCCGCATCGTGGGCCGGATCAGCACGGGAACGACCGTGCTCAGCGCTCGAGCTGTGATAGATACGCTGCAGCCGCCTGGATCTGTTGCTCGTCCAAGGTCGCCGCGACGGCAGTCATCGTGCCGGGCTGCGGCACCTTGCCCACGGCGCGCGCCTGGAATTCATGCAGCCGGTCGATGACGAAGCGCGCGGGTTGTGCCGCGATGCTCGGAAAACGGGCGCCGTTGCCCAGGCCCGCCCCGGCGTGACAGCTGAAACAAGCAGCGACGTTGGCTGCGCCCGCCTCGGCGAGTTGTTTTCCCGCGAGCCGCAGCTGCGGCGACATGGCAGAGCGCGCATCCACCGGCGGCGCCTCCTGTTTCGAGAAATACTCGGCAAGCTCGCCGATCTGGACATCGCTGAGGCCCTGTGCGATGGGCTGCATGGTCGGACCGGCGCGCGTCGCCGACTTGAACATGGACAGCGCGTGGCTCATGTACTGCGCGTTCTGGCCCGCCAGGCGCGGCGCACCGCCCTGCGCGCCTTCGCCGTGCATCCCGTGACACGTCACGCATAGGGCAGTGTTGTCAGGCACCGCGGCAGCACTCTGCGCGGAAGCCGCATACGGCCCAAGAGCCCAGGCTATGACGAACACGATCTTGACGACAGGGTCAGGGACGCGGCTCGACATGGTGAGGTCCTGTTTGTTTCGAACGCGGGACAACTCGCCCGACGGCCAGTGTGGCGCCCCGGGGTTGCGTCCCGTTGACGCCGGCAGCCGCGGATATTTCAGTTGAAACGAGCCGGCGGCTCGACGGTCTCGGTGCCTTTCAACCTCGCGTGCGGCACCTGCCGCAACAGCCGGGAGCGCCACACCGATGTCTGTCTGATGCGAACGAGGATCTCGGCTATTGCGGCGCCTACGGCTTCAATCTCGGGGCTGGCAAGGCGGACAAGGCCGACTACCTGCCGGCGTCTTCCGGAGGCTGATTCGGGGAGCTCTGGGGACTCCCGCCCCCCTCCAACCCTACCTGGGAATAAACGGGAACAGCGACCGCAAGCGCCGCCGCCGCGCTGCTTTTGGACACGACCCGCAGCATAGCCAGCTCCTTAGGGCAGCCAAGGGGGCCGCACCCAGGCGAGACGCTCCAACCCTCAGGGGATTCCAGCCCTGAACTGGAACAGGTGCTTAGTATATGATATATCTTGAACCCTGAGGCTCCCTTTCAGCACGAGGCTGCATGACCAGTTCCTCTCCCCGGCGCGTCATCCCGATTGCGGTCGAGCTGTCATCCCTCACCACTGCCGAGCGTGACGTCGTCACCGCCGCGTGTGCACAGTGGAAGTCACTCCCCGGCGCCTTACTGCCCATCCTGCATGCCGTGCAGGACAAGCTCGGGTTCGTGCCGAAGGACGCGGTGCCGCTGATTGCTCGCGAGCTGAACCTCTCGCGGGCCGAAGTGCACGGCGTCATCAGCTTCTACCATTACTTCCGCACACACCGGCCGGGCCGCCATGTCATGTACCTGTGCCGCGCGGAGGCGTGCCAGGCGCTCGGCGCCGCGCAGTTGGAGAAACATGCCAAAAGCAGTCTGGGCGTGGATTTCCACGGAACGACATCCGACGGTGCCGTCACTCTGGAACCGGTGTACTGCCTCGGCAACTGCGCGCTGGGCCCCTCGGTGATGCTGGATGACCGGCTGCAGGGTCGCGTCACCCCAGAGCGATTTGACGAGCTCGTGACCACGGCGCGGACTGACTCATGACCGCGATCAGGATTTATGTACCGCACGATGCTTCCGCGCTTGCCGTGGGCGCGGATGAGACGGCTCGAGCAATCGCCGCGGAAGCGCGGCGTCGGCAAATTGACGTGCAACTCGTGCGCAACGGCTCGCGCGGCCTGCTGTGGCTCGAGCCCTTCGTCGAAGTCGAAGCGCCGCACGGCCGAATCGCATACGGCCCTGTGCAGGCCAACGCCGTCAACAGCCTGTTTGATGCCGGTTTCACCACCGGCAACTCCCATTCTCTCCGACAAGGACCGACCGGGGAGATCCCCTATCTCAAGAACCAGGAGCGCCTGACGTTTGCGCGCGTGGGTCTGACCGATCCCCTGGACCTCGCCGATTACAGAAAGCACGGCGGCTACCGTGGCCTGGAAAACGCGCTGCAAATGGAGCCCGCGGCTATTGTCGCGAGCGTTACGGCGTCAGGGCTGCGCGGCCGTGGCGGGGCCGCGTTTCCGGCCGGGGTGAAATGGAACACCGTGCTGGGCGCTCCGGGTCCTCAGAAATACATCGTGTGCAACGCCGATGAGGGGGACTCCGGCACCTTCTCGGATCGCATGCTGATGGAGGGCGATCCTTTCGTCCTGATAGAGGGAATGACTATCGCCGCGGTCGCGACCGGCGCGACACGCGGGTATATCTATCTGCGCTGTGAGTACCCCGACGCCAGGCGCGTGTTGAATGCGGCGATCGCGACGGCGTATGCCAATCACTACCTCGGCGAGAACATCCTGGGCACCCGTGTCACATTCGATCTCGAAGTGCGCATGGGCGCCGGCGCCTACATCTGCGGCGAGGAGACCTCGCTGCTGGAATCCCTGGAGGGCAAGCGCGGCCAGGTCCGCTTCAAGCCGCCCCTGCCCGCGCTGCAGGGCCTCTTCGGCAAGCCCACGGTGATCAACAACGTGATCACCTTCGCGTCCGTACCCATCATTCTCGATCGCGGCGCGCAGTATTATGAGCACTTCGGCATGGGCCGCTCCCGCGGCACCCTTCCCCTGCAGCTGGCCGGGAACATCAAGCACGGCGGCCTGGTCGAGAAGGCCTTCGGCCTGACGCTGCGCGAGCTGCTGTACGACTACGGCGGCGGCAGCCTGAGCGGCCGGCCGATCCGGGCCGTGCAGGTGGGCGGACCGCTCGGCTCGTACTTGCCCGAGTCACAGTTCGACACCCCGATCGATTACGAAGCCTTCGCCCAGATCAAGGGCATGTTGGGTCATGGCGGGATCGTGGTGTTCGACGATACCGTCGATATGGCCGCCCAGGCGCGTTACGCAATGGAGTTCTGCGCGGCGGAGTCCTGCGGCAAGTGCACTCCGTGCCGCATCGGCTCGACACGCGGCGTCGAAGTGATCGACCGCCTGATGGCGGGCGAGCACTCCGGGCGGCAGGAAGTCCTGCTGCGCGATCTGTGCCAGACGCTCACGTACGGATCGCTGTGCGCCCTGGGCAATCTGACTCCCTATCCGGTGCTGTCCGCACTGAACCACTTCCCCGAGGATTTCCGCAAGCCCGCGCAGCCCGCCGTGCGCGCACCAGGCGGTTAGGACCTGACCATGATATCGATCGACGAACAGGATCTGGGTACCCCGCGCCGCGAGAGCGCCCGGCAGGTCACACTGACCATCGACGGCCGTGAAGTCACGGTGCCGGCCGGCACGTCGGTGATGCGGGCCGCGGCATTGTCGGCAGTGAAGATTCCCAAGCTGTGCGCGACCGAGCAGCTGGAAGCCTTCGGCTCGTGCCGGCTGTGCCTGGTGCAGATCGAAGGTGTGAAGGGCCTGCCCGCCTCGTGCACGACGATCGTCGCCGAGGGCATGAAGGTCACGACCCAAAACAAGCTGCTCGCGGACGTGCGGCGCGGGGTGATGGAGCTGTACATCTCCGATCATCCGCTCGACTGTCTCACCTGTCCCGCCAACGGCCATTGCGAGCTGCAGGACATGGCCGGCGCGGTCGGCCTGCGCGAGGTGCGCTACGGCTACGAAGGCGCCAATCACCTCGACGCGGGCAAGGACACGAGCAATCCCTACTTCACATTCGACGCGAGCAAATGCATCGTCTGCTCGCGCTGCGTGCGCGCCTGCGAGGAACAGCAGGGCACATTCGCCCTGACCATACAGGGGCGCGGCTTCGGATCGCAGGTGGCGGCGAGCCAGGGCGAGTCGTTCATGGACTCGGAATGCGTCTCCTGTGGCGCGTGCGTCCAGGCCTGCCCCACGGCCACCTTGTCCGAGAACACACTCATCGAGAAGGGCCAGGCGGAGCACAGCGTGGTCACGACCTGCGCCTATTGTGGCGTGGGCTGTTCGTTCCGCGCGGAGATGAAGGGCGAAGAAGTCATGCGCATGGTGCCCAACAAGGACGGGCACGCCAACCACGGCCACTCCTGTGTGAAGGGCCGCTTTGCGATCGGCTACGCCACGCATTCGGATCGCATCGTGAAACCGATGATCCGCGCCAGGATCACCGATCCGTGGCGCGAAGTATCCTGGGATGAGGCCATCGGGTACGCCGCGAGCGAGCTCAAGCGCATCCAGGCGACCTACGGGCGCGACTCGATCGGCGGCATCACCTCCTCACGCTGCACGAACGAGGAAACCTATCTCGTCCAGAAACTCGTGCGTGCCGGCTTCGGCAACAACAACGTCGATACCTGCGCGCGCGTCTGCCACTCGCCCACCGGCTACGGGTTGAAACAGACACTGGGAGAATCCGCGGGCACCCAGAACTTCGATTCGGTGATGCAGGCCGACGTGATCTTCGTGATCGGTGCGAATCCCACCGACGGACATCCCGTGTTCGCCTCGCAGATGAAGCGCCGGCTGCGTGCGGGCGCGCGCCTGATCGTGGCCGACCCGCGCCGCATCGATCTGGTGCGCACGCCGCACATCAGCGCGGACTACCATTTGAAGCTGCGCCCCGGCACGAACGTCGCGCTCATCAACAGTCTCGCGCACGTCGTGGTCACCGAAGGACTGGTCAAGGAGGATTTCGTGCGCGCGCGCTGCGAGATCGCCTCCTTCGAGAAGTGGCGGGCCTTCGTGGCCCAGGAGCGCAACTCGCCGGAGTCCATGGAAGAGATCACCGGCGTGCCTGCCGCAAGCGTCCGGGCGGCCGCGCGCCTGTACGCGACCGGAGGCAATGGCGCGATCTATTACGGGCTCGGCGTCACGGAGCACAGCCAGGGCTCGACCATGGTCATGGGCATCGCCAACCTCGCGATGGCCACGGGCAACATCGGCCGTGAAGGCGTCGGTGTGAATCCTCTGCGCGGCCAGAACAACGTGCAGGGCTCGTGCGACATGGGCTCGTTCCCGCACGAATTTCCCGGCTACCGGCACGTCTCCGACGACAGCGTGCGCGCGTTGTTCGAGCGCGACTGGGGAGTCGCTCTGCAGGGCGATCCGGGCCTGCGCATCCCCAACATGTTCGAGGCGGCGCTCGACGGCGAGTTCAAGGGACTGTATATCGAGGGCGAGGACATTGCCCAGTCGGACCCCAACACGCAACACGTCACCGCGGCGCTCTCCGCGATGGAGTGCATCATCGTCCAGGACCTGTTCCTGAACGAGAGCGCGAAATTCGCCCACGTGTTCCTGCCGGGCTCATCCTTCCTGGAGAAGGACGGCACCTTCACCAACGCGGAACGGCGCATCTCGCGCGTGCGCCAGGTGATGCGGCCGAAATCCGGGTACGCCGACTGGGAGATCACCCAGCTGCTGGCGAACGCCCTGGGCTACCCGATGAGCTACTCGCATCCGTCCGAGATCATGGACGAGATCGCGCGCCTGACCCCGACCTTCACCGGTGTGAGCTTCGCCCGCATCGATGAGCTGGGCAGCATTCAGTGGCCTTGCAACGCCGCCCGTCCGGAGGGCACGCCGACCATGCACGTCGATGAGTTCGTGCGCGGCAAAGGCCGGTTCCTGGTCACGGAATACGTCCCGACCAGCGAGAAGGTCAACACCGAGTATCCTTTGATCCTGACCACCGGACGCATCCTCAGCCAGTACAACGTGGGCGCCCAGACACGGCGTACCGCCAACAACGCCTGGCACGATGAGGATCGGCTGGAGATGCATCCCCATGATGCCGAGGAGCGGGGCATTGCCGACGGTGACTGGGTTGGGATCTCGAGCCGGGCCGGGGACACGGTGCTGCGCGCGCTGGTGACCGAGCGTGTCCAGCCGGGCGTGGTCTATACCACGTTCCACTTCCCGGAATCCGGTGCCAACGTCATCACGACGGACAACTCGGACTGGGCGACGAACTGCCCGGAGTACAAGGTCACCGCGGTGCAGGCCACCCGCGTCAGCCAGCCCTCGCAGTGGCAGAAGCGGTTCCGTGATTTCAGCGAGACGCAGGAAGGTCTGCTGAAGGGCGCGGACGTATTCGTGAAGTAGCCGCGCCATGGAGAGCGAGTCGCAGCTGGTGCGCATGGCCAACGATATCGGCAATTTCTTCCGCGC
>CAZDTG010000051.1:0-27563 GCA_964508005.1 uncultured Steroidobacteraceae bacterium
GAGCAGGAAGGCTTCATCCGCACGATCCCGCGGCGCGGCATCTACATCATCCGCAAATCGAAGCGCGAGATCATTGAAATGATCCAGATTTGGGCCGCGCTCGAGTCCATGGCCGCGCGGCTCGCGACGCTGCATGCGCCGGATGAGGAGATCGCGAAGCTGCGGCATCTGTTCGATGAGTTCCAGAATTCCCCGCCCTCCGAGCATCTGGGCGAGTACTCGGACGCCAACATCGCCTTCCATACGGAAGTGATCCGGCTCGGCGGCTCGCAGATGATCGTGGATGCGACGCGCAACCTGTTGCTCCACGTCCGCGCGATCCGCCGCGCGACGATCAGCCAGAGCGATCGTGCCACGCGCTCCATCATCGATCATTTGAAGATCATCGAGGCCCTGGAGCGGCGTGATACGGAGCTCGCCGAGCGCCTGACTCGCCAACATACGCTCGACCTCGCCACACACGTCGACCGGCACTGCGATTTCCTCGACGCCGTCTGACTTCTCGGATCAGCGGCTGCCGTTACCCCACTGGCCGATGGTGGAGCGCAGCGCGCCCTGGCGGGTCTCGTCCAGGTATTGGGCGCGATCCGTAGCCGCGACGGACCCGGCGAGCGCGCCAGGCGCCACGATCCGCAGGCTCGCCTGAATATCGGGGTCCGCCAGCGCCGTCTGCAATGCCTCTCGATCGATGAGCGCCGGCGCGCCGGAAACGATGTGCAGGTAGATGCGCCCGCCAGCCTGATCCGCGAAGATGACTTCGCGAAACTCATCGATGCACCTCTTGAGAAATCCCACGTTGTGCTCGGGCGCCAGCAGGCGCCGGTCCGGGTACAATGACTGCGGCGCCGTCGCATCGACGTTGACCCGCCCATAGCGCTCGATGTTGAGCATTCCCGTCACATCCAACACGTGGAGGATGTCATTCGAGCCGAAGGCGACGGTGCGCGGCAGCTCTCCGAAATGCACGCTGTTGTCCAGGAACTCGAAGTGGATGCGCTTGTCGCTGCGGCGCACCCAGGTGAAGAACACGTTGGGCATCCCGGTGTACGCCTCGACGCTGTGCGCGAGGGTATCGTCCACGGCCTTGTAGCGCCCGACCTCGAGCCCGCGCTTCCAGGCACGCTCGACCAGCAACTCGGGCGCGGTGATCATGAAGAACAGGTAGACCGAATGGCCGAAGCGGGTCAGCAGGTTGCTGCCCGCCTGGTCCGAGTCGGGGCCGAAGCTGTCGAAGCGGAACCGGTCGATCAGCAGGTGCGACATCTCGCCGCGCTGGTGCTTGAGCGCCATGTAGCGGTCGAGCTTCTGGTCAATGAGCTGCAGCTCCTCCGACGTCAGCGCGCCGGCATACTTGTAGGCGCTGCCGAGTGAGGCATAGTCGAGGAGTTGTTTGCGCCAGATGTCCGGGCTGATGAGGGCGAAGTCGCTCCAGCGCGCGCCGATCGTTCCCGCCAACCGCTTCTGCAAAGGCCGCGCGGTGCTCTTTCCGGAGGCGGACGGCCCCTTGGTATTGATGACGACGGGCTGCTCCTGGTGGGGCAGCAGGATGTAACCCTCCTCCTGAGCCGCCTGCTGCAAAACGGACTCGACCCGTTGCCCGATGATATCGCTCCCATGGATATTGCTGGCGAGATCGGTCGCGAGTGACACGATCAGCTCGGGCGTTCCCCAGGCGCAGCCGTGGACCGTAAAGAGTGCCGCCATGACACGCGCGAGGCAGCGGTAGATCGTACCGTGGAGCGCATCGGACGCCGTGGCCGCCCGGCGCTCGCACTCGGCGATTTCGGAGAGGCCCCAGTGCGCCTCGCCGGCGCGGCCCAAGTGGCCTTCGCCAGCGTGGCTCCCGATCTCATGGTGCCGGCGAGTGATGCGTGCCAACAATCTCGATACCGCTGATGGCGCTGCGGCGACTGCCGGCTGTGCCTTGCCGGACACGGCGCCCAGCGCCTCCTGGGCCGCCTGCGCCAACTGGCGCCGGAGCTGGTCGAACTCGGCCTCGATGGCCGGCATCCGCGGCTCGAGATAACGCGCCAGCAGCAACCGGGTGATCGCGCGGAAATTGATGCCGAGATCTTCGATGCGCGAGCCGTCCGGCACCGAGAGATCGGCCGTGACGCGCACGAGCACTTCGTGCAGAACCAGCCTGCGGGGCCGAAACGCGACGAGCTCGCCGAGCGGGAAGCCGGTCAGCGGCTGCAACTCGAGGGCGCTCTCGACGCTGGTAAATACGTTCTCGGGCCGGAAGATCGTACACAGCGGCCGCAGTGCGGCGGGCAACTGCGACACGATGCCCGGGTTCCAGGGACCGGCTCCCTCTTCGGACATCTGAGTCGCCACGGCAGCCCGCTGTTACATCTGCAATTGCAAACGCGAAGGATCTGCAGGCCGTTGTCCATCATGTGGCCGCGAAAATCAAGCAGTCCCGTACGCGGCTGCCCGGGTATCCCACTTTCGGTATCATGGCCGCCGAGACCTTCAGCGGGGGCAAACCCGGCTCTGCCGCAGCCGCAAGCTCCGGTCGGATTCACCCGCGGTGGCAGCCCGCGCAACGCTGACCGACAATGACGCGGGTAGACAGATAAGAGAGAGGTGGCACATGTCAGTAGCGAGGACACTCATGCCGGAACATACCCCAGCTCCCCTGGACGATTACGGCGAGCAACGCGCGGATCTGGCAGCCGCCTTCCGCTGGTTCGCACGGCTCGGCATGGCGGAGTCGGTGGCCAATCATTTCAGTGTCGCCGTCTCGGCGGACGGCAACCGCTTTCTCATGAATCCCTGCCACCGCCACTTCTCGCAGATCACCGCGAGCGAGCTTCTTCTGCTGGACGCTCGCGATCCGCTGGCGCTGCAAAAGCCCAACGCCCCGGATCCGACCGCCTGGTACCTGCACGCCGGCCTGCACGCAAACGTGCCGCATGCCAGGTGCGTCATGCATCTGCATTCGAAGTATGCAACCGCCCTCGCCTGCCTGGACGACAGCACCCTTTACCCGATAGATATCAACGCTGCACGATTCTTCGGACGAGTTGCCATCGACTCGCACTTCGCGGGCATGGCGCTCTCGAGTGCCGAGGCCACGCGTCAGGCGGAGCTCCTGCGGGAAGGCAAGAGTGTGCTCCTCATGGCCAACCACGGGGTACTCGTCGTCGGGTCGAGCGTCGCCGAGGCTTTCGACGAGCTCTATTACTTCGAGCGCGCCGCGGAGACGTTGTTGACGTGTTATTCCACGGGGAAACCGCTGCGCTTCATGCCGGATGCAACAGCCGAGCTGACCAAGCGCCAATGGCTGGAATACACGGGCTTCGCCTCCGACCACCTGAACGCGGTGAAAGGCATCCTGGACCGCGACGAGCCGGAATTCCGTCTCTGAGCCCGGCGAGCCATTGCGCTGCCGCCCCTCGCGATGGGCGCTCCGCCGCACTCGCCGCGTCGCCGTCATCGGAAGCCCGGAGCGGCCGGCAATCGCCGGGCAACGAGTGAGCCGACCGCACCGGCGCTGATCCGACCTTGGGGCATTCGGCCTCAATCGAGTACCATCCGCGATTGACGACGTTCCGCTCGCTTGTCCAGTCCGCCCGGTCGCCCAGGTCGTGGAGTTCCAAGCGATGAAAACACATACCAAATACCCGGCTTCGCTCGGACTGTTGGTGCTCATCTGCATTGCCGCGCTGCCTGCAGTGGGAGGCTCTGCCGCTGAGGGGGCCATGAGTTCCTCCTCCAAGGCATCCGCCACCGAGCGCCTGGGCTCGGTGTCTTTCCCGGTCTCCTGTGCCCCATCGGTGCAGGGCAGCTTCAACCGGGGCGTCGCTCTGCTGCACGATTTCTGGTACGAGGAGGCGAAACCGCAATTCGAGAAGATCGCCCGCGCCGACCCCTCGTGCGCCATGGCGCACTGGGGAATCGCGCTGAGTGACTTCCACCAGATCTGGGATCGACCCGATGATGCGGGAATGGCGGCAGGTTGGCGGGAGATGCAAGCCGCGCAAGCCCATCCGGCCGGGACGGCCCGCGAACAGCAGTACATCGCGGCGCTCAGCAATTTCTTTCGGCCCGGCAAGGAAGACTTTCAGGCACGCATCGATGCCTATGCCGAGGCAATGGGCAAGCTGTCCGCGCAGTATCCGGAAGACGTAGATGCCGCGGCGTTTTACGCCCTGGCGCTGTTGGCGGCAGAGACGCCGACTGACACCAGCCTGACTCAGCAGCACAAGGCAATGGCGGTGCTCGCGCCGCTGTGGCGCAAATACCCGGATCATCCGGGACTCGTGCACTACATCATACACGCCTGTGACACGCCGTCCCTGGCACCTGAGGGGCTCGCCGCGGCGCGACACTATGGTGAGATTGCTCCTTCAGGGCCGCACGCCGTTCATATGCCGGGGCATATCTTTGCCCGGCTGGGCCTGTGGCAAGAGGACATCGATGCCAACGCGGCCTCGGTTGCAGCATCACAAGCCGCCGAGGCACGCCATGAGAGCGGCTGGATGGACCAATTCCATTCGGACGACTTCCTCGTGTACGCCTATTTGCAGAGCGGCCAGGAGGCGCGCGCCAGAGCCACCGTCGAGGCCTCCGCGGCCGCAATCGCGCACTACCAGGCGATGCCCGGCATGGCGCCGGATCACTACATGGTGGGCATGTTTCCTTATTATCGTGTGAAGTTGCCGATTTTCGTCGCCCTGGAGATGCGCGACTGGAAGTCAGCGGCGGCGCTGGAGCCGGTCAAGGGTGCGCCGCCCGACACCCAGACGCAGATTTACTGGGCGCGGACGATTGCCGCCGGGCACCTGCACCAGCCGCAACAGGCTCGAAGCGCTCTAGCCGCATACGACACCCTGATCGAGGAGGTGCGCAAAGGCAGTCACGCCTACTATGCGAACTCGACGGGCGCGCAGATCAGGCGCGGCGAGATGTTGGCCTGGGCGGCCTTCGCCGAGGGCAACCTTACGGAGTCGCTCAAACGGATGCGCGCGAGCGCCGCTCTGCAGGACAAGGTGGGCCAGGGAGAAGTCGACATTCCGGCGCGTGAGATGCTCGCCGACATCCTGCTCGAATCGGGCCAACCCCGCGAGGCCCTGGTCGAATACCGCCAGGCGATGAAACTCAGTCCCAACCGGTTCAACGCACTGTTCAATGCCGGCAAGGCCGCGGAAGCCGCGGGCGATCCCGTCGAGGCCCGGGGTTACTACGTCGCGCTCCTCAAGTCGACAGACAACGGATCCCAATCCACCCGCGCAGAGCTCGCGCATGCAAAGGGCTTCGTTGCATCGGCCAGTCTTGAGAAGAGCTGAAAACCTCCCGAACCGCGCTGATCGGGAAGCTGCAGCGCCCGCACGCGATATAGCGACTCTTGCCCATGCGCTGGAATCCTGTTCGGCGTCGGCATAGCCTTCCGCTTCGGCGGAGCTCGCAACTAGCGTTCAGCGCGTGCCGTAAAGGCGATCGCCGGCATCTCCCAGGCCGGGGAGTATGTAGCCGTGGTCGTTGAGCTGCTCATCAACCGCCGCCGTCCACAGGCGCACCTCGGGGTGGTGGCGGTGAAGATTGGTCAGGCCCGCTTCGGTGGCGAGCAGGCAAACGAAACGCAAGTCGCTGGCGCCGTGCTCCTTCAGACGATCGATCGCCGCGACCGCGGTGTTGCCGGTGGCCAGCATCGGGTCCACGGCGATGACGAGGCGCTCGGCCAACGCTGTCGGGGCCTTGAAGTAGTATTCGACCGCGACCAGGGATTCCGGATCGCGATACAGGCCGATGTGCGCCACCCGGGCGGAGGGAACCAGGTCCAGCATCCCCTCGAGCAGGCCCATGCCGGCGCGCAGAATCGGCGCGAACACCAGCTTCTTGCCCGACAGCATGCGCGAGCGCATCGGCATCAGGGGCGTTTCGATCTCGACCGGATCGAGCGGCAGGTCGCGCGTCACCTCGTAGCACAGGAGCGTCGCGATCTCGCGCAACAGCTGACGAAATCCCTTGGTCGAGGTGGTCTTGTCGCGCATCAGGGTCAGCTTGTGCTGCACGAGCGGATGCTCCACCACAGTCAGGTTGTTCATCAAAACACCGTTCCGTCACTCGAGACCTGAAATGGCGGGCCCGCATCGGCGCGCTTCTCGCGCGCGATGAGGCGGCCCGCCGCCCACGTTCCGCCTTCGAGCACCCGCCCGAGCGGAAACTCCTCCGGCTCGAATCCGAGACGCGCAGCCACCAGGGGTGCGATCTCATCGAGCAGCGCCACGGTCACCGCACGCCATCCCACGACAAACGGATCCGACACGCCGTGTATCCGCGCAAGCGCGGCGCGGTCGCGCGGCACGATGACTCCCATGTCCACAAACAGACCGCCATTGCGATATTCGGCGAGTCCCGTCAGGGCGCCAACTTCCCGAACGCGCAGCCCGGTGCTTTCCAGCGGCTCGATGAGCGAGTACGCCAGCCATTGGGAGAGTTTGTGCAACGGTACGTAACGGTCCACCGGCCGTGCGCCCCGCAGAGCCGGGTGTGGCCAACAATCCCCGAGCGGCACACCGTCCAGCTCGGGACGGTTCGGCCAGATCGATCCGAGGGCCTCGAGGAGCACTTCGAGGAGCGTGGCGGCAGAGAGCGCGCCGTCCGAAGCGCGCAGCGCCAGCGCGTCGAAAAGCCCCCCCGGGCGCGGAAAATCGGCGCTGGCGAACAGGTCCGGCCGCGCCAGCACAGCCTGTCCTAACCGATTCAACAGTGCCGCGCGCCCGCGAGCGCCCTGCAGGAGATTGCCATCCCCAGACTGGAACGCTTCATCCACCGCCTGCGCGTCGATGCGGCAAAGTGCGGCCGCGTCCGCTCGCAGCGGATCGCGAGGATCATCCGAGAAGCCGCCGCGCTCGAACCAGCGCAGGCTTGCCAGCGCCAGTCCCTCCGAACGCGCCACGGTCAGGCCGGTGTCCGTGTCGTGATACCGCCAGTCCGGGCCCGCTCCCGCATCGAGCAACACAGAAGTAATCGCGAGATCGAAAGCTGCCCTGGAGACAGCAGCGGAGCTCTCCCACCGGCCTGCGCCGGAAATCTCTTTCCAGAGATCGTGGCCGGCGAACACGAAGTGCCGCCACCGCGCGTGCAACGGAGGGTTCAGCTTGGGATAACGATCGCGGACGACCTTGGCTACCCAATCCGCCGCGGGCTGCAACCGGTCCATATCGACGGTCCAATCCTCCAACGAGGCATCGAGCGCCAGAGTCAGTATGCGATGCGCGGTCCTGCGCACCGCTGCCGCGGAAAGCAGCGACCGCGCGCCGACGCCGGTCGGCCCGTGCTCAGTAGTCCTTGAGATCACGCCCAACCACGCCAGCGGCGCTGTCCACAGCCACATCCGGGCTGAAATAGCCTGCCGCCTTCTTCGCCTCGATCTCGACTTGGGCATCCGGCGGCACCAGCTCCGGCGGAATCGGGACCCGCTCCGCGACGGCGATGCCGGCGGCCGTGAGCGCCTCGTGCTTGAGGTTCGACATCGAAACCAGGCGATCGATCCGGGTCACGCCGAGCCAGTGCAGCACATCGGGCATGAGCTGTTGGAAACGCGCATCCTGCACACCCGCGACACACTCGGTGCGCGCGAAATAGGTCGAAGCCTGATCACCGCCAGGCTGGCGCTTGCGGGCGTTGTAGACGAGGAACTTCGTCACCTCGCCGAGCGCCCGTCCCTCCTTGCGGTTGTAGACGATGAGTCCGGCGCCACCGGCCTGGGCCTGACGGACGCACTCCTCGATGCCGTGCGTCAGATAGGGGCGGCAGGTGCAGATGTCGGAACCGAAGACATCCGATCCATTGCACTCGTCATGAATCCGGCAAGTCAGCGGCCGCGCCGGATCGTGAATGGCCGCCGGGTCGCCGAAAATGTACAACGTCATGCCTCCGATCGGCGGCAGGAACACGTGCAGATCGCGGCGCGTCACGAGCTCGGGATACATGCCGCCGGTCTGCTCGAAAAGGGTGCGCCGCAGGGCGCCCTCCCTCACGCCGAAGCGCTCGGCCACACCCGGCAGATACCACACCGGATCGATGGCTGCCTTGATGACACTAACCTCGCCTCCGGCGCGCACGATCGCTCCATCTTCCTCGACCCGGCCGAGCGCGATGGCATCGCGAAGCTCGGGAAGGGTCAGCCTGGCGCGGGTGACCGCAATGGTGGGCCGGATGTCCAGAGCGCTGTCGATCTCGGCCCGGAAGTCCTCGGTCACACGATGGCCCCAGGGGTCGAGCGAGACGATGCGGGCGTTGCCGGCCCACTGCGGGTGGGGCCCGATCTCGATGACCGGCCCGGTGTCCTTGAGATCCGGGCGTGCCACCGGGTCCAGCGTCCCGGAGGAAACGGCCAGGGCGCGGTAGATCGAATAGGCGCCGCCGTGCGCACCGATTACGTTCCGGTTCGCGCCCGCGGTGATCGAGCCGATCACCGGGCCCCGCGCGCGCGCCTCCGCCGCGCCCCAGGCAAGGGGGAAGCAATGCGCTTTGCCTCCCGCCGGATGCGAAGTCAGACGGATGTGGCCTGATGAGCCTTTCGGGGTCACGACACACAGCCTAGCTCAGTTGGATGAGCGAAGTCTCGGGCGCCGGTCACGGCAGGACCTGTAACCTATGCACTGCCGGACGCACCCTTTTCCACCAGGCATCAACCCATGCACCAGCCCAGCCCCGCCCGATATCAGGAAATGCCCTATGTGCACTGCGGCCGCAGCGGCCTGCGCCTGCCGCGCATCTCGCTCGGCCTCTGGCAGAACTTCGGCGGCAGCGTGCCGTTCGAGAGCACGCGCGAAATGGTCCTGCGCTCTTTCGATCACGGCATCACGCACTTCGATCTCGCCAACAACTATGGGCCGCCTCCGGGCTCGGCCGAGGAGAGCTTCGGCCGCATTCTCGCGGCCGACCTGGCGGCCTACCGCGATGAGCTCATCATCTCGACCAAGGCCGGCTACCTGATGTGGCCCGGTCCCTATGGCGAGTGGGGATCGCGCAAGTCCCTGCTCGCCAGCCTCGATCAGAGTCTGCGGCGCCTGGGGCTCGAGTACGTCGATATCTTCTATTCGCACCGGTATGACCCGGACACCCCGCTGGAGGAAACGATGGGGGCCCTCGATACCGCCGTACGCAGCGGTCGCGCGCTGTATGTCGGGATTTCCTCCTATGGCCCGCAAAAGACCCGCGAGGCGGCTGCGATCCTGCGCGAGCTGAAGACGCCTTTCATCATTCATCAACCCTCCTACTCCATGCTCAATCGCTGGATCGAGGACGAGTTGCTGGAGGTGCTGGAACAGGAGGGTCTCGGCTGCATCGCCTTCTCGCCGCTCGCGCAAGGCCTGCTCACCTCCAAGTATCTCGGCGGCGTGCCGAACTCCTCACGCGCCGCTCAGGACGGCTCCTTTCACAAGAGCCTGGTGAACGAGCGGAACCTCGCCAACGTACGGGCGCTCGATCGCATCGCGCAGGAGCGCGGGCAGAGTCTCGCGCAAATGGCGATCGCCTGGGTGTTGCGCAAACCGGCGGTCACCAGCGCGCTGCTCGGCGCGAGCCGCTGGGCACAGATCGAGGAATGCCTCGGTGCGCTCGCGAACCTGCGCTTCAGCGACGAGGAGCTGGCGCGGATCGATCCTCACGCGCGCGACGGCAGCCTCAACATCTGGGCCGAATCCAGCCAAGAGGGTTGACCGGGGGGGTTGCCTAACGCCCGCGGCAGCTCTTGAACCTCTCCACGAGCGCCGTGTAGGTGGCATCCTCGACCGGTCCAACACCGAGCCATTCGATCGCGAGCGCATCCAGCTGTGTCTCATCCGCGCTGATGCCCTGTCCCATGCTCTGCATCAGGCGCTGCACCTGGTACTCGCGCCGCAGTCCCTGATCTTCGGCCGGCGTGGCGCTGTCAGTGAGGATTTCGGCGCGGATGCAGAGGTTTCTCAAGAGCGCCTCGTTCGCGGCAGGATCGCTGTCCGCCTCGCTCGCGAGCGCCTTCCTGATCGACTCGAGACCTCCCTTGGGCCATTGACCGACGCCGGCAATGCAGGTTTCGGCCGCCTGTCGCAAAGTCTCCCGCTGCGTGAGCTCGGCATTGCGAGCAACCGCCAGCCGGTAGGCGCGCACCAGGTTGGCAGCGTCGAACAGCGAGGTCCAGCTGCGTTCCACCTCGATTACCTGCTGCCGGGCGCGGGCTGCCTCACAGCCCTCCAAGGCGCGCTCGAACCTGACACGAAGCCCGCGCGCCTCCGCCTTTGGAAATTCGCCGATCGCCTCGAAGGCGAGGCGCAGATCGGGAAGCCTTGCCGCGCCCTGCAGTAACTGCGCCCCCGACAGCGCTGCGAGCTGCTCGAGCTCCGCGCACAAGGCCACGGCTTTGGCCTTGTTGGCCTCCAGCGCCGCGTTATATTCGGTGAGCTGCTGCTGGCGCTTTTGAAACACGCCGTCGCAGTGCTGCCGGAACTCTTCCCACAAGCGCTGACCCGTATCGCGCGGCACCAATCCAACCGCCTGCCACTTCTGCTGCAGCGCCTTCACCTCATCGATGGCCTTGCGGCTGTCCTCGGCGCTAACGAGCCGCTGCGCGCGCTCGACCAGCGACTGTTTCTCCTTCAGGTTGCGGGCATATTCGCCATCGAGGCGGGCCTGCAGACTCGCCGTGAGCGCATCGAACCTCTCCTGCAGCGCCTTGCCGGCGGCGCGCTCCACGGGAGAGTGCCCGCGCCATTGCTGTTTGGATTCCCGCAGCGCCGCCACCACCGTGCGCCACTCGGGTTGCTCCCAGTTGTGTCCGGCCTCGAACGCGGCGAGCCGCTCGAGCAATGCCGCCCGCCGCTGCAGGTTCTCCTGTCGCAACAGCGCCTGCGCCTCGAAGTGCGCGCGGCAGGGCTCATAAGCCTTCTGCGCTGCCTCGTGGAAGCGTTGCCAGTCGGCTTCGAGATTCTCGCCCGCGCCTTTGCTGAGCGTCCGCCACTCCTCCTGCAAGCTCCTGATGCGAGCGGCGAGCGCGGCCGGGTCCAGGCTCGAGCCGACGAGCGACTCCATTTCCTCCATCAGCTCGACCCGCTTGGGCGTCACGGAGAAGCTCTTCCAATCCCTGAGCTCGGCGAGCTTCTTATCCAGCTGCTGCAGTTGAGTGGCGAGATGCGCCGGCAACGGCGCACCCCCGGACACCTTCTCCTCGATGGCACGTCGTAAGCCCGCCGCCCGCCCGGTGCTGCCTTCGTGCAGCGCTGCATGGGCCTTGCGAATCAGTCCGCCGATCTGGCGCCGCGCGAGCGCTTCCGCCGCCTGTTTCTCGGCCTGCGCTTTCCTCTCCGCTTCCAACACGCCGGCTCGCTCCGCTGCCGCGGCGGCAGCAGCCTTTTCCTCCAATTCGCGCTGCCGCTGCGCCTCAGCTGCCGCGTTGGCTGCGGCGAGCTCACGGGAGGCGGCCGCCGCGATCTGGCGCAGATGCTCTGCGATCACCTCGCGGGCGCGGTCGATCGCTTGCTGGGCCTTCTCGACGACATCCGGCGCGGCATCCGCGGCGACCGCATCCCAGCGATTCTGCAGCTGCTCCAAAGTGGGCGTGAACAGCGGGTCATAGGGCCGCTGACTGTGCCGCTCGAGCGCTGTCCAGACGGCATTGATTTCGGCCTGCAGCCGCTCGGCCTGACGGACCTGGGCGAGCTGAGCATCCCGCTTGCGCGTCAGGATCTTGTAGACGCTCTTGTCGTTGCCGCCGCGAACCTCCTTGATGAGCTGCCGCAGCTGCGCCGGATCCCCGATGGCCTCGGCGGCCTGCTGGCGGATTTTCGTCGACACGCCGTGGAGGACCAGGTGGCCGATCGTTTGGACGTCCTGAGCATCGATCGCGGCCTTGAGATCCTCCTCTTCCGTCGCCGCCAGCAGCGCGGGAGCGGCCGAATTCGGCTCGGGCGGCGGCGTGTCGGAATGCCCGAGCGGCTTCTCCGGCGGTAAAGCAGGCGGCGGCGCTTTGCGAAACAAGCGCGAAAACAAAGACATCCACTAACCCCTTGAGCTCTTGTGAAGCGATCCCGGACGGCCATTCTACCGGAGGATGATCGCGCAGTTGCTGGTGCGCGGGGGGGTGCTCGGTTAAATTGGCCCGGCGAGGTGCACGGCTTGCGAAACGGGGAGCGCAATGAGCAAAACGCAGTTGAGCGTAGCGCTCGAGGCCACGCAGATCGGGCTCTGGGATTGGGACATCGAGCACGATCGCTGGCATGCCTCAGCAATCTATTTCACCCAACTCGGATACGTGCCCGAGCGCCATCCCGAGTGCAAAGTCTGGTTGGAGAGAGTCCATCCGGAGGACCGCGCGAGAGTCCGCGGCGCCATCGACACCGCCCTGTCGGGAACCGCCGGTGTCTGCGAATACGAGGCCCGGCTGCGCCATGCTGATGGCAGCTACCGCTGGATGAGCGTTCGCGGCAAGGTGGTCGAGCGCGACGCCAGTGGGCTGGCGAGGCGCATGCTCGGCGTGCGCATGGACGTCACGGCGCTGAAGGAACAGGAGGAAAAGCTGCGCCGCCTGGCGCATTTCGATGCTCTCACCGGACTTCCGAACCGCACGTTGCTCGACGATCGCCTGGCGCAAGCTATCTGCATGGCCGCGCGGAAGCAGGAATCCGTGGCGGTGCTGGTGCTCGACATCGACGAGCTCAAGAACGTCAACGACACGTTCGGCTGGCGCCTCGGTGACGAGATCCTCATGGAGGCCGCCAGGCGCATGAAAGCTCGGGCGCGTGAAGACGACACGGTCGCGCGGATGGGGGGCGACAAATTCGCGATGCTGTTGCCCGGCATCGATGCCGACCGCGCGGCCCGCGCAGCCGGCGAACTGTTGGAGGCGGTATCGAGCCCGTACCGGACCGCGCAGCTCGAGCTGGTCGTGACACTCTCGATCGGTATTGCCCTGTATCCCCGCGACGGCGCGAGCTCCGCTGCGCTGCTCGAGTGCGCCGCCATGGCCATGCACCGTGCCAGGAAGGAGGGGCGCAACCAACATGTGTTCTTCACCAGGGAGATGCAGATCCAGGCGGCCCGCAACCTGGTGCTGGAAAATGCCCTGCGCGGCGCGATCGAGCGTTCCGAACTGCAACTCCACTATCAGCCGCAGGTGTCGCTCCGCGATGGCTGCGTCCGCGGCGTGGAAGCGCTGTTGCGTTGGGAACATCCCGATCTGGGCAACGTATCACCCGCCGAATTCATACCAATAGCGGAAGACACCGGCCAGATCGTGTCGCTCGGCACCTGGGTGTTGCGCAGCGCCGTCACTCAACTGCGGGCCTGGCTGGATGGCGGGCTCGAGCCGCTCATCCTGGCCGTGAATCTCTCATCCGTGCAGTTCCGCCAACCCAACCTGCCGCAGCTCATCAGGCAGATTCTCGAGCAGGCCCGGCTCCCGCCGCGCTGCCTCGAGCTGGAGCTCACCGAACGCGTGGCCATGAGCAATCGGTCCGGCGCGACCGCCGTGGTGAGCGATCTGCACCGGCTCGGCGTGCGCATCTCGATCGACGACTTCGGCACGGGCTACTCGTCCTTGAGTTATCTCAAGCGCTTTCCGGCCTACAAGCTCAAGATCGACCAGTCGTTCACCCGCGGAGTGACCGAGGATGCGGACGACCGGGCCATCATTTCCGGCGTCATCAACCTGGCCGACAAGCTCGGCCTGCGGACCCTCGCCGAAGGCGTGGAGAGCGCCGGGCAGCTCGCGTTTCTGCGGGAACAAGGTTGTGACGAGGGGCAGGGCTACTACTTCAGCGAGCCGCTGCCCGCGGACCGATTCGAAGCCCTCCTGAGAGACACGGCGCGCCGCTCGATGTGGCTGGCGTGAGCGTTCCCGGCCGGGCGGGAACGCACGGCGCCGAATTTACGCCCCCCGCATGGAACCCTGTCTGGCCGCGCGGGTACTTACGGGTGCCGCCGGCCGGTGCCTGAACACTTTCCGAAAATCCGCACCGGCGGCGACGCATCCAACAAACACCACTCGCGCTAACAGGGGATAAGACACGCAACGCGGACACATTGTTGCCAGCCAGGGCGGCGCATTCGGGCTCGACACCGTGCGGGACAGCGATGCCGGGTTCAACTAAGCGGTGGTCGACGATGTGACCAATAGCCTGTCGGTTTATCGCCTGCGGCCACACTGAGCGGCGGACCGGGTGATGAGGCACGGAAGCCGCCCGGGCGGGCGCTGGGAGCGCACCGGCCTGCCCGGGACCGCCCTGCTGGGTTAAACTCCCCGCCGTATGAAGAGTCTGGTTATCGAGGATGACGCCGAGACTTCGCGGTACATCTGTGGCGGCTTGAGAGAAGCCGGACATGCCGTGACCGCCTGCGACAACGGCCTGGACGGCCTGCATCAGGCGCTCAATGAGAGCTGGGACCTCATCATCATCGATCGGCTGCTCCCGGGTGGCGTGGACGGCCTGTCGATCGTCGGGAAGCTGCGCGACCTCGGCAAGCGCACTCCGGTGCTGATCCTGAGCGCATTGACCAGCACCGACGAGCGGGTGCGCGGCCTGCGACTAGGCGGCGACGACTATATTTCCAAGCCCTTTGCCTTCACGGAGCTGCTCGCGCGCGTCGACGCGCTGCTGCGTCGCGCGCAGCCGGCACACGAGAGCGCGCGATTGCAGGTGGCGGATCTGATGCTCGACATGCGTACGTTCCAGGTCGCTCGCGGCGCGATCCCCATAGACCTGCAACCCCGCGAGCTGCGCCTGCTCGCCTACCTTATGCGCAACGAGGGCCAGGTCGTCACACGCACCATGCTGCTCGAGGCGGTTTGGGACTGTCATTTCGATCCCCAGACCAACGTCATCGACGTGCAGATCAGCCGCCTGCGCAGCAAGGTGGACAAGGGATTCTCGCCCCCGTTGATCCATACTATTCGCGGCGTCGGGTACCTGCTGGGCGAGCGCGCGCGCCGGCCGCTATGACAGGAGCCTGGCGCTCCATGCTCGGACTCAACCTCGACGATTCCATCGCCACGCGGCTCGCGCTCCTGAACGGCGCGTTGCTGGTCGCCCTGATGATCGTGATCTCGGGCGTGTTCTATTTCGGCACCGTCGGCGTGCTCGATCGCAGCATCGACGGCAAGATCATCTCGATCTCCAATCGGCTGCTCGCGACCTACGGAACCCGGCCGCTCACCGATCTCGCCCGGGAGATCGACCAGGAGCTCACCGACGGCATCGACAGCGATACCGAGATTTTTCTCGTCACGTCGCAGTCAGGCGCACGCGTGGCGGGCAATTTGACGCAGTGGCCCACGGCCAACACGCCGCAGGGACGGCTACTGCGGCGCGACGTGATCCGCGATGGCCGGCCGTCTTCGGCGCGCCTGATCGTGCGGCCCCTTCCGCAGGGGGGACTGCTGTACGTCGGCCGCGACCTGAGCGAGCAGCGCTCGATCCGTGATCTGGTCTCGCGCGCATTGGAGGTGGCGGCGGCCGTCTCGCTGGTGCTGGTGGTCGCGGGCGCCTGGCTGTTGCGTCATCAGATCGAGCGCCGCATCAGCGGCATTCGCCATACCGCTCAGGAGATCGAAGCGGGCAATCTCGATCGCCGCATTGCGATCTCGGGTGATGATGAGTTCGCGCGCCTCGCCCGCGACATCAACCGGATGCTCGATCGCATCGAGCAGCTCATGAGCGGGGTGCGGCATGTCTCGAACGCCATCGCGCACGATCTGCGCACGCCATTGGGGCGGGTCCGCGCGCGGCTCGATGAGTCGCTCACGCACGAGCCGAGCGCGCCCGCTCTCGCGGAGGCGGCGCGTACCGCCATCGAGGGCATCGACGATCTCATCGTGCTGCTCAACAAGCTGTTGCAGATCGCCGAGGCGGAATCCGGCATGCGCACCGAGTCCTTTGAGCCCGTCGACTTGAACCGCATCGTACACGACATGGTCGAGCTGTATGACGCGGCCGCCGAGGTGGGACGCGTACGGCTGTCGGTCTCGGGGCAGGAGCCGGTGTGGACCCAGGGTGATCATGACCTGCTCGCCAGCGCCGTCGCCAGCCTGATCGATAATGCCATCAAATATGCCGGGCCCGGCGCCAGCGTGGAGCTCGCAGCGCGCTCCGAAGCGCTGGGTGTCTCCGTCGTGGTGCGTGATGACGGCCCCGGCGTTCCGCCCGCCGAATTGCCGAAACTCACCGAGCGGTTCTACCGGGTGGATCGAGCGCGCAACCAGCCGGGAAACGGCCTCGGACTGGCGATCGTGTCGGCAATCACCGCTTTACACGGCGGAACGCTCGAGCTCGTCAACGCCGTGCCCGGCCTGCGCGCTTCAATCCTGCTGCCGCGGGCAAAAACAGTGCAGCTCGAGGGGCCGCCCGACACCGGCGCGGCAGCGCTACCCGCGGCCTTCAGCGCCAACCTTTCCAATCGGTAATTCTTCGGCAAGGCGCCGGAAAGCAGCGCATCGGCAAAATGCCGGGGCGCGGCCAACCCGGCTCGCGAGGATCTCTCATGCAGTGCAGAGCTCACCTGCCCCTATGGCGGGCCGCAACCCTCATTGTCTTACTGGCCCCGTGGCTGCCGGGCTGTGGCAGCCGCATGGCGAGCGGTGCCGAAACAACACCGAGCGCCGTGACTGCTCAAACGGCGATCGCGCCAAACGAGAGTGTCGAGCTCACCCGCACCCAGCTGCGCTCAGTCTCGGCCCAACCGGTGAGTGAGCGCATTTTCAGTCCCGAGCGCGAGACACCGGGGAACATCGACTTCAATCAGGATATGACGGTGCAGGTCTCCCCGCCCTACCAGGGCCGCATCGTGCGGCTCGTCGCCAAGACGGGCGATACGGTCAAAAAAGGCCAGCTCCTGTTCACGATCGACAGCCCCGACCTGGTGCAAGCCGAATCGACGCTGATCTCCGCTTCCGGCGTTCGCAAGCTCACCACCAGCGTGCTGGAGCGCGCGAAGGGTCTGTACGCAATCCAAGGCATCGCGCAAAAAGACTACGAGCAGGCCGTCTCGGACCAGCAAGCGGCCGAGGCAGCTTACAAAGCCGCGCGCGATGCGGTACGGATCTTCGGCAAGAGCGAGGCTGAAATGGACCGGATCGTGGCGCAGCGCCGGGTCGATGCCCAGATGCCGGTGCCGAGCCCGATCGACGGCGTCGTGACGGCACGCAACGCCGCGCCAGGCACCTTGGTGCAACCCGGCGGCACGCCGGTGCCTTACACGGTCGCGGATCTCTCCACCAAGTGGCTGCTCGCCCAGGTACCCGAAGGGGACCTCCCCGTACTACGCCTGGGGCAGGAAGTGGACGTCAAGGTGCTCGCCTATCCCGATCGGCTGTTCCGTGGGCGCATCACTCAGATCGCCGAGGCAGTCGACCCTAACACTCACCGGGCGACCGTGCGCTCGCAGGTCAACGATCCCCATGACGAGCTGCGCGCCCAAATGTTCGCGACCTTCACGGTTCATGTGGGCGCGCCGCAGCGCGCGTTGGCCGTGCCCGCCAATGCACTCGTGCGCGAAGGCGACGGCACGATGAGCGTCTGGGTGACCACCGATCAACACCGCTTCACGCGACGCACGGTGCGGATCGGCCAGCAGCAGGGCGGATTCAACGAGATCCTCGCTGGCCTCGAGCCCGGTGAGCTCATCGCAGCAACTGGCGCGCTGTTCATCAGCAATGCCTCCATCCAAGGGGGCGCCGATTGAACGCTCCGACGGCAGCCCGGCAACTCCCGACGCGATAGCCGATCATGTTACGCGCCTTGATCTCCCTTGCGCTGCTGCGCCGGCCGATCGTGCTGGTCGCACTCGTAGCGTTCTTCGGTGCCGGTGCGCTGGCATTCTCGAAGCTCAACATCGAGGCGTATCCGAACCCCGCGCCCGTGATCCTCGAGATTACCGCGCAGGCGCCAGGACTGTCGGCGGAAGAGATGGAGCGCTACTACACCGTGCCGATGGAGGTGGGGCTTGCGGCCACCCCGGGCGTGGACAATATCCGCTCGACCTCGTTCTATGGGCTCTCCTTCATCCGCGTCACGTTCAATTATGGCGTCGACTATTATTTCGCCTATACGCAGGCCGCGTTGAGCCTGCAGCAGAACGTGACCCTGCCCAACGGCGTGGTGGCGCAGATCCAGGCCTCCAGCCTGGTCGGGGAGATCTATCGCTACCAGCTCGTCGGCCCGCCCCACTTCGGCCTGACCAATCTGCGCACGCTCCAGGATTGGGTGCTGCAGCGCCGCTTCCTGACGGTGCCCGGCATTCTGCAGGTCGTCGCCTGGGGCGGCACGACCAAGGAGTATCAGGTCGCGGCCGATGCCCACCGGCTCGAGGCCTACCACCTGACGGTGCCACAGCTCATCCAGGCCCTCGGCAACGCCAACATCAATGTCGGCGGCCGCACCGTCAGCCTCGGCCAGCAGTCGGTCAATATCCGCGGGGTCGGACTCATCAACAACGTGGCCGATATCGAGAACGTGGTCCTGACTCAGAGCAACGGCGTGCCCGTCCTCGTGAGGGACGTCGCGCATGTGCAGGTCGGCTACCTGCCGCGCCTGGGGGAGGCAGGCCGGGATCGCGATGACGATGCGGTACTTGCGATTCTCGTGATGAATCGCACGCTGCACACCAATGACGTGCTGGCGCGCGTCAAGAGCGAGGTTGCAAAGATCAACAGCAACGGCACGCTGCCGCCGGGCGTCAGGATCGTGCCCTATTACGATCGCTCCTCGCTGGTCAACGTCACCACGCATACGGTGTTACACAACCTGATCTTCGGCTGTCTCCTGGTGTTTCTCATCCAGTGGGTGTTTCTCGGCGATCTGCGCACGGCGGTGATCGTCGCCACCAATATCCCGTTCGCGCTCTTCTTCAGCATCCTGCTGCTGGTGATGACGGGCGAGTCGGCCAACCTGCTCTCGGTCGGTGCCGTGGATTTCGGGATCATCGTCGACTCGGCCGTGATCCTGGTCGAAAACATCTTCCGCAATGCGCAGAAGCCGCGGCCGGAGCGCCAGGCGGTGATCGACGAGTATGGACAGAGCCACCTCAGCTGGCGCCTGGAGAGCTCCTCGGGTTGGACCAACCGGCTGCGGATCATCTTCATCAGCGCCATGCAGGTCGATCGGGCCGTGCTGTTCTCGACCTTGATCACCGTCGCGGCCTTCATCCCGCTCTTCACCATGCAGGGCGTCGAGGGCCAGATCTTCGGTCCCATGGCGCGTACCTACGGCTACGCGCTCGCGGGCGCTCTGATCGCCACTTTCACGGTGACACCGGCGCTCGCCTCCGTCCTCCTGCCCAAGCACATCAAGGAGTCGGAAACCTGGCTGGTGCGGCATCTGCGCACGCTCTACACGCCAGTCCTGCGCTGGGCACTCGCTCACCGCCGCGCGACGGTCGCCGGCGGCGCCGCCTTTCTGCTCCTCGCGGCGTTCCTGATGACGCGCCTGGGAAGCGAGTTCCTGCCGGCGCTCGAAGAAGGCAACCTCTGGATCCGGGCCACGCTGCCGCCGACCATCTCGCTCGAGGCCGGTGATGCAGCTGTTACGCGCATGCGTCAGATCATCAAGAGCCATCCGGAGGTGATCACGGTCACCTCGCAGCACGGCCGGCCGGACGACGGCAGCGACGCCTCCGGATTCAACAACGTGGAGCTCTTCTGTCCGCTCAAACCCTTCGATGAATGGCCGGCGGGCAGCAACAAGGAACGCTTGACCGCCGAGCTGCAGAAGCAGCTCGGCAACGAGTTCGTCGGCACGTCGTTCAACTTCTCGCAGTACATCCAGGACAACGTCGAGGAAGGGCTGTCGGGGATCAAGGGCGCCAACTCGGTCAAGATCGTCGGGCCGGACCTGCGCGTGCTCGAGCAGCTCGCCGACCAGCTCTACGCCCAGATGCACACCATTCCCGGGATCCAGGACCTGGGCATCTTCCGCGTCCTCGGGCAGCCGAATCTCAATATCACCGTCGATCGCACCAGAGCGGCCCGCTACGGACTCAACTCGGGTGATGTGAACACGGTGATCCAGGCAGCGATGGGCGGCACGCAGGCCACGACCGTGCTCGAGGGGGACCGCCAGTTCGCACTGACGGTGCGCTTCGCGCCGCAGTACCGCGACAGCATCGATTCGGTCCGTCACCTCATGGTCGGGTACCAGAACGCCGCGGGCGGTACCTCCTACATCCCGCTGAGCGTCCTGGCAACGATCTCGCTCGATACGGGCGCATCCTACATCTACCACGAGCGCAACGAGCGCTTCATCCCGGTGAAGTTCAGCGTTCGCGGGCGCGATCTCGGCAGCACGGTGGCCGAGGCTCAGGCGAGAATCGCGCGCAACGTCAAGCTTCCGCAGGGCTATCGGCTCGAATGGGCCGGCGAGTTCGATGAGCTGCAACAGGCCAAGGCCCGTCTCATGCTCGTCGTTCCGGTCGCGGTCGCGATCATCGTGGTACTGCTCTACGGCCTCTTCAACTCGTTCCGCAACAGTCTGCTCACGCTCGTGGGCATTCCGTTCTCGATTGCCGGCGGCATCCTCGCTCTTTACGTGACCGGACAGAACCTCAGCGTGTCGGCCGAGATCGGCTTCATCTCGCTGTTCGGCGTCTCGGTCATGAACGGCATCCTCGTGATCACCTATTTCACGCAGCTCTGGCACGGCGGCCAGCCTGCCGAGGAGGCCATGTTCAATGCCGCCGAGCAGCGCATGCGTCCCATGCTCATGACGGCGTTGTCCGCCTGTATCGGCCTGTTTCCCGCCGCCATCTCGACCGGCATCGGCAGTCAGGTGCAGCGGCCGCTCGCCACGGTGGTCGTCGGAGGCATGCTGTTGGGTCCCGTCATGCTGCTGGTCGTGGCGCCGGCGCTGCAGATGATGTTCCTCGGCAGGGGGCGGTCGACTGGACCCGCGCCGGCGAAGGAGTAACGACGATGCGCAGCAGAATACAGACACTGGCGGCAACCGCCATCGGAGTGATCCCGGCGCTGCTGACCGCCTGCGCGGTGGGTCCCAACTACAAACGCCCGCCGCTTGCGCCGGCGAGCGGCTACGCTCCCGTGCCGCTGCCGCCGTCCACGGCCGCGGCGCCCGGCATTGCCGGTGCGGCCCAGAGCTTCGACACGGCGCGCGATGTGTCGGCGCAGTGGTGGACATTGTTTCAGGCACCCGCATTGAACAGCCTGATCGAGCGCGCCTTCGCAGCCAATCCAACCATCGAGGCCGCGGTCGCCTCGCTCAGGCAGGCCCAGGAAAACGTCTATGCGCAGCGGGGATTTTTCTTCCCGACGCTCCAGGGGAGCTACACGGCACAGCGCACCAAGCTCTCCGGCAACACTGCCAGCGCCAACGCGCCCGGATTCCAAGGCAATGGCCAGGACATCGTACCGCTCGGTCCCGCCCAGCCCGTCACTTACAATTTTCACACGGCCGAGCTCACCGTGGGCTTCGTCCCCGATGTCTTCGGGGGCAACCGCCGCCAGCTCGAATCCGTGCAGGCGCAGGCCGACGCCGCGCGGTACCAGCTCGAAGCGGCCTATGTGACGCTCGCCTCCAACGTGGTCGCCGCGGCGCTGCAGGAGGCCTCGACGCGTGCACAGATCGCCGCCGTCAAAGCGATCATCGACTCAAACACCCGTTCGCTCGAGATCCTGCGCGGACAATTTCGCCTGGGTTACGTGATGCGGCTCGACGTCGCCGCGCAGGAGTCTGCGCTGGCCCAGTCGCAGCAGTTGCTGCCGCCGCTCGAGAAGCAACTCGAGCAGACACGCGATCTGCTGCGCGTACTGGTTGGGAACGCTCCCGATCATGATGTGCCGGAGACTTTCCAGCTCAGCGACCTGCGGCTGCCGCAGGAACTGCCGGTTTCACTGCCGTCGAAGCTCGTCCAGCAGCGCCCCGACGTGCGGGCCGCCGAGGAGCAGGTCCACTCGGCGAGCGCTCAAGTTGGTGTCGCCCTCGCGAACCGTCTGCCGCAGTTCTCGATTACGGGGGACCTCGGGGGCAACGCCACGCAATTCAGCCAGATGTTCTGGGGCTCCGGCACGTTCTGGGACATCCTGGGCAACGCCTCGATGACTATCTTCGACGGCGGCACCCTCCGCCATCGTCAACGTGCGGCCGAGCAGGGGCTCGTCCAGGCGGCAGCCCAGTATCGCAGTACCGTACTCACCGCATTCCAGAATGTCGCGGACACTCTGCACGCGCTTTACTCGGATGCGGAGGCGCTGAAAGCGGCCGTCACCGCCGCAGAGGCCGCCAAAATCACGCTCGAAATCACGCAAAAGCAGCTGCAGGCCGGATACGTCAACTACCTGGCACTGCTCAGCGCCCAGCAGGCTTACCAGCAGGCGGCCGTCGCGCTCGTCCAGGCGCAGGCGGCCCGCTTCGGCGACACGGCCGCCCTGTTCCAGGCGCTTGGCGGCGGCTGGTGGAATCGCACGACCCGCACAGCCGCGACGAATTCCGCGGCGCCGGCCGGCGGCCCGGCAGAGTGACAGCGCGCTCTGTTCCACGTTCGATAGCAGATGCTAACCTTGCGGACCCCGATCATCCGCGCCCCATCGCAGCACCGCCATGTCACAGAGTCCCTCGCCGCACGAGCGCCTGATCGGTGCGGACGAACCGCCGCCCTTCTTCGAAGAGCGCCGTGACGGACGATCGAGCTTCGTCATTGTCGTGGACCACGCGAGCGCGCGTGTCCCGGGGCGGCTGGGAGATCTCGGATTGCCGCAGCCGCAGTTGCAGAGACACATCGCCTGGGATATCGGCGCACTGGCGGTAGCGCGCGAGGTCGCCGCGGCGCTGGATGCGTCCCTGGTGGCGCAAAACTATTCGCGGCTGGTGATCGACTGCAATCGCGACCCCAGGGTGGCCGCCTCGATCCCGGCGGTGAGCGAATCGACCGGGATCCCCGGTAACACCGGGTTGAGCGAGGCGCAACAGCTCGCGCGGCGCGAGCAGATCTTCGATCCCTACCACAATCACATCCGGGCGCTGCTCGATGAGAGGGCGGCGGCGGGACGCCCCACTATACTGGTCGCCCAGCACAGCATGACGGATATCTTCAAAGGGGTCCGGCGCGAGATGCACGCCGCCGTGTTATATAACCGCGACCGCCGCTTCGCCGTGCTGGTGTTGGAGATGCTGCGGCGTGAGCCGGACCTCGTCATCGCCGACAACCAGCCGTACTTCGTCAGCGACGAGACCGACTATACGATCCCGCGCCATGGCGAGGCGCGCGGACTGCCTCACGTCGAGATCGAAATACGCCAGGACCTGTTGCTCGAGGAAGCCGGACAGAGAGAGTGGGCGGCGCGTATCACCCGCGTACTGCGCGATGCCGAGCGCGCCTTTTACGGAGCCGCCGAATGAGCCTCATTTGCCGACAATGAGCAATGTCACTCCATGGCCGGCCACGGCGTCGGTAAACACGCCTGAGCGAAAACCCAGGTCTTTCTGCTTCCAGACGTCGCGAAGCCCGGCGCCCGTGCGGAACCCGATCTCGGCCAGATCGACGGCGATGTCCCGGCTGCTGCGGGCGCGGTTGAAGAGGCCTACGGCGAGCCGCCCGCGGCTGAGCGGCTTGGTCCACACATCGAGATCGCCGCTTCGATGCAGGCGGTCACCCTGGATTCCCAAAGTGTCCTGGTCAATGGCTATCGCATCCTTGTTCGTGAGGATGCCCCTGTCCGCCTCGCTCATGTGGGTCAGATCGTTACCGGCCAGCAGAGGCGCCGCGAGGAGCACCCACAGGCTCATGTGAGTCCGGTATTCGTCCTCGCTCATCCTGCCATTGCCGATCTCGAGCATATCCGGGTCATTCCAATGGCCCGGCCCGGCAAATTTCGCAAGCCCCGCCTGGCTGAAGCCGATGGCGCTCATTCGTGCGTAAGAGTCGTCGATGTCGCCCGTGGTGCGCCACAGGCCGGCCCCGACAGCCGGCCCCCATTTCCAGGGTTGATCGAGACCATACTGACACAGGCTGTAGAGAATGGGGCGGCCGGTCGCCTCGAGAGCCTCTCCCATTCTGCGGTAGGCGGCAATCATGAGATTGCGCGCGGCCCGGGGATCATCCGGACGCTGCGCCCGCGCCTTCCTCATCTCATCCTCGAACTGACACAGATCGTATTTGAGGAAGTCCACGCCCCAGGCGGCATACATCCGCGCATCCTGTGCCTCATGTCCGAGGCTGCCCGCGTAGCCGGCGCAGGTCTGCGCTCCCGGCGAGGAGTAGATTCCAAACTTGAGGCCCCTGGCGTGGATGTAGTCCCCGAGGGCCTTCATGTCGGGAAACCGCTCGTTCGGATGCAACACGCCCTGCGCATCGCGCACGCCCTGCCAGGTATCGTCGATATTCACGTAAACATATCCCGCCGCCCGCATACCCGTGCCGACGAGAGCGTCCGCGGCCGAGCGGATGTCCGCATCCGTCACGCGCCCGGCAAAATGGTTCCAGCTGTTCCAGCCCATCGGGGGTGTGAGGGCCGTGCCCGCCGCGCTCGAGCAGGGAGCTGCAGCGAGCAGACAGACGGATGAGACGGCAAGCAGCGTTCGCATGCGGGTCAACACGGCCGCGATTCTACGCTTGCAAGGCCGGTGGGGGTGCGGTTTGCGGTCTCAGACCGGAATCTTGCGCTGTCGTGCGCGCGCTCGTCCGGCCGGCTGCGCTAGGCTTCCTGTGAGTCCGCCACAACCGAGTCAAAGGCATGTCCCAAGCAACGAAGACTCCCATGAGGGCTCCGCCGTCGACGGCGTACAAGGTCGTCGAGGTGCCGGAGCCGTATCGCGATGTGATCGCACGTCACGGCGTGCAAGGCAGCTTCGTCGGCCCCTCCGAACAGGAAAGTCCCTGGGTCCCGTTCGGCGACACGGCCGCGATCCGCCATCTCGCCTTCGATGTGCGGCGTAACCGCTTCAGCAACATTCTGTGGATCAAGAAGGCAGGCGTCATCGGCACGCACAAGCACCGGGGCACGGTCGTCATGATCTGCCTGGAAGGCAGCGCCCGTTACCTCGAGTACGACTGGGTGGCCGGGCCCGGCGACTTCATCCACGAGACTCCGGGCCTGATCCATACGCTGGTCAGCGATCATCCGCAGGGCGTGAAGCTGTTCGGCTGGCTCGAGGGACCGATCGAGTTCTTCGACGAGCAGGGGAACTTCGTCGAGACCCTCGATGTGTGGTGGTACATCAGGCACTATGAGACTCATTGTCAGGAACACGGCATCCCGATCAACAAGCAGCTCTATCTGTAGCCGCGAAGGGCCCGCCAACGGGACGGCCGCGGCGGCCGGCAGTGCCCCAAACATCTGACGGCGTTCCGGAACACCGATCGGCAACACAGGCCGAAACCCGCTCAACACGCGCCAACACTCACCTGGAGAACCAACTCACAGGGGAGAGCTCGCAATGCGTGTTCGCGGATTCAGATGGTACAGGGCCGTTCCCGGGATCGCCGCGGCTGTCCTCATCGGCTGCGGCGGTGGCGGCGGCGGCTATGGCGGCGGGATGAGTGCCGGCGGAGGGGGTGGCGGCGGCTACGGCGGCATGCCACCGCCTCCAGCGATGCCGACGGTGAGCTTCACTTCGCCCGCGCAAGCGAAAACCATCAACTTCGGTCAGGGTGTGCAACTGGCGTGGACGTCAGCCAACGCAACGTCGTGCACTGCCAGCGCCTCGAGCACGATGGGCGGCGCATTTACAGGCAGCCAGCCCACGAGCGGCACAGCGAGCGTCGCACCCACCGGAACGGGGAACGTGACCTACACGTTGAGTTGCACGGGAACAGGAGGCAGCGCTACCGCCACGACCGCAACGGTAACCGTGAATCCTTCCATCCTGAGCACCTTGCCCCCGAGCAAAATCACGACGATCGGCCCGACGAAGGATCCGGCCGAAGGGGGCGCCAACCCCTACGGGCTCGCCATCGCACCCGTCAGCGCGGGCCTGATCACTGCTGGAGATCTGATCGTCTGCAATTTCAACGACGGTGCTACCAACACGCAGGGCAAGGGCACCACGATCGTCGGCCTGCATCCAACCGCCGGCGCGATGCCCTATAGGATCGCCCAATCCGCGAACCTGACGGGCTGTAATGCCCTGGCGATGCTGCCGGACGACAGCATCATCGCAGCGGCGTACACAGCTAACGCGAATGCCCTCGTGACACCCACCGGCACTGTCACAACCCCGTTTTCCGCCGACGCGTTCTCGGGTCCCTGGGGTGTAGCGTACGTTCCCGCGAAGGGGCAAACCTCGGCCGCGCTCTATGTCTCGAACACCAACGGCTCGATTGACCGGATCGCGCTGAACGGCAATGCCCAGACTGCCTTCGCTTCCATCGCGACGGGCTTTTGCGGAAGCGGCGTACCGGGCGCCATCTTCGCGCAGGCGGGCCTCACCTATGACCCGTCAATAGACACGCTCTACATAGTGGACACGAGCTCGAGCAGCGTCGTGGCTTTCGCCAACGTATCGGCCATCGGTGCGGCCGGCGTAGTCGTGAACGGTCAATGCAGCTCGGTGACGGCGCCGCCCACTCCCGCTCCCAGCTTCAGCGGACCATCGGCCTCGTCCGCACGAGTCATCGCGCACGGCGGCGCTTTCAACGCGCCGCTCAGCGCGGCGCTCCTGTCGGATGGCGACCTGATCGTCGCGAACTCCGACCTCAATGCCCCCGTTCAGATGCCCAACCTGGTGCTCGAGATCTCGCCCGTTCTGGCCGGAGGCTTTGTCGGCCAGCCCGTACAGCTCGATAGCGGTGCAGCCGGCGCGCTGTTCGGCATCGCCACAGCCGTGGATGCCCAGGGACATCAGATCGTTTACTTCAATGACGACAATGCCAACACCGTCATGATGCTGGCGCCCTAGTCCATGGCTTGCCGCCGGGTCGGATCGTCCGTCCGACCCGGCGGGAGCCGTCCCTAGGCCAGCGCCGTCTTGAACAACACGAGCATGCGGCTCCAGGCCTTTTCCGCCTGGTCGTGGTTGTAGACGCGCGCATCCGGCGGACACCAGCCGTGCATCGTGCCGGCGTAGACTTCGATTTCCGCCGGCAGGTGCGCTTTGGTGAAGGCCTCGCGCAGGACGGTCTTGGCCTCCGGCTGGCGCTGGTCATCGTTTTCGGCGATGGCGAACAGATATTGCGCTTTGATTTTCGACACCAGCAGATGCGGGCTGTCGGGCTTGTCCGTCACCAGACCGCCGCCATGGAATGAAGCGCCCGCCCCCACCCGATCGGGAAACGTGGCCGCCGTGCGCAGGGTGAACGGGCCGCCGTAGCAGTATCCGGTCGTCGCTATTTTCTTCTTCTTGTCGACTGCCGGCTGCGCGTCCAGCCAAGGAATGAACGCCTTGGCATCGGTGGCCGCGGTGTCAGCATTCGTCGCGCCGGCCATCCCCATCAGCAGATCGCGGGTCGCCGGATCGTTGAAGTCAGGGTTCTCCGGCGCGGTGGGCGCCTTCCTCGTGCGGTAGAACGGGTTGATCACGAGCACCGCATAGCCGGACCCGGCCAGGCGCCGGCCCATCTGCCTGAACGCCGGCCGCAAGCCGAAGATGTCGGGCCAGATCAGCACTGCGGGATGTTTGCCGCTCGCCGGATGC
>CAZDTG010000052.1:0-27402 GCA_964508005.1 uncultured Steroidobacteraceae bacterium
GCTCGGGCGATGGCCGGCGTCATCGGTTGCGCGGAAACGCCCAGGTAGCCGCGATCGACACGCCCGTGCGCTTCCAGCTCGCCGACCACCTCGGCCACGGTCTCAGCCGGGATCGCGAACCCCAAGCCTACGGAGCCGCCGCTCGGGGAGAGGATGGCCGTTGTAACCCCCACGACCGTGCCATCTTCGGCGAGCAGCGGGCCGCCCGAGTTGCCAAAGTTGATTGCGGCATCGGTCTGCAGGAAATCGATGTACGGATCTTCCTCGAGCGCGCGGCCGCGCGCGGAGAGAATGCCGGAGGTGACGGATTGCCCGAGGCCGAATGGATTGCCGATGGCGATGACGACATCGCCGACCGCGATGTTTGTGGAGGACCCGAATCGAAGCGCGGGCAGCGCGCTCGCGCCGACTTTCAGCAAAGCGATGTCGGTGGCCGCATCGCTCCCCATCACCTTGGCGGCGAGCTCTTTGCCATCGGCGAGCTTGATGCGCACGCTGCGGGCGCCCACGATGACGTGCCGATTGGTCACGATGAGGCCATCGGCGCGGATCACGAACCCGGAGCCCTGTGCAAAACCGCCCTGCGGCGGCGGACGACTCTCGGGACCGGAGAGCAGCCGGCGGATGATCTCTCGCGGGTCGGTGTTGGCGGTCGCGCGATCGACCGCCCGCTGCGCCGCGCCTTCGGGCTTCTCTGCCACGAGGACGGTGACGACGCTGGGCCCGACCTGACGCACCAACTCGGCGTAGCCGCTCGTTGCCGCGCGGGCAAGCGGCAGGACGAGGAGGCAGGTGACGAACAGGCAGCCGCTCATCGACACTCGTGCACGCATGGCGGGGTTCTCCAGGGGAATCGAGAACTAAGGAGTTTCGTGCGCGCGATGTGCGCACCCGGTGCCCAAAGCCGCAAAACGGCGAGCGTGTCGCCGTCCTCGGGGCCACAATGGGGACTGTGCCGCCGTTCTGCAATAGCCAACCCGGGAGAGGGCAGCACCCCTCCCCGTAAACCGCGGTCTCGGGCTGCGGTTCTGGCCGCCCTCACGCCATCGGACCACACCCCGGCGTGTCGCAATCCCCTTCGTCCTCGATTTGCACCGTCGTGTGCTCGACGTTCAGCCGTTCTCCGAGCCTCACGTGGATCGCGCTGATCGTCTCGCGGTGGCCCGCGCCGGGTGCAAGGTTTGCATGCAGAGTGACCATGGGGCGCTCGCCCGTCATCGACCACACGTGCACGTGATGCACCCCGGTGAGTCCAGGCACATGACCGATCAACTCCTCCTCGATGCGCGTGACGTCAAATCCCGCGGGAGCCCCTTCTAACAGCACATCCGCCGCTTCCCGCGTAAGAGACCACGCCGAGCGGAAAATCAGTGCGGCTACGAGGAGAGACAACACGGGATCCGCCAGGGCCCATCCCTTGGTGAGCACAAGGATTGCCGCGACGCTGGCCATCGCGGAGCCCACGAGATCGCTCAGCACATGGACTCGCGCGCCGCGCTCATTCAGAGAGCGGGCACCCGACAATGTCAGGAGGGCAGCCAGATTGGCCACGCCGCCGATCAGAGCGATGATGAGCATCAAGCGGCCGTTCACCTCCGGGCGCTGCGTGAGCCGCAGGATGGCCTCGTACACCACCCAGGCCGTGAGCAGCAGCAACGCCTGGCCATTGATGAATGCCGCGAGGGGTTGGTAGCGCCGATGGCCGAAAGTGCGCTGCGCGCTGGCCGGCCGCCGTGCCACACGCACGGCAACCACGGCCAGCAGCAGCGAGCCCGAATCGGCCAGCATGTGGGCCGCCTCGGCGAGGAGCGCGATCGAGTTGGCAAAATAGCCGCCGATGGCCTCGATGAGCGTGAAGCTCCCGAGAATCACCAGGGCAAGGAGCAGCCGGCGCTCGCTGGCGTCCTGTCCATGATGGTGCGGGCCATGCCGGTGTCCATGGTGTCCGTGGTGGTGCCCATGCTGAGGTCCGTCGTGACCGTGGCGGTGTGCGCCGCGCTCATCTCCGCCGTAACCCTCGCGCTTGCCATGCAGCGCCTGGTCGTGCTCGTGATCGTTCTCGCGGGTGTATCTCATGCCGGGTCGCCGGGGCCTCCGGCGAACAGTAGAAACCCTGTAGCAGCTTCAATGTCAAGCGCCCCGGCCATACCGGTCCGGCGGCAGCGTGGTTGCCAAGTCCTCCACCCTGGGGTAAAAGACGCCAGCTTCTTGGGGAGTAGCCGCCCGGCGCTGACCGGGTCGTATGTCAACATACTTGGGCGCAAGCCCATGGCATACGGGGCCCGCGGGCATGGCGAGACCAACGGCAGGACCTCCGGTGCGAGCGGCGGAGGCCGGCCGTTGCTCGCCGTCGCTCGGCCGGGGGCTCTCGATGGAATCCTTTCTGGTGTCGATTTCGACCGTGGCGATCGCGGAAATGGGCGATCGCACCCAGCTGTTGTCGCTGATGCTCGCGGCTCACTACCGCAGGCCCTGGTCGATTCTCGCCGGCGTGCTTTGCGCCACCCTGGCGAGTCACGTCGTGGCCGCAATCGTGGGCGTGCGGCTGGGCCGCTTTCTGACCCCTACGGCCCTGGACGCGGCGGTCGGTGTCAGCATGATCGTCATGGCTCTGTGGTCGCTCAAGCCGGAGACGCTCGATGAGAGCTCGACCGGCGCGCGCCGCGCCAGCGCATTCCTCGCGACGCTCGTTGCAATCTTCGTCGCCGAGATCGGCGACAAGACACAGATCGCCACCGTCGCGCTCGCCGCCGCTTACTCCAACCTTGCGGCCGTCGTCGCCGGCACCACGGCAGGCATGGTGCTCGCCAACGCGCCGGTCGTGTTTGTCGGCAAGGCATTTGCCGACCGGCTGCCACTGCGGACGATTCACTACGTGGCGAGTGGCCTCTTCCTGGTGCTCGGCGCGGTCTTCCTCTGGCGCGCGTCTCACTGAGCGCATGTTCAGCGTCCGCGGCTCAAAACGTCAGCGGGCGCAGATCCGGCTCGACCCAGCTCCTGCGGGCCTGCGGCGAAAACAACAGGATGTTTGCGAGGGCCGCCGGGCGCCGCGCAGCCGACTGCATGCGTCTTCAGCCGAAATCACGGCGCGCTCGACGCGCGCCGTGATGTATCGCCGTCATCTTGCTGCGCGCTCCTCGGAGGTGCCGCGACGAGCCCGTGCCCGGCTTCCGCTTCCACCTTCCTCACCCTGCGTTCCTCCTGAAAGCAGCGCGGGCGTGATTTCCCGCTCGGAGAGCTCGGTCAGTTGCTCATCGAAGGGACCTCCCTCCTGCAGAGCCCGGTCCATCGCCCGGCCCGCCGTCTTCTGACCCACCGCTTGCGCCAATGACCTGGCCGTGCCCCACGCAGCTATGCAGTAGTGCTCTGTCTTCTGCACTGCGTCGATCAGCACGGCATCCAGAGCCGGACCCGGCTCGATTTCCTGCACGTGGTCGCGGGCATCGTTGATCAGACCTTCGGCCGCGATGTTCTTCCTGCGGCGGGGGCTCTCGTCGAGCTCAGCAAAGACGGTCTCGACGTCCTTGATGATGCGCCCTCCCTCCTCAAGGCGCTGCTCTAGCATGTTGCGCAGTGTCTGCGACTGCGCGGCTTTGCTCAGACGCGGCAGCGCGCGTGACAACTGGCTCTCGGCGTTATGAATATCCTGCAACTCCATCACCAACAACCCGTTGGCGTCCGGAGACTCCTTTGCAGACCGTCTTCTCGTTTTGCCTCTGGCTGCCATGATCTTCTCCATGTTTCAATTCAAGTGAATCGATAAGTCTAACGCTCGATCGGTCGAGAGCATAACGACACCCGATCCGGGTCGTTCCGCACGCCGGGTGTTAGGCCAGGAGGAGCGGGCACGCTGCTTGCTACGTCGGCCGACCTGCATGAGGGGGCAATGAAACAGATTTCACCGGAATCAGCCGGACGGCATGGCGCGCTCGATGAGTGAGCCGCAGAACTCCATTAGCGGTTCGCCCGGGACGGCCGAGGATGGGAGCAGCGACAGTCAGGAACTGGATCGCCTGCGCGCGCTTCTGGCCGCGATAGTAATGTCTTCCGAAGACGCTGTCGCCAGCAAGAGCCTCGAGGGGATCGTCACGTCCTGGAACGATGCGGCCGAGCGTCTCTTTGGCTATTCGGCGCAAGAGATGATCGGGCAGCCGATCGTGCGCATCATTCCGCCGGAATTGCTGCACGAGGAGCAGCAGATTCTCGCCAAGCTGCGCGCCGGCGAGCGTATAGAGCGCTTCGAGACCGTCCGAGTGCACAAGAGCGGCGCGCGAGTGGAGATCTCCCTGACCGTATCGCCCGTGCGGGACCGATCGGGCAAGGTCGTGGGCGCCGCGAAAATCGCGCATGACATCACCGCACGAAAGCGCGCCGAGCGCGCGCTGGCGGAAGAAGCCCACGCCCTCGAAACGTTGAATCGGATCGGCAAGGCCGTTGCTGCGCAGATCGAGCTGGAGCGGATCGTGCAGATCGTGACCGATGCGGCCACCGAGCTCAGCGGCGCTGCATTTGGCGCCTTCTTCTACAACGTGGTGAAGGGCTCCGAGGAATCGTACCGGCTTTATTCATTGTCGGGCGCTTCCCGCGATGAGTTCGCGCAATTTCCGATGCCCAGAGCGACGAAGGTGTTCGCTCCGACGTTCCATGGGGAGGGTATCGTTCGCTGCGGCGACATACACAACGATCCGCGCTACGGCACGAGCGGCCCGTATTTTGGCATGCCGCCGGGACACCTGCCGGTGCGCAGCTATCTGGCCGTACCCGTCATCTCGCACAACGGCGAGGTGGTCGGTGGGCTCTTCTTGGGTCACCCGCAGCCTGACATTTTCACGGAGCGGGCCGAGCGCCTCGTGGCCGGCATCGCGGCGCAGGCCGCCATCGCGATCGACAACGCGCGTCTGTTTCAGACGCTCCGCGACCGGGAAGCGCAACTCCAGACAGCAGGCACCGAGCGCGAGCAGATCCTCGAATCCGAACGCGCGGCGCGCTCGGAAGCCGAGCGCCTGGGCCATATGAAGGACGAGTTTCTGGCCACGTTGTCGCACGAGCTGCGCACACCGCTGAATGCCATTCAGGGCTGGGCGGCGCTGCTGCGGCAGCGGGAAGCGACCCGCGAGGATCTGGAGCGCGGACTGGAAACGATCGAGCGCAATGTGCGTGCTCAGGGACAGATCATCAACGACCTGCTCGACATGAGCCGGATCATCTCCGGCAAGATTCACCTGGAGGTTCAGCCGCTCCAGTTGCATGAGGTCATCCAAAGCGCCATCGATACCGTGCGCCAGTCGGCTGCGGCCAAAGCCATCCGCATTCTTCCACTGCTCGACTCGGGCATCGGCGTCGTGCGCGGCGATCCGAACCGGCTGCAGCAGGTACTGTGGAATCTGCTGTCCAATGCCGTGAAATTCACCCCGCAGGGCGGACGGATACAGGTCGTGCTCGAGCGGGTGAACTCGCACGTGGAGATCGTCGTCGAGGACAGCGGAGTCGGCATCCGCGCCGAATTCCTGCCGTATGTGTTCGATCGGTTCCGGCAGGCGGATCCGACGACGAGCCGCCGTTTTGGCGGCCTCGGCCTCGGATTGTCCATAGTGAAGAATCTGGTCGAGCTGCACGGCGGCTCGGTTCGCGTCAAGAGTCCGGGCGAAAACCAGGGCAGCACGTTCGTGGTCGCCCTGCCCATCTCCCACGTGCGGGAGGACCGCGAGCCGCCGCACCGCCCGATGGTCTCCACCGATCCGCTCGAGTCGATCGAGCTTCCACGCCTCGAGGGCATCTCGGTTCTCATCGTCGATGACGAGCCGGACGGGCGGGCGCTGATGGCACGGATTCTGGAGGGGCGGGGCGCGCGTCCGACCTGTGCCAACAACGCCGCTGAAGCCCTCGGATACCTGCGGGAAAAGCGTTTCGACATCCTGCTGAGCGATATCGGAATGCCCGTAATCGACGGGTATGAGCTCATCAGCAGGGTGCGCGCCCTGGATTCGAGCCGCTCCGCGCCCATACCGGCCATCGCCGTTACGGCTTACGCGCGCACCGAGGACCGGCAGCGCTCGCTCCTCGCCGGCTACCAGATGCACCTCGCGAAGCCGGTGGAAGCCCGGGAACTCGTTGCCGGAATTTCGAGCCTGTTACACTTGAGCCGTTGAGCCAGCGCCCCAAAGCCCTCGTTTCGGGGCCGTGGAGCGCCCTGCGGATTGAGCGACCTGCGCCGTGATTGTTCATCTCATCGACGGTACGTACGAGCTTTTCCGCCACTTCTATGGCCTGCGTCGCTTTGCCCAGGGCAAGGATCGGCCATTCGGCGCCGTGGCGGGCGTGCTCAACACCGTGCTGCAGATGATCGAGGAAGGCGCGACGCATGTCGGTGTCGCCACCGATCACGTCATCGAATCCTTTCGCAACGAGCTGTGGAGCGGGTACAAGACGGGCGAGGGCATCGATCCCGCGCTGCGCGCGCAATTCCAGCCGCTCGAGGACGCTCTGGGCTCCCTGGGAGTTGCCGTATGGCCGATGATCGAGCTCGAGGCGGACGATGCCCTGGCCTCGGCGGCCGCGCTGGCCGCGAAGGATCCCCGGGTCCGCAAGGTCTGCATCTGGACTCCCGACAAGGATCTCGCACAGTGTGTGCGCGAGGATCGCATCGTGCAGGTCGACCGCAAGAGCAAGGCCATACGGGATGCGGCCGGCGTGCGAGCGAAGTTCGGCGTCGCGCCGCAGATGATCCCGGACTATCTCGCGCTCGTCGGCGACAGCGCCGACGGGTATCCCGGCATTGCCGGAATCGGACCCAAGGGCGCCGCAAGCCTCCTCACACGCTACGGCACGATCGAGGACTTCCCGCCGCAGGCGCTCGGCGAGCGCCGCGAGCTCGCGCTGCTATTCAAGAAGCTGGCGACACTTCGAACCGATGCGCCGCTGTTCGCCGCGGTGGAAGAACTGCAATGGCGCGGTCCCGCCGAAGGATTCCGCGACTGGTGCGAACGGCTCGGCGACCCTCGTCTCCTCGCCCGCGCCGCGAAAGCGCCAGCGGCTATGAGGGTCGCGTAGCGGGGGCGACCAACGACAGCCGGAGTGACTCATGGCCACCGATCCCATCAGGATTCTCCTGCAGACGACCATCACGACGCGCGCGGACGACTGGTCGATCGCACGCTTCAACCGGCTCGGCGCGCTGCTGCGCGAGCGGCGCGATGGGGCTGGCTCGCCCGCTTTCGCGGTCACCATGCGCGATCGTGATCCGCCCGGTACACCCGACCCGGTGCTCGCATCCCTCGACGACAGCGATTTCGACGAGATGTGGCTGTTCGCGGTCGACACCGGCGATGGGCTGACACCGCAGGACTGCGAGGGCATCTCGCGGTTTCGGCGCAATGGCGGCGGACTCCTCGTGACGCGCGATCACATGGACCTCGGATCTTCCATATGCACCCTCGGCGGGGTCGGAAAAGCGCACTACTTCCACTCGCGCAACCTCGATCCCGATCCGGCCAACAGGGCGGTTGACGACCCCTATACGAGCTCCATCTCCTGGCCGAACTTTCATTCCGGTGCCAACGGCGACTACCAGGAAATCGAGGCCGCGCGTCCCGTCCACCCGGTGTTGGCCGATCCCGCATCGCCAACGGGAGCGATCCGCTTCCTGCCTTCCCATCCTCACGAGGGTGCCGTCGGGGCTCCGGAAGGGGAAGCCGCCAAGGTCATCGCCACCGGCACCAGCAAGGTGACGGGCCGCCGCTTCAATATCACGGTTGCTTTCGAGCCCGGTCCCGCCGGCGGACCGGCGATCGCGCAGAGCACTTTCCATCACTTCGCGGACTATAACTGGGATACGCGCGACGGTGCTCCGAGCTTCGTCGACGAGCCGCCCGGCGATGCGATCGTGCGAACCCCTCAGGCGCTGGCCGACACCCATCGTTATGTCTGCAACGTGGCGTATTGGCTGGCCGGCAGAGCCATCTAGGTGCCCGACGGGCTCTCTTGGCGGCCTGGGATTGCGGAACTGGCGCGCTGCAGGCGAAGGCCTTACGCTCTCGCCAGTATGCCTTCGACCGACGAGCCGCTGAAAGCACCCGAAGACACCGTCCGCAGCGACACCCAAGACCTGTTGCGATGGCTGGTGAGCACCGCCTGTCCGTTATGGGCGAGCCGCGGCTTCGACCGGGTGCAGGGAGCGTTCCATGAATCTCTGGACGGTGACGCACGGCCCGCCAGCGAGCCGCGCCGCATTCGCGTCCAACTCCGACAGGTTTACTCGTTCGCGCGCGCCGCGTCGCTGGGTTGGAGCGGCGACGCCGAGGAGCTGGTGACCGCTGGGTTGTCCTATGTCAGGAGGCATTACCGCCGGCCGGACGGATTGTTCCGCACGCTGGTAGCGCCGGATGGGGCCTCACTGGATGAGCGGGCGTTCCTCTACGATCAGGCCTTCGTGTTGCTCGCTCTCGCGGAGAGCCAGCGCGTGCTCGGGCCGCAGCCCAGTCTCGTTGCCGACGGAGCAGCACTCAGGGAGGCCCTCTACAGGCACCTCAAGAGGGGCGCTGAGGGATTCTGTTCCGGCGACACCGATGCCGTCGTGTTCCTCGCCAATCCACACATGCATTTGCTGGAGGCAGCGCTGGCGTGGACCGAGGTGAGCGACGACCCCGCCTGGCAGGCGCTCGCCGATGAGATCGGAGCGCTGGCGCTCGGCCGCTTCATCGACAGCCGCACTGGCGCGTTGCGCGAGCAGTTTTCCGACGACTGGACGCCACTTGGGCCCGACGCGGGTCCGGTCGTGGAGCCTGGTCACCAGTTCGAGTGGGCCTGGTTGTTGTTTCGCTGGAGTCGGGCCGCTCCCGCCGTGGTTTTCAGCAGCGCGGAGCGCTTGGCCGAGATAGGTGAGACCTACGGCATCCGTGGCGGTGTCGCGGTGAACGCATTGCTGGAGGACTTGACGGTAAGTGATGGCGCGGCACGTCTCTGGCCACAGACCGAGCGCGTGAAGGCCTCCGTCTATCTCGCAAAGCACCTGCCCGAGGCCCACCGTTGGCACACGACGGCAAAGGCAATTGCCGGACTGTCGAGATTCCTCACTACCCGGATGCCCGGCTTGTGGCACGACCGGCTCACGCCCGACGGCGCCTTCGTTCCCGGACGCGCGCCGGGGAGCAGCTTCTATCACATCGTGTGCGCGATCGCCGAGCTGGCAGCCGCTTGTGAGCCGCCCTCGTGAGTGAGCCTGGGAGGCCGTTCGAGCGATGCAATGAGCCTTTCATCGGCGCGCCGCGGGTGCGGCCGAATGCCATGGCCATTGCACGAAATGCGGGTAGGATTCCAGCATAATCAGCGCTCCCCGAGCTCCTCCCATGACGCAGCCCCCCTCGACCTCCCGTCCCGCGTTTGGAACCGTTCTTGCGCCGGCCATGGCGCTGGCCACGTATCGCGAGGGCGCGTGGAGCCCGTACCAGATGCGCCCGGTCGGTCCGATCGAGCTGCATCCGGCCGCGCACGTGCTGCACTACTCGAGCACCTGCTTCGAAGGCTTCAAGGCTTATCGCTGGTCCGACGGCAGCGTCAACGTATTTCGGCTCGACCGGCATATCGATCGCATGCGGCAAAGCGCACGCGCGCTGGTGCTCCCGGAGCCGGATCCCCAGCAGCTGGCCGAGATGGTCCGGGCGACCGTCGACCAGAACCGGGCCGCCGTGCCCGAGGCTCCCGGGGCGCTGTATCTGCGGCCCATCCTGTTCGGTACCACACCGAACATCGGCGCGGCCGCCACGCCAGCCGATCAGGCGCAGCTGATCGTGCTCGCGAGCCCCGTCTGGGATTACTTTGCCGGCGGCATGAAGCCGTTGCGCATTTTTGTGGAGGATGTCAACTCGCGCACGGCCTCCCAGACCGGACGCGTCAAGACCGGCGGCAACTACGCCGCGGCATTGGGCCCGACCATCGAAGCGCGGCGCCGCTACAACGCCGACCAGGTGTTGTTCTGCCCGGGCGGTGAGGTCCAGGAGACCGGCGCCGCCAATTTCCTTCTGATCCGCAAAGGACAGCTGCTGACACGCAGTCTCGACGCCAGCTTTCTTCATGGGGTCACCCGCGACTCCCTGCTCACTCTCGCACGCGGTGAGGGTTACGAAGTCGAGGAACGCATCTTCGACGTGGGTGAGATGCTCCAGTGGGTGACCGATGGCGAGGCCGCGCTTTCCGGGACTGCGGCCGTCCTCGCCGGCGTCGGCACGCTGATCCACCACTACCGCGAGCACCGGGTCGGAAACGGAGAAGTGGGCCCCCTGACGCGTGCGCTACGCGAGCGATTGGTTTCGATTCAGCGCGGTGAGACTCCGGACCGTTACGGCTGGCTGACCAAAGTTTGAGGCCGCCGCCGCAGCGTCGCAGTCGTAGCGGCGCGGCGCGGCATCCCGGTAAGCTTCCGCTTCATATCTGAAGCGTACCGGAGGAGTCTTGCGCTACGTCGTCATTGCGATTTGGGCGCTGCTTGCCGTCCCGATCGCCTCGAGCGCCGAGCTTCGAGCCCTCGCCGCCGCGGCCCGCTCCCTGGTAGGCGCCGATCAGGGCGTATATGTTGAGGCCGCGGACGGAACGGTCCTCGTTGCACAGGCCGCCTCGACTCCGGTGCACCCGGCATCCGTCTCGAAGGTGCCCACCACGTTGGCCTTGTTGCGCAAGCTCGGGCCCGAGCACCGCTTTATGACGACCTTCACGGCAAAAGGCCGCCTCGTCGGCGGCACGCTCTACGGCGATCTGTTGGTCGGCAGCGACGGCGATCCGTCCCTGGTCGATGAAGATGCGCTACTCGTCGCCGACCGCCTGAGGCAAGCGGGCATCGAGCGGATCGCGGGCGACCTGCTCCTGCGCGGACCTTTGACCTTCGACTGGAAGAGCGACGCCGGCGGCGCTTCCCTGCGCCGCGCCCTGTCAGGTTTGACGCCCCCGGCAGCGTGGCAGGCAGTTCGTGCACTGGAAGTTTCGAATCCGGGGGGTGCCGCGGACCTGAGCGTACCGGGAATCCGGTTCGGGACCGCCACGACATGGCCCGCCTATGGCAGCGGCGCGGCCCGTGTCATCGAGCTGCCGGGCGACCGGCCGCTGATCGTGCACCGCTCGCAACCCCTGTTACCCCTGGTCAAGGCGTTGAACGACTACTCCAACAACATCTTCACTCCTTTCGCGGACGCCGCCGGCGGCGCGGCGGCAGTGCAAAGCCTGGCACGGAGTGTCGTGCCTGAGGAGATGCGCTCCGAGATCATCCTCGGCGACGGAGCGGGCACCGATCCTGCGAATCGCCTGAGCCCGCGCGCCGCGGTGAAATTGCTGCGCGCCCTCGAACGGGAGCTCGCCGCCACCGGTCACGCACTGTTCGACATACTGCCCGTGGCCGGGGTTGACGACGGCACCTTGCGAGACCGGCTGAACGGGCCCGGGGAGGCAGGTCACGTGTTGGGAAAGACCGGCACCTTCGGCGACTACGGCGCCAGCGCCCTGATCGGCGCCATTGCCACCACCGGCCGCGGCACCGTGTACTTCGCAATCCTCGATCACGATGTCCCGGTATCCCGGGCCCGGCGTCGCCAGGATCGCTTCGTACGCGCGCTCCTCGCCCATCTGCACAGCGTGCCGTGGAGCTACCAGCGCGACCCGCGCGCCGCCATAACCCGCGCCGAAGTGTCAGTGATGCCGCAGTGAACCTATTGCAGGCGCGCGTTTCATATCATGATATCCCCTCAATGCTCCTGGTTGCGTGCCATATGATTGCTTCTTCCAGCCGCCGTCTCGCCGGCGTTCTCGGCCTGATGTTGGTTCTGACACAGACCTGCTTCGCCGCCCGCTGGCAGGCGGTCGGCACGTCGAATAACGGTGCCCTGGGCCTCGCTTACCTCGATCTCGACTCGGTCCGTGAGGAAGACGGCTACCGGATTGCCTTGTTTCTCACCATCTACTCAGGGGTCGTACCGAACGCTCACAGCATCAAGCTGGATCGCATCACCCAGGAAACCGCCTTCGACTGCTCGAGACGCGAGTTCGCGCTGCGCTCCACCGTAGGCTATTTCGAGGGCAGGCAAGTCGGTCTGAGCTCCGAGAAGGGCGATTGGAAGGAACGCTTCAAAGTCCTCCCCAAGGATGTCTTCTCGCAGCGCGCCCTGGATCTCGCTTGCAACTCGCCGCTCGCCCCGCAGCCCGAAGCGACACCAGCGGCGGCCGACGCGCCGGCTTCTGTCAGATTGCCGGGACCCGACAGTCATCTCGGGCCGGAGTGATCCGCGGCATCGGGCCAAGACTATTCCTACCTGCCGGCGCAAGCGAGCCGCCACCTTCGGCGCCGTCGCGGCGCAGAGCTCTCGTGGCCGGGCAGCCCCCCCAATGAGCCCTTCGGTCGTGACTTCTCCCGTCACGATTCTGATATAGGATGCGGTTCCGTTTCCTGGAGGACGCCTGATGATCGGACTCAATCCTGCCGCGGGGATGCGCGCCTTGGGAGCGCTCGCGTTGACGGCTTGTGCCACTCTCATGTCCATGACGCCCGCGCACGCGGCGACTCAGCCCTATCAGATCTTCGTCACGAACGAGAGATCGGGAGACGTCACGATCATCGACGGCGCCGATTTCCAGGTCGTCGGCACGATCCCCGTAGGCAAGCGTCCGCGCGGCATCCACGTCAGCCCGGACGGCAACACGGTTTACGTCGCCTTGAGCGGCACGCCCATCGAGGGCCCGCCCGCGCTCGATGCCGCCGGCAATCCCATCCTGAAAAAGAATAGCGACTCGGGCGATGATGACGTCAAGGCGGACAAGTCGGCCGACGGCATCGGTATCGTGAGCGTCGCGCAGCGCAAGCTGACCGGCAAGATCGCGGCCGGCTCCGATCCTGAGGAGTTCGCGCTCAGCAAGGACGGCAGCCGCATCTACGTGTCCAACGAAGACATCCGCACCGCCTCGGTAATCAACATCGCGACCGGCAAGGTGGAGCATCTCATTCCGGTGGGACGGGAACCCGAGGGCGTGGGTGTGACACCCGACGGCAAGCAGTTTTATGTGACCTGCGAGACGGGCGGCGAGGTGTTCGCGATCGACACGGCGCGCTATCAGGTGATCGGCCACTTTACGGTGCCGGTGCGTCCGCGCAGCGTCGATTTCCTACCCAACACCAACGTCGGATTCATTCCTTCGGAATCGAAGGGACAGTTGAACGTCATCGATACGGCGACCCCCAAAGTTCTGACGACCATCGATCTGCCGGCAGGCTCGCGCCCCATGAAGGTCAAGGTGGCGCCGGACGGCCGCCGGGTATACGTCAGCGACGGACGCGCCGGAACGGTATCCGTCATCGACAGCCACACTTACGCGGTCCTCGGCACGGTCAAAGTGGGAACCCGTCCCTGGGGAATCGTGGTTTCGCCGGATGGGAAATATCTGTTCTCCGCCAACGGGCCCTCCAACGACGTCTCGGTGGTGGATCTGACGGCAAACCGGGAGGTCGCGCGCATCAAGGCAGGTGAGGGTCCGTGGGGCCTCACCATCGTGCCCCGCGGTCACTGACGAGCTGTCTTGATCGTCACTGGCCCACGATAAAAACGGCCTGCGCCGCGATGCTTCGAGTGAATCCCTCTTTGAACGCGCGCGCGCGCAACACCGTGGGTCCCGTGATCCGAATCGGCTTCTCGTACCGCATGTCGGACGGTGTCGGAACGCTGCCGTCCAAGGTGTAACGGATGTCGGCGCCAGCCTCGTCGACCTTCAGCGAGACTTCGACCGGCGCGTTGTAAGTACCGCCGGCCGGAGAGATCCGCGGGGGCTCCACCACCGGGCGTCCGGGGAGAGTGGTGATCCACTCCCGCAGGAGTGCAACGCCCTTCTCGTCGATGGTCTCACGGGCGAGGGGCGGCATCCTGATCTCGCCCACGGTGTTGATCCGCATGAAAGCGATCGACCGCCAGATGTCGTTGGGTGCAATGACCCTCGACCTGTCGATGCGCTCATCGATCAGCACCGGACCGTCGATGAGCGCCTGCTTCTCGAGCGGGGTGTCATAACGGGTGTCGAAATTGGCAACCGTGCCGCCGGGACGGTGACACTGCGAGCAATTGGCGTCGAGATACGAGCGGGCGCGATCCTCCAGGCTGCGCGTGGTGTCGCCGGCAGCCGCGAGCTTGGGAAACTTTGCTATGTCGCCCTCCCCGAAGCCCGGTGTGAACAGTCCGAGGTGATTCCACGTGCGCAACTGGTTGTCCGTCACACCGGAAGGGTAGGCGAGCTCACGATTCATCTGCCGGGTTTTCACCCCGAGCACACCGCTGGTATGTGCGTTGTGACACTCGAGGCAATCCTTCCGGCTGGGGAAATACCACGTCTGGGTGCGCGTTTCGCCAGTCGCCGTCCTGATCGGAATCTCTTCGGTGAGACTGGAGCTCAGTAAGTCGGCGTCGCTGTTGTCGGAGCGCCATTTGTAGGCGACGCCATACACTCCGCCGGCACTGTCGCGCACCAGCAGCCGGGTCTCCAGCCGCCGCTTGCGCGCCGGAATTGCCGCATCGACCGGCAGCTCGAACGTCTTGACGAACACCGCCCCGGCCGGGAAAGCCCAGTCACCCGTTGGGGAGAAGCCGATTCGGCCGCCCTTGGGCACTGCGGCCCAGCGCAGCTTGCTGGCGCCGTCCGACCAGAACGCCACCGCGAGGTCGTAGGGAATCAGCCCGTCGCTCGGCACGAGGTTCCGGATGTCCTTGAAAACTCCGGTCTGCGACAGCAACGCAGGAATTTTGCCCTCGGCGCTGCCTGGCATGTGCAGGTAGGGCTGCGGGGCTGCCCGGGACGCGAGCCCGTAAGGAGCGGATGCCGGGGAGGATTCTGCTCGCGTGCCGGCCACGACGGCCAACAGCACGACCGTCGCGATGTGCGCGAATACTCTTCCGCCGTTCGCCCCTCTGCCTCCACGCATCTCGCTTCCTCCGCCGGATTCTCTGCCGACCTTTGACAGTAGCACGGCGCGTGGGTTTCTCCCGCTCTCGTGCTCGCCGGGCCCAGGTTGTCTCCCGGCAAACAATGAACTACATTTCATTCGCGCCCGCGAAAGTCGACCAGGGGGAGGCAGTCGATCCGTCGGCGTACTATTTCCGGATCGCCCCGGAGTTCGAGACTGCCAGTGAGCGCTACGGCTGGATCAACCGGATGATTGCCGTGGGAATAGGGCATCGCCGGCCCACGGGCCCGGTCTACAGCATTTTCGAAGTGTTATAGCCGTTGCGCCGCGCGCAGCGCGCCAGTGGCTCCAATCAGTCGCGTCGATAATGGCCCCGCGGCGCAGGTGTCTGGACCGGCTCGTACAGAGGTGCCCTCACGAGCGCCCGGACCATCGGCGGGGCGAGCTCACACCATTCAACGGCGAATCCATGGTCTTCCCTGCGGACGACCTGCGCCTCGACTACGCCGCCGCCGTTACCGAGCTGTCTTTGGCTGGGGGCAAATCGGATCCGCACGCGAGAGAACAATTCCGGGGAGAGTGGGCTCACGATGTACGCACCGCTTATGCTGACGTTGCAAATGCGACCAGGCGCTTCCCGGCCGCTCCGCGTCAGCAGATGCACGATGCGGCTGACCTTGCGTCGATGTCCCCAGCGGTGCTCCATACGCCCTCCGGTCCGACAGCTCGAGCCATCGCCCACGAAACGCGCGATCCGGGCGATAGTTCACGTCACATGACCGTATTCTACCCCCACGCCGCTGAAGCTCGGAGCCTGATTGTCTAGTTCAATCTCGCCTCGCGAGCCTCGCGGCCCACCGCCGCCAGCGTCATGACTGCAATGGCGGCACATGCGGCGACGCTGGCAAGCGCGAAGGCATAGTTCTCAGCGTCGCGTGCCGCGATGGACGTCTGTATCACGGCATTCGACGAGGCGATCAGGTTGCCGAGCTGGTAGATCGTTCCGGGAAATGTGGCGCGCACGGCGGACGGCGACAGCTCGTTCAGATGCGCCGGTACGACTCCCCAGGCGCCCTGCACGAAGAACTGCATCAGAAATGCCCCCGCCGCCAGGGCCACCAGGCTCGTCGAGTAGGCCCACAGGAACAGGACCGGCAGAGTGAGCCCGGCGGCTATGATCATCGCTCGCCGCCGGCCCCACCTCTGACTCCACAGACCGAAGGTCCATCCGCCCAGTATGGCGCCGATATTGTAGAGAATGGCGATCGTGCCGGTGACGTGCGAATCGAAGCCGTGTTGGATCTGCAGGAACGTCGGATAGATGTCCTGCGTTCCGTGGCTCAGGAAGTTGAATGCCGTCATCAGCGCGATGCCGTAGACGGCCAGCTTCCAATGCTGGCGCAGCACCGCGAACAGGCCGCCGCTGCGGGCTCGTTCCGCGCTCCATCCCGGGGATTCAGGAACATGCCGCCGGATATACAGCACCAACAGCGCGGGGAGCGCTCCGACCACGAACATGCCGCGCCAGCCGATCCTGTCGAACAGGGTGGCGTAAACCACCGAGGCGAGGAGATAGCCGGTCGGATAGCCCGATTGCAACAGTCCGGAGACCAGGCCGCGAGCTTCCGGCTTGATCGTTTCCATGGTCAGCGAGGCACCGATGCCCCATTCACCGCCCATCGCCACCCCGAACAGGGCGCGTATCAACAAGAAGGCGCCCAGATTCGGCGCGAACGCGGTGAGGAGCCCGAGCGTCGAATACAGGCCCACATCCAGCATGAGGATCGGCCGCCGCCCGAACCGGTCGGCGAGCCGGCCGAACAGGAAGGCGCCCACCGGCCGCAGCGCCAGCGTGAGGGTGATGGCCACGGCAATCGCCTTGCGTTCCACGCCAAACTCGGCGGCGATGTCCTTGAGGACGAAGACGAGCAGAAAGAAGTCGAACGCGTCCAGCGTCCAACCCAGGTAACTCGCACGGACGACACTCTTCTGGGCATGAGTCCAGCCCTGGAGGGCCTTCGGCAGGCCTATCGCCCAGCCGCGGGCAAAACCCGACGACCCAAGTGCCTTCCGCATCGCGCATACCTTTTGAAGCTTCGGATACACCCTAAGCGTAGCAGAGCTTGCGTCGACTTCCTCGCGCACGCGCGCGATCTCTCTCGCGCGCGCCTGCCGCGCCCGATACCCGGCGCCCGTGAATCGCTTTCTGTGGATCATGGCGGAAATCGCCATTGTCGCCACCGACGTGGCGGAAGTACTCGGCAGCGCTCTGGCCCTGCACCTGTTATTTCACGTGTCGATACTCCTCGGCATCGTGATCACGGCGTGAGCGCGTTACAGTACGCCCGCGAGCGAAATTATGCGACCAGCATGTCGGCCGCCCGCAGCACGGCCTGCGCGAGCTGTAGTCGGTCCTCGACGGTGCTCATGAGCGTCGCGGCGCTGAAGAACGTAACGCCCTGGATCGGCTCCGCAAGCGCGTCCGCCTGGTCGACGACGAACCCGTCGATGAGCTCCGCATAACGCCGCGCAACGGCTGCCGGAGTCACCTCGAGTCCCAGCTCGGACATCATTTTGGCCGCCGGACCCCTGACCGCCTGGCCGCCGATGATGGGCGTAACCGCCACGACCGGCGCGCCGCAGTGTTGGATCGCCGAGCGCATGCCCGGCACGGCAAGGATGGGCTCGATGCTCACGAAGGGATTCGAGGGGCAGATGACGACGGCGCGCAGATCCCGGCCCTTCAGCGCGGCCAGGGCCTGCGGCTGCGCCCGTGCCGCCGCGGCACCGGCGAACATGAACTCCCGCACGGCTGGCTGGCATTGCCGCCGCACGAAGTACTCCTGGAAATCGAGCCACCCTTCAGGGCTCAGCACACGCGTGCTCACCGGGTCGTCGCTCATCGGCAGTACCCGGACAGCGATGCCGAGAGCCTTGCACAGATGAGACGTCACTTCGGTCAGGGTGGCGCCTGCGGCGAGCCTCCAGGTGCGCTCCACGTGCACGGCCAGGTCGGCGTCGCCGAGTTGAAACCAGCTCTCCGCGCCCAGTCCGCGCAGCGCCTCCATGAACGTCCAGGTCTCGTCCCGCCGTCCCCAGCCTCTGACCGGATCTGACACTCCGGCGAGCGCGTACATCACCGAGTCCAGGTCGGGCGCGATCCTCAGGCCGAGGTGTTGGAAGTCATCACCGGTGTTGACAACGATCGACAGGCTCTGCGGCGCCAGCGCCAGCGCCAGTCCGTGCGCGAGCTTTGCGCCGCCCACACCTCCGCACAGGGCAACGACCTGGCCGGTCACCGAAAAAGGTCCTGCTGTAGTGGGCGGATGAGGGCAGCGGCCGGCTGGTGGGGCGCTCGCCGCGCCAGGCCGCGCACCAGGACCACCGGCCGCGCCTCGTCCGCTTGTCCCATGAGCAGCGAAGCAGCGGAGGCGATCTCATCGGCGTGACCCACGACCGTGACACGCAGCGCACGCCCGAACAGATCCTTTTGACCGCGCAGATCCAACGTGGCGGGAAGGCCCGCGCAACCGATCGCGACCCCGACCGTGCCCAGACGCCACGGACGGCCGAAGCTGTCACTGATCACGATACCGGGGGCCCAACCAGTCAGCGCGTGCAGACGTTCGCGCAGGCGCGTCGCGCTGCCATCGGGATCCTCCGGCAGAAGCAGGGCAAGCTCGCCGGCAGGGTCGCCAACATTGGATTGATCGATGCCGGCGTTGGCCATGATCAATCCCAGGCGGTGCTCCACGATGAGGACATCCCGTGCGGCACGCACCACCCGGCGCGATTCGCGCAGGATCAACTCCACGAGCCGCGGGTCCTTTGCGACGGTTTGCGCCAACTCGAGGGCTCTCGCACCCGGTATCACTTCCGCCAACGCTACCCGCCGGTTTTCCGCTTTGGAGACCACCTTCTGCGCGAAAACCAGCACATCGTCCGCACCCGGATGCAGAGCGCTGCGCTTCAAAGCCTCCGCGGTGAGGGCCGCGAGATCGTCGCCGGCGGACACTCGTGGAAAATCCGGTAGTGCAATGAGGCGAAGCTCGGCTGCTGCGGAGCTCATCGGCAAGCGCCTGACATGCGCTTCAGTCAAAGGCCGCACGCAGCAGCGGCAGGACCTGCCGGGCGTACAGATCGAGGAAGCGCGCCTGGTCGGGGCCCGGCGCATGAAACACGAGGTGCCGGAACCCCATATCGATATAGGAGCGGAGTTTGTCCACGTGCTCCTGCGGATCCGTCGAGACGATCCAGCGGCGGGCCGCGCGCTCGGTCGGTATCTGCTGCGCCAGCCGCTCCATCTCCAGGGGATCCTCGACCGAGCTTTTCTCCTCGGGCGACAGTGCCAGTGCCGCCCAGTGACGAGTGTCCTCCAGGGCACGCTGCCGGTCGGTGTCGAAAGAGACTTTCACCTCGATCAACATATCGACGGCCTGCGCCGCGCGGCCGGAGGCCTGAATGCCCGCCGCCACATTGGGCAGCAGGGTATCCCGGTAAAGCTCGGGCCCTTTGCCGCTGGTGCAGATGAAACCGTCGCCGAACTGCCCCGCATATTTCGCCATCACGGGGCCCGCGCCCGCCACATAGATCGGCGGCGGCACCGCCGGCTTGTCGTAGATCGTGGCTTTCTCGGTGCGATAATACTGACCCCGAAAGCTCACTCGCGGCTCGCTCCAGAGTTGCCGGATGAGCGCCACAGCCTCCTTCAGTCGCGCTGTGCGCTCCTTCGGCTCAGGCCACGGCATGCCGAGCGCCGGGACTTCATTGAGCGATTCGCCCGTGCCAACGCCGAGGATCACGCGTTGCGGAAACATCACGCCCAGAGTGGCGAACGCCTGCGCCACGACTGACGGGTGATAGCGGAACGTTGGCGTGAGCACGCTGGTGCCCATGAGGATCCGCGTCGTGCGCGCGCCAAGTGCCCCCAGCCATGCCAGAGAAAATGGCGCGTGGCCGCCCGTATGCCGCCACGGCTGAAAGTGATCGCTGATGAATACGGAGTCGAACCCGCGCCGCTCCGCGAGAGTCGCGAGCTCGAGCAGCTCGTTGGGCCCGAATTGCTCGGCAGAAGCCTTGTAACCCAGTCGCAGCATTTCAGGAGCCCGTCATGCATTCGGCCGGCGCGCACGAGCGCAGCAACCGGATCGCCGCACCGGCCGGCTCCTCGCCGGGAGTGCCGTATAACGTGGTGCGCTGACGGGTCGGGCGGCCGATCCGGCGCGCCAACGCCTGCAGTTGTAAAGCATCGAGCTGCTGCCCGTGTACGCCGCCCGCGGCTCGAGTAATTGACTCGTTCATCAGCGTTCCACCCAGATCGTTGGCGCCGGCCTCCAGGCACAGTACGGCGCCTTGCGCGCCCATCTTCACCCAGGATGTCTGGATATTCCCGATCAGGGGATGCAACACGAGCCTGGATACGGCGTGCATGAGAACCGCCTCGCGGAAGGTGGGGCCGGAGCGCGTTCGCCCCTTGCGCCACAATGGCGCTTCCATGTGCACGAAGCCCAGCGGCACGAATTCGGTGATGCCTCCCGTACGAGCCTGCAGGGCACGCAGGCGCTGCAGGTGCCGGGCCCAGTGAACGGGCCGCTCCACATGTCCAAACATTATCGTGGCCGTCGTGCGCAGCCCCACTTCGTGCGCGGTTCCCAGCACTTCGAGCCATTCGTCCGTGCGCAGCTTGTCCGGACAGATGATGGCGCGGATCTCATCGTCCAGAATCTCAGCGGCCGTGCCGGGTAGTGTCGAGAGGCCCGCATCCCTCAGTTGCTCCAGGTAGGCCGCCAGCGGCATGCCGAGAGTGCTCGCGCCATGCCTGACTTCCAACGGTGAGAAGGCGTGCACGTGCATCCACGGCACTGCTTCTTTCACCGCGCGCACGATGCTCAGGTAAGTGTGGCCCGTGAAGCTCGGATGAATGCCGCCTTGCAGGCAGACTTCAGTCGCGCCGGCGGCGGCGGCCTCGGCCGTGCGGCGCGCCACCTCGTCGAGCTCGAGGTTATAGGCCGGGCCGCGCAGGTCCGCGGACCCGCGGCCTTTCGAAAAAGCGCAGAACCCGCAGTGGTACAGGCAGATGTTCGTGTAGTTGATATTGCGGTTGACGACATACGTGACAGTGTCGCCGACCGACTCGCGCCGCAGGCGGTCCGCCGCCGCGATCACCTCGTCGAGCTCGCGGCCTTCGACACTGAAGAGGCGCACGATGTCCGCCTCGCTCAATGTGTGGCCCGCGCGCGCTGCCTCGATGATCGCAGCCGTTTTCCCGGAGGAGCCGGCACGCTGCAACAGTGTTTGTCCGCGCGCATGGGAAGGCGCAGTCGACCCGTCTGCGCGCCGCCCCTCGCCGACGGAGGACCAACGCGCCGCGACAGCCGGCAACTCGCAGCCTGCACCGGCGTGCCACTGGTCCGGTCGCGCGAAACCGCGACTGTCGCTGAATCGGCGCACGCGCGGCGTGATGGCCGGATCCGTCCAGGCCTCGGGCCGCACCGCGTAGGAGGGCACCAGAGCCAGGCGCTCGATCAGCTCCCTTCCGGCAATCCGCGTCGCACGCGCAAGCTGCGCAAGATGCGGCCAGGGCGCCTCGGGGTTCACATGGTCGGGCGTCACGGGCGAGACGCCGCCCCAATCATTGATCCCGGCGCGCACCAGCTCACCCAACGCTCCAGGTTGTAAGTTGGGCGGCGCCTGAATCGACAGGCCCGGCCCGAACAACAGCCGCGCCGCGGAAATGGTCCACTGCTGCTCCTCCAGAGGCGGCTCGGGGGCCGCGGCCATCCGCGTTCCGGGCTTGGCCTTGAAGTTCTGGATGATGAGCTCCTGCAGATGGCCGTGCGCGTCCTGGATCTCGCGCAGCGCCAACAACGACTCGATGCGCTCGCGGCGCGTTTCGCCAATACCAATCAGCAGGCCCGACGTCATTGCAATGCCCAGCTCACCCGCGGCCCGCAGAGTCGCGAGCCGCCGGGCCGGCAGCTTGTCGGGAGAGCCGAAGTGCGGGCCGCCCCGCTCGCACAACCGCGCGGAGGCGCTTTCGAGCATCAGTCCCATCGAGGCACTGACCGGCCGCAGCCGCCGCAGATCCGCGGCACCCATGACACCGGGATTCAGGTGCGGCAGCAGTCCGGTTTCGTCCAGGACGAGCCGCGCCATGCGCTCCAGGTACTCCAATGTGCTCGCGGCGTTGGCCGCATCCAAGGCCGCGCGGGCTGCTGCATAACGCTCTTCGGGTTTGTCGCCCAGTGTAAAAAGAGCTTCCTTGCAATCGGCCGCTTTGCCCGCTCGCGCTATCGCGAGGACCTCGTTCGCGCCGAGGTAGGCGTCCTTGAGCTGCCGGGGGGCTTTGGCGAAGGTGCAGTAGTGGCAGACATCCCGGCACAGCTGCGTGAGCGGAATGAACACCTTGCGGGAATAGGTGACGACTGCGCCGAATCCGGCGAGAGTCAGTGATTCGGCGGCAGGCAACAGGTCCGCGGCCGCAGCGTCCGGCAGTAATGCCAGCGCCTGTGCCCGATCGGGCCGGCGTCCGGCCTCCGCAGCGCTCAGCAGCGCGCTCAGGCCCGAAGACGATGTGTCAGCCATTGGCGTTCATCGAGCAGGTTGAGATCGGCCGGTGCATCCACATCCAGCTCGAGGCCCGGCAGGCGGACCTCCTGCGCGCTCAAGCCCAGGCGCCCGGCTTCCGACACGTGCAAGCGCCGGCTGTCGGGGCCGAATTGAAAGTGAAAGGGCTTGCTCGAGACGAGGCAGAGCGCATTCGTGCCCGCTCCGGCGGCATCGGGGGCTATTGCAAACCCGCCAGCGCGGCCCGCGCGCACCAGCTCGTCGATCTCGGCGCCTGTGATCTTTGGCAGGTCCGCCGGCAGTATCACCACCTCGCCGCAGCCGAATTCGCGCAGCAGCGCATGTGCGTTGACCAGCGCGCTGTTGAGGGATTCGCCCGTGTCGGCCAGCACCGGCACCTCGGCGGGTACCGTGTCCCGCTCCGGGCTGATCACTATCACCTGATGCACGGCCTGCGCGTTTCCGGCGGCTGCAAGCACCGCATTCAGCATGGATCTCACGAGCTCGATGCGAGCCGGAGGCGCAAGCACTTCCGCAAGCCGTGTCTTGCAGCGCACCCGTTCCTTGATCGCGATCAGGGCACATGCGCCCCGGCGCCGACCGGCACGTCGAGTCAGATCACCCAGCACGGTCAAGCTCATCCAGTCCTCCTGGCGAGTGCAGGAGCAGGATACACGCCCCGGCGTCTTTGGCCCAAGCGTACCAGAGCCGGCGCAGCGGATGCTGCGCGGCGCAGTGGCGATGCGGCAGCACGATCAAGCTGAGCAGCCCGTCCTGCGATGGTATCTTGACGCGGAGTATCCTGCGGGCGGCGGATGTGAGCGCGGAAGGAGGGCAGGCCAACGATGAGCGAAGTGTGGGCGAAGTGGGAAGGGCACGTCATCGATGCTGCATTCCCGTTAAGGGTCTATCTGGGCGGCTCGGACCATAGCGGGGTTTTCATTACGGGGCACGTCACCGAAAACCTCGCCGATGCGGCGCTCAAGTTGGTACCCGCCATTCCGACCCTGGCCGAATCGCAGCTCGCGCACTGGAATGCCGCGGCCAGCCTCAGGCATCCCCATCTGATCCGATTGTTCGCGACGGGCCGGTGCCAGCTGGGCACGCTGCACTGCCTGTACGCGGTCATGGAATATGCCGAGCAGAATCTCGCGCAGCTGCTGCTGCATCGCGCCTTGACGGAAGCCGAAGTGCGCGACATGTTGCCTCCGGCCCTGGATGCCCTCGCTTTCCTGCATTCCATGCATCGGGTGCACGGCCAGCTGAAGCCGTCCAACGTCCTCGTCGTGGGGGATCGGCTGAAGTTGGCCAGCGACACCATTCGTCCTGCCGGCGAGCCCACGACGAGCATCAGCATGTCCTCGGTCTATGACCCGCCGGAGGCCAGGGATGGCAGCTTTTCGAACGCCGGCGACATTTGGGCGCTCGGCGTTACCTTGTATCAGGCGCTCACGCGCAATGCGCCCGTAAAGCCAGACGAGCGCAGCCACGGCGTCGTCATGCCGCCGGATTTTCCCCGGGCGTACGCCGATGTGGTACGACAGTGCCTGAGTCGCAGGCCAGCCGATCGCCCGAGCGTGAAGGATCTCCAGGCGTGGGTGAGCCGCGGGCTGCAGGGTCCGGTAGTGATGGCGCCCATAGCCAGAGAGCTGGAGCACCCCGCGAACGAGAGACCCCGGCGCGCCAACGCGGCGAGTGCCGGCGACCGGCCGGCGAGCCGGGTCGCCAGACCCGCGCCGGTGGAGCGAGAGGCCGCCGCGCGCAAGACCGGAAGCCGCTCGCTCGCCCCGTTGCTCCTCGGGGCTGCCGCAATAGTCCTCGTCTGTTGGATTGCCGTGCGCACCTTCGTCAACCGGCCCCACAACACGGCGCCGCCGACTGATACTCCCAAACTGGCCGTGCCGTCGGGTGATTCACCCCCGGCGTCCGCACAGAGTCCGCCAGCAGCTGCGCCCGCAGCTCCAGTAGCTTCTGCTTCGGCGCCCGACGCGAAGCACACCACGCGCCGGGCAGTCAGGTCGCCATCCGTGGTCCACGAAGAGATCCCCTCCGTACCGCGCAGCGCCCTGGCAACCATCCGCGGACATGTCAGGGTAGCGGTGCGCGTCACGGTGGATGGCTCGGGCACCGTGATCAGCGATACTCTCGTCGATCCGGGCCCGAGCCGGTATTTCGCGCGGGTCGCCACGCGAGCCGCTCGAAAGTGGAAGTTCGCCCGGACGGGCGATCGCACAACGCGACGGTGGCTGGTGCGCTTCGAGTTCTCCCGCTCCGGGACGATCGCACACGCCACCGCGATGTCCTAGGCTCCTCAACGCACTCGATTGCAGCGCTTTCCGGCTACCACGGCGCGGGCTTATAATCCTTGAGGAACTGTCCCCACACGTGCTCGCCCGTGAGCCGCCCGACGAATACCGGATCAACGATGCGCGCCGCGCCATCGATGATGTCGAGCGGGGGCGCGAAGCCGAGCTCCGCCTTACGGGCCGCGTGCATCGCGGGATCCTCGTCGGTCACCCATCCGGTGTCGACGGCATTCATGTGAATGCCGTCCTTCACGAAATCCGGCGCGCTGGTGCGCGTCATCATATTGAGCGCCGCTTTCGCCATGTTGGTGTGCGGGTGCTTGTCCGTCTTCGTGGCGCGGTAGAACTGGCCCTCCATGGCGCTGACGTTGACCACATGCTTGTGACGCCCGGGTGTGCGCAGCATGAGGGGTTTCAGGCGGGCGTTGAGAATGTACGGCGCAATGGCATTCACGAGCTGCACCTCGAGAAGCTCCGGCGTCTCGACCTCGTGCAGGCGCAGCCGCCAGCTATTCATCTCCCGTAAGTCGACCTGCTGCCGATCCTCGTCGTAGCGATCTGCCGGGAAGATCGCCTCTCCGGCGTGGAAGTCTTCGTCGAGATAGCGCCGTTGGGACAGTGCCGCGCTGTGGAGCAGCCCTTCGCTGTGCGAACCCGCCGTGGCGGTCATGAGCGTGCCGACAGCGTGCCCGCGCGATCCCTGCAGTGTCCGTCGCAACTCGTCGTGACTCGTCAGGGGGCCCCGCAGCGGCTCCGGAAGGGCTGCGACCGCAGCGGCTTCCTTGGCGAGCAGATGCTGAAAGAATCCCGCGGGGCGACGCACCGTCTGGCACGCATTATTGAGAATGTAGTCGAGCCGTGGCAGTCGCTCGGCCAGGAAGCGCGTGAACAGCTCGACGCTGGGGGTATGCCGCAGATCGAGCCCGTGGATCTGCAGCCGCTCGCCAAAGACCGCAAAATCCGGCTCCTTCGAGTACCGGTCGGCCGCGTCGACGGGAAAGCGCGTAGTGACGACGACGTGCGCGCCGGCCCGCAGGAGCTTCAGAGCGGCCTGGAAACCGATCTTGACCCGGGCACCGGTGACGAGCGCGTAGTGGCCGCTGAGATCCGCCGTCTGCCCGCGCTTGGCATAGTTGAAATCGCCGCATGCGGCACACAGCGAATCGTAATAGCGATGTACGTTCGTGAAGGGCTGTTTGCAGACGTAGCAGGCCCGCTCCTGCTGGAGCTCGGAGCGTGGCGCGAGGTCGTCGGGTTGCGGCGGCTCGAGCCAGAGTGGCGCATATACTGCGGAGCGGCGTTGGGTGCGCAGGCCGGAACTCTGGATGACCTGGCGATCGCGCTCCTTCGCGGCTTCGCGCTCGGCGCGTCGAAATGCCTTCGCCATTCTCACGAGATCATGCCGCTCAGGTTTCGCGACGAGACCGGCGAGCGTCAGGAGTTCCCGGCGCTGCTCCTGCGTGAGCCGCGTAAGTTGGGAGCGGTCGGCTTCGATGGCACGTAGTACGCGCACGCATGCGTGGACATCGTCATCAGAGAAAGTCATCAGTCAGCCTTCATAACTCAACGGCGCGAACCACCAGACCGGCAAGGACCGCGCCCACGAGGGGGCCCATTACCGGAATGAGCGCGTAGTCCCACTGCGAAGTGCCCTTGCCGGCGAGCGGCAGCAGCGCGTGCATGAGACGCGGCCCGAGATCTCGTGCCGGGTTGATTGCATACCCCGTTGGTCCGCCCAGCGACAGGCCGATGCCCCAGACGAGGAAGCCGACAATCACAGGTCCCATCCCGGAAGGCAATCCGGCCGGGGCCAGATGCGCGGAAGAGATGGCGGCCGCAACCAGTACGAGGACGAACGTGCCGATGATTTCGCTCACCACATTCGAGGGCAGATGGCGGATGGCGGGCGCGGTACAGAAACAGGCCCGCTTCCCGGACTCATCGTCGGTCACGCGCCAGTGCGGGAGATAGTGCAGCCACACCAGTGTCGCGCCCAGCATGGCACCCGCGAACTGGCCGCCAAGGTAGGCGGGCACCTCGCTCCAGGCGCCCGTGGCCAATGCTACCCCGATGGATACGGCTGGATTGAGGTGCGCGTGACTGCCCAGGGCGAGCGCAGTGATCACCCCGGCAAGCACCGCGAAACACCAGCCCGCGGTGATGACGATCCAGCCGGAGCCGTAGCCATAGGATTTCTTCAACACCACGCACGCGACAACCCCATTCCCGAGCAGGATGAGGATCGTGGTCCCCGCGAGCTCGCCCCAAAAGGCAGAATGCATCATAACCCCCTTGCTGAATGCGCTTAGTCCTCGCGCTGTCGACTTCCGCGCACGCTATCGACGGCGTTCTTTCCGGAATGATACGGCCGCACGGGTCTCCAATGCGATGCTGTAGGAACGTGCGCGCGTCCCAGCCGCCTTGCACGCTAAATCCCGTGGCGCTCGCGACGATTCATCCTTGACAGATTCCTTGACTCCCACTTAGGCTCAGCGCCGCCACGTGGAGGCCATGATGTGGCGTTCAACGTTGGACGCGCCCGGCACTGCCGCGAGGCGCACTCCAGATGAAGTGATGCAGGCCCTGACGAACGGTCTCATGCGCGCGCAG
>CAZDTG010000053.1:0-27248 GCA_964508005.1 uncultured Steroidobacteraceae bacterium
AAGAGGAGCCGTCGACTAGAACGAGATCGGGGGAGGTGCTCATGGAATAATTCAAACTCGGGCCGGCCGGAAGTATAGCGAACTTGGGAGGCCGGCCCCGAAAGGGGCGCGGTGGCCGTGCCGGCTTGCGAGGTGGTCGCACCTGCGCTGCGGTTCTGCGGTCAACCGGCCACGATCTACCGCGCTATATGGGCATTCGCGGGCAAAAAGCCAAATCCAGGACCCCCCAAAATGCTCGAGCGGCTCACTTCCGCCATCGCAGCCAATCGCTTCGGGCTGGGCTCCCGGCCCGGCGAGCTCAGCGGCATAGGGGGCGACGGCCGCGATTGGCTTCGTGCACAGCTCAAGGGCTCACCCCCGCGGATCGGTGACGCGCAACTGCGGCCATCATCCGACATTCTCACCGAGGCTTTGGATCTGCGACGCGAGATCCGCGCCTCCCGGCAGGCGGCCGCTTCCGCAGAAGATGCGCAGACCGAGATCGGCGCGCTCATGAAAGTGCCGCTGCTGCTGCGCCCCATCTATGTCGCAGAGGCGACGGCCCGGTTTCGGCACGCCGTCGCGACCGACCGGCCTTTCGTGGAGCGGCTCACACAGTTCTGGAATAACCACTTTGCGGTCTCCGTGGACAAGAATATGGTGCTCGGGCTCGCCGGCAGCCTGGAGCGCGAGGCCATTCGTCCCAACGTGCTCGGCACCTTCAGCGACATGCTCCTGGCGGTGGAACGGCACCCCGCGATGCTGCTGTACCTCGATAACCACATGTCTGTCGGGCCGCACTCGAAGGCGGCGCTGAACGTCGCGAGGCGGCACACGGAGCGCAAGATTGGAATCAACGAGAACCTCGCGCGTGAAACTCTCGAGCTGCACACGTTGGGTGTTGGCGGCGGCTACACGCAGGCGGATGTCACGACCTTTGCCGAGGTCATCACGGGCTGGTCCATTGGCGGGGAGCAGGGCCGCCGGCCGCGCGGCGAGTCCGGAAGATTCATGTTCCGCGCCGAGCTGCATGAGCCCGGCGCGAAAGTGGTGCTCGGCAAGCGTTACGCCGACACGGGTTATGACCAAGGCGCCGCCGTGCTGCGCGACCTGGCCAGCCATCCCTGCACGGCGCGTTTCATCGCTACCAAGCTCGCGCGTCACTTCATCGCGGACGAGCCGCCCGACCGAGCCGTCGAGCGACTCACACGCGCCTACATGGCGAGCGGGGGTGACCTGCCCGCGGTGTATCGGGCGCTCATCGATTCTCCGGAGGCCTGGACGCAGCGGCTCGCGAAATACAAAACGCCGTGCGACTACATCATCTCCAGTTTCCGCGGCCTGCAGATTCCGGTGGACGCGGGCCGTTCGCCGCTGGCGCCGTTCGAACTGTTGGGACAGCGCACTTACGCCCCCGGCTCGCCGGCCGGCTGGCCGGATCGAAGCGCCGACTGGGATGGCGCCTCCGCTCTGATGAAGCGAGTCGAATGGGCGGATGCGGTAGGGCAAAGACTCGGCAACCGGCGCGATGCCACAGAGCTCGCGCCGCAACTTTTGGGCGAGACGCTGACGGGAGCCACACGAACCGCGATCGCGCATGCGGCGAGCGGCTCGCAGGCAGTGACGCTGCTGTTGGCTGCGCCGGAGTTCATGAGGCGATGAACACTGCGATGCGGGCGAACAAAGTGGACGCACGCCAGCATACTGGACGGACGGGCACGTGCGATGGGCAGCCTCGGCGCGTGCGCCAAGTCCCGCGCCCGTGCTCGAGGACCCGCTGGCAACCACAGCCGCGCGGCGCCGGATGATAGCAGTGGCGGATCACGGCGGCCACTAATGAGGGTTCTCATGAAACGACGCCAGTTCCTGACAGCCGGTACGCTCGCCGCGGGCGGTGCCCTGCTGACCGCGCGGCTCTCGTTCGCGAACACGACGCCGAACGGGAAATCGCGGTTTGTTTTTGTCATTCTCCGCGGCGCCCTCGACGGCCTCGCCGCAGTACCACCCCACGGCGACCGTGACTACGCTTCTCTGCGGCGCGACCTGGCGCTCCCGGCCGACAGCGTGCTGCCGCTCAGCAGCCTCTTCGGACTGCACCCGTCCCTGAATTTTCTCGCGGAATCGTTTACTGCTCGCGAGCTGATCGTGTTTCACGCCGTTGCGAGCCCCTATCGCGAGCGGTCGCATTTCGACGGACAGGACGTGTTGGAAAGTGGTTACGTTCGGGCGCACGCGGCGCAAAGCGGCTGGCTCAATCGTGCGCTTGCTGCCATTCCCGCGGGCCGCGTTTCCGACAAGGAGTTAGGTGTCGCGCTCGGCCAGAACACGCCGTTGGTCATGCGAGGGCCGGCTGCGGTGACGTCGTGGTCGCCGTCGAAATTGGCGGCGTTGGACGATGATACGCTCGAACGGATCACGGACTTGTATGCGGGCGATCCTCTGCTCGCCAGGCGCCTCGCTGACGCGCTGGCCGCGGATGCCATTGCGGACTCGCCGATGATGAGCGTCGACGGCCCTGCCGGTGGCACCGTCGGCGCAGCCATGCCCTTACCCGTCAACTGGGCCGGCAGTGCCGAGCCCAAAGCGGCGAGCGACGTCTCCAACACCCTGGCCCCCAAATCGGGCGGCAAGCCCGAGGCTGCCCGAGGCGCCCGGTACACGGAAGTCGTGCACGCTGCAGCGGAATTCCTCCGACGGGAGGACGGCCCGAAGGTGGCGGTGTTCGACACCACCGGTTGGGACACTCACGCGAACGAGGGCAGCGCGCAGGGTCAGCTCGCGGGCCGCCTGGCAGCCCTGGATGCCGGATTGCGTACGCTGAAGGAGCAGCTCGGCCCGGTATGGGGGGCGACCGCCGTGCTGCTGGCCACCGAATTCGGGCGGACGGCAGCGATAAACGGTACTCGTGGAACCGATCACGGGACCGGAGCTGCGGCGTTTCTAGTCGGCGGCGCGGTGCGCGGTGGACGCGTCATCGCGGACTGGCCCGGGCTCGCCGGCCGCGCGCTCTATCAAGGCCGCGACCTGATGCCGACGCTGGACTTGCGATCCGTGCTCAAAGGCGTGTTGGAAGAGCACTTGCTCATTCCAGCGCGGGCGCTGGATACCACGGTGTTTCCGGACAGTGGTGCGGCGAAGATGCTCAGAGGGTTGGTCCGGACGTGAAAGACACGGGTGTTGGCGTACTACCGTGTCGGCGGTAGCGGGGGTGGCCAAGGAGCTCGGCAGGTCGGTCCTGGACCTGGCTCCTAGGTTCGGGGCGTCGTCGGATTCCCTGATTGCGAGTCGTCCTTACTCTTGTCCTGCGGCTTCTTGGGAGGGGCTCCCTGCGAAGTGGGCGACGGTGGCGGCTCAGGCGCCTTTTCCTGCGGCGTCTGCTGCGGTGGGGCTTCGCCGGGCGTAGGCGCCGCCGGCGTTGTATTGGCTGGGGTTGTCTCCGCGGGGGGCGCTGCGGTGTTCGCCCCGGCCGGACGTGTCACCACGGACGCGTTTTTATCGGGCAAATACAGAGCACCCTTCTGACCACAGCCCGCGGCGACCAGACTGCCGCACACAATGAGAACAGATGCTGTCGCTCTCATAGGTACATGGGCCTGCGGTCGCGCAGAGCCAGCCAGCCGCGTGCCACCCTGTAGATGATCCAGATCGCGAGCGCTGCAAAACCGGCAAAGAACAACGGAAAACCCACGAGCACGATCATGAGCGGCAGCGCAATCGCCCAGATGACCAGCGCCCACAACACCGCGAACCAGAAGGTGCGTATCTGCCACCGGAAGTGCGACTCGAGGAAAGTCCCGCGGGTTTCCGATCGCCGCGCGTAGTTCATGATCACGGCAACAATGGAGGGAATCCCGCAGACGAAGCTGCCCACTATCGTCGCGGCCGTCGTGATTCCGATGAGGACCGACAGCGCGTGCAGAGCGTAAATCACGTGCGTGTACGTGATCAGTGACTCGTCGACTGTCGGGACGCCAGCCGCGCCCGAGCTAAGGTTGTCCGCCATGGCTTGCGTACCTCCGGTTCTATTTGCGTTCCACCACGGCCATGGTGAGGCGCGATACGCAGACGAGCTTGTCGTGCTCGTCGCGAATCTCGATACCCCAAACCTGACTGCGGCCGCCGATGTGAAACGGGCGCGCGGTTCCGGTCACGAGTCCCGAAGCCACGGGCCGCACGTGGTTGGCATTGATCTCCTGTCCGACGCACACGTACTTCTCGATGTCCACGCACAAGTTGGCGGCGAGGCTGCCCACGGTCTCGGCCAACGCGACAGATGCGCCGCCGTGCAGAATGCCCATGGGCTGATGCGTGTGCGACTTCACGGGCATGGTCGCCCGCAGGTAATCCGGACCGATCTCCGTTACCCGAATGCCGAGATGCTCGGCCAAGGTATTGCGTGCCCGCTCGTGCAGCACCTCGGGTGTGGTTTCAATGCGCCAGATTGCCATGAGCGAGGTCTCCTTGGACGGCACTAGTTTAGCCCAGGGCGCTTTCAGCAACGCGTCTTCGGTGGCAATCTGCGGCTCCCTGCCGCGCGGAGCACTCCGATGACCGACTTTGCCTTTCCGCCGTCCCAGGCGCCCAGTGCTGCGATTTCGGGCAGCGGCGAGCGATTCCCGATTCACCGCATCTACTGCGTCGGCCGCAATTACGCCGACCACGTGCGCGAGATGGGAGGCGATGCGGAGCGGGAGCCGCCCGTCTTCTTCACGAAACCTGCCGATGCGGTGGTGGCGAATGACGCTGTGATTCCTTACCCGCCCCGTACGGCCAATCTGCACCATGAGATCGAGCTTGTCATCGCCATCGGCCGCGGTGGCCGCGACATCACGAAAGACCGCACGCTCGAGCACGTCTTCGGCTACGCCGCCGGCAACGACCTCACCCGCCGCGACCTGCAACACGCGGCAAAACAGAAGGGACTACCGTGGGACGCCAGCAAGGGCTTCGACTGTTCGGCGCCGCTGGCGGCCATCCGGCCCGCCTCGCGCGGACATGTGTCGAAGGGACGGATCTGGCTGGCGGTCAATGGCCAGCCGCGACAGGAGTCGGATGTCGCGGAAATGATCTGGACGGTCCCGGAGGTCATAGCCGAGTTGTCGACGCTCTTCGAGCTCCGGCCCGGTGATCTCATCTTCACGGGGACACCGGCCGGCGTGGGCGTCCTCGAGCCCGGCGACCGGATCGAGGGCGGAATTGAAGGCCTCGAGCCTCTTCGCAACCATATAGCGTTACGCTAGGGCACACGCAGCCGATACACCAACATAAACCCATGAAGCTGTACACCTACTTCCGCAGTTCCGCGGCATATCGTGCGCGAATCGCACTCAACCTCAAGGGCATTCCCTATGAGTCGGCTTGCCTTGATCTGAGACCGTCGGCGGCGCCGCATAGCATGACCGAGTATCGGGCCGTCAACCCGCAAGGACTCATCCCCGCGCTCGAGCATGCAGGCACGACGATCGCGCAATCGCTGGCGATCATCGAATACCTCGATGAGACTCATCCGCAGCCGCCGTTCCTGCCTGCGGCACCGGCGGATCGCGCGTGCGTGCGGGCAATGGCACTTGCCGTCGCGTGCGACATGCACCCGCTCAACAATCTGCGGGTCCTGAATTATCTGCGCTCGCCGCTGGCACACGATGAAGGCACCGTAAGCGCCTGGTACCACCATTGGATTGCCACCGGATTTCGCGGCCTCGAGGAGGAGGCCAAGCGCGCCACCGGTGACGGCCACCACATGTTTGGCACCGCGGTAACGCTCGCGGACATCTGCATCGTGCCGCAGATGTACAACGCCCGTCGCTTCAAATGCGACCTCGAGGCCTATCCAACACTGCGGGGCATTTGCGCGCACCTCGAATCGCTGCCCGCGTTCGCGAAAGCAGCACCGGAGGCGCAACCGGACGCGGGCTAGAGGCCGGCGTGTAGACAGCTCCCCCGGACGCCCGGCCCGCCGGCACGCGGGCACCGACGCTCAGTCACAGGCCGCGTCTATTTACGAAGGCGGTAGCCAAACCGCTATACTGCGCGGCCAATCAATCGCACCCCTGACGCGGATGACATCGTGAGCAAGCAGGACACCCACTTCTTCAACGTATTCAGCATGGTTATCGGCCTGCTGGTCGCGGTCGCCATTGGCCTGTTCGCCCTGGCGCGCATCGTCGCAAGCCAGACCCAGGACAAAGAGGTCCTGGAGGATGCCAGCTACGTCAGGAACGTGGAGCAGCGGGTGGCGCCTTTCGCGCAGGAAGCCGTTGCCGGGCAGGACAATACAGCCCTTGCGATCAAGCCCGAGGCGGGGAGCGGCGCGCAGGCGGGCACGGCGGCCACTGAGGTGCCGAAGACCGGGGATGAGCTCTTCCAGCAGACCTGCAGCGCGTGCCACGGCGCCGGGGTGGCCGGGGCACCGAAGGCGGGTGACAAGGCTGCCTGGGCGCCGCGCATTGCCAAAGGCATGAACACCCTGTACGACCATGCCATCCACGGCTTTCAGGGTAGTGCTGGCGTGATGCCGGCCAAGGGTGGCCGCACGGATGCTCCCGACGACCTCGTCAAGCAGGCTGTCGATCACATGGTGCAGATGGCGAAGTAGTCGCCGCGTGCATGGGCCCGAGGAGCGCCTCACGCCTGCGGTCCTCGAGCGCACCTCCGTACGTGCGATCCAGACAGCGCAGCATGATCGCCTGACTCACGTGTGAAGCGCCGACGGTGGTCTCTTCGTCGAGATCGGCGATCGTTCGCGCGAGCTTCAGAATTCTCTGGTGAGCGCGTGCTGTGAATCCGAGACGCTTCATTGAGAGCTCGAGAATGCGGCGGCCTTCTTTGTCAGGGGCGCACATGCGATCAACGTGTGCATCGGCGAGGCGAGCGTTGCACACGCCTTGGCGAGTGAGCTGAGTATCCCGCGCCCGGGCGACTCGGGCCGCCGCCGTGGCGCTGCTCTCGCCGCGATCCATCGCCTCGTTGAACTCATCTACCTCAACGCGCGGCACTTCCACGTGCATGTCCATACGATCGAGCAAGGGTCCAGAGATTCGGGAACGGTAGCGCTGCACCTCCGCTGGCGTGCAGCTACAGTTCCCGGAGGGATCCCCCTGGCGGCCGCAGGGGCAGGGATTCATGGCGGCAATGAGTTGGAACGCCGCGGGATATTGCACCTGCAGTGCGGCTCTTGAAACCGACACGACACCGGCCTCCAACGGCTCCCGTAGCGCTTCCAACACAGATTTTTTGAATTCTGGAAGTTCATCCAGAAAGAGCACGCCGTGATGTGCGAGGCTGATCTCCCCCGGCCTCGCACGGGAACCTCCGCCGACGAGCGCGGGTCCGGAAGCCGAATGATGGGGACTTCGGAACGGCCGCTGGCCAAATTCGCTGGCGTTGAAACCGGAAGCGCTTACGGACGCGATCGAGGCAACTTCCAGCGCCTCGGGCTCTGTAAGTGGTGGAAGAAGCCCGGCAAGCCTTTGCGCGAGCATGCTCTTCCCAGACCCTGGAGGCCCGACCATCAAAAGGCTGTGTTCGCCGGCGGCGGCGATGACGAGTGCACGCTTTGCATGAAGTTGCCCTCGCACGTCGCATAAATCGCGACCCGTGCCGCTTCCCGCGCTTGTTGGCCCATGGCCATTTGATACGTATCGGCCCTGGACGCCGCTCTTCGACAACGCCGCGATCGTTGTCGCCGGCAGTGGCGCTAAAGGCATCAGCGGCTCCTTGCCTTCGACATGCGCGCACACCTCGAGCAGATGGTCGGCTGCTCTCACCGTAGTGCGCGCCGCCACCAGCGCTTCGTGCGCGCTGGCGCGCGGCACGATCAGCTCGTGCCCATACCGGCTTGCATGCGCCGCGGCGAGCAACAGCCCGCGTGTGGGCCGAAGCTCGCCTCCCAAACCCAACTCGCCGTAGAATTCAGTCGCCGCCTCGACCCCCCGCCCTTGCGCAGACGGCTTAATCTGCTGCGAAGCGATCAGGATACCCAGCGCGATCGGTAGATCGAAGCGGCCACCCTCTTTCGGCAGATCGGCGGGCGCCAGATTCACCGTAATACGGCCCGCAGGAAACTCGAAGTGGGAGTTCAGCAAAGCGGCGCGAACGCGCTCCTTGCTTTCCTTCACCACCATTTCGGGCAATCCAACGATGCAAAACATCGGCAACCCGCTTCCCAGGTTGACCTCGACCTGAACGAGGGGGGCGTCCAGCCCGATCTGGGCGCGGCAAGCGATCCGGGCGAGCGACAGGGTCTTCTCGTCGATCCGGAAAGTATCCATGGTGATTTACCGCATTGAAATTTGCCGTGGTACGGAAGCTTCATCCTGAACGCGCGCTTCATTAGCTTACGCCCGACAGCACCGCGCGTGCAGTGCGTGTTTGTGGCGCGAACCGCTCGAAATGTTGATATTTACACCAAAGACATTGAGATCAAAATGTCCCCGGCAGTTTGCGCCGATTTCGATGGTGCAACTCCATTGTCGCCCAGGATAGCTTGGAGGATTCACCGTCATCTACACCGCGAGACGCCTACGTCGTTTGATGCATCTTTCGCAGACGCTAAGACGCACGAGCTTCTTTAAAGGACTCAAACGCATATATCTGTTGAGCCATTTCTGCCGCAGGCTGTGGCAGAAATTTCCTCGGGGCACAACGTCACTCTGCTCGAAAAGATGAAGAATTCGGCTTAGAGTTCTTTACACGCGCGTGGCCATTGCCCTCGGAAACCGTGAGCGTACAATACTGTACGTATCATCAGCACCAGGAGCTGATCATGGACGACACGCTTTCCCGCAATACCCCAGCGCTCTCGATCCCGCAGCTGCGAGCACAGATCACCGAGCTCGCCGGTCATCTCAACGCCGCCCATCATCGCTGGCTCATGTTGATTGCCGAGTTCGACCGCCGCAAGGGCTGGTCCGATGGAGCGACTCAGTCGTGTGCGCATTGGTTAAACTGGCAATGCGGCCTGGATATGGGAGCGGCTCGAGAAAAGGTCCGCGTGGCGCATGCGCTTGAGAACCTGCCGAGAATCTCCGCGGCGATGGAGCGCGGGGCCTTGAGTTACTCGAAAGTGCGCGCCTTGACCCGCGTCGCCAGCGAGGCGACGGAAGGGTACTTTCTGGATATTGCTTTGCACGGTACCGCCAGCCACGTCGAGAAGCTGGTGCGCGGGTATCGGCGCGCGCAGGAGGCCGAAGAACTGTCGCGGGAGGCGCGGCAGCAGGCCTGTCGGAGCCTTAGGTATTACTACAACGAGGACGGCTCACTGGAACTGCGCGGCTGCCTGCCGGCGGAGGTGGGCGCACTCTTCATTCAAGCGCTCGATGCGGCGATGCAAGAGCATACGCAGGCGGACGGTGAGACACGCGCAGACCGTCCTGAAGGAGGGAAACAACAGATGGTTCAGTCCCCGGCCACGATCTTCGTTTCCGCGGAAACGCGGGATCGTGCCCCACTGGTCGCACGGCGCGTCGACGCCTTGGGTCGCCTCGCGGAGAGCTTCCTGAAGAACGGACCTGCGGTTCTCCGCGGCGGGGAGCGCTACCAGATCGTAGTCCACGTGGATGCACAGACGCTGCGTGAGGGCGTCGCCGGGCGTTGTGAGCTCGAGGACGGTCCTTCCCTGGCGGTGGAGACGGCGAGACGGCTCGCGTGCGACGCCAGTATGGTGAGCGTTGTGGAGAATGAGCAGGGGGATCCGCTTAATATAGGGCGCAAGTCGCGTACGGTTCCGCCGGCGATTCGCCGCGCACTGAACGCGCGCGATCGCGGATGTCGGTTCCCCGGATGTTCAAACACACGGTACGTGGATGCCCATCACGTTCACCACTGGGCGCAAGGCGGTGAAACGAAGCTGTCGAACCTTGCGCTGTTATGTCGCTTCCACCATCGTCAGGTTCACGAGGGGCGAGTGGTGATCCAGACCCTCGATGACGGCGCTTTGCGTTTTCTCAAGCCCGACGGGGAATCCTTTGACAGTGTGCCCCCGGATCACACACAGCCGCTGTGGGAGTGGTGGCAGCTGTCGGCTACCCACCGGCAACGGGGCATTCACATTAAAGAAGGCACGGCGAGCACACTGTGGCGCGGGGAGAGTATGGACTACGGACTCGCCGTCGAGGTGTTGCTGCAACACGCCAAACGACGGCGGAACGTTTCCGCGGAAAGCTCCCAAGCGGGGGCTCTGGCGCAGGCTATCGACGCGGCACCGCCGTGTCAAAGTGCACCCGTCCGCGACCCACCTGACTTAAGCACGCAGTTCGGGCAGTCGTCGTAGTAGTAAGGTTACCGGAAAGGGAGAGTTGCTAGAGTCGGCAGGCCGACGATGCAAAACGCCGGGAGCCCGCTTCCGACGCTCACCTCGACGTGAACGAGCGGGGCTTGCAAACCGACTTGCCCACGGCAGGCAACACGGGCGGGGGTGAGGGCCATCCATTGCGTCCTTGCTTACGAGCGCCGACTGCGCAGCTGTTGGGGGTCGCCAAGGTCGTCCAGCGCTCATGATCCACCAGCGGAGGCGGCGACGTCACTCCTGCAAATCGGCGGCATTTGTGCAGAAAGACGCCGCTACCCCCGGGAGCGCCGAAATGTGGCTACCCTCCGGTCAGCACGACGAGCCGCTTGCGGCGGACTAACCTGGGGCGCCCGGCGAGTTGGCCGCAGCGGCACTGGCCGTTGGGCTGGCAGAGGCTGGCCCTGTTGGCTCCCAGGCCTGCACCCGCGCCTCCAAGGCTTCGAGGCGCGCGCGAGTGCGCTCGAGAACGCGGCTCTGGGTGTCGAATTCGTCGCGCGTCACGAGGTCCAGCTTGCTGAGGCTGGCGCGCAAGACCGCGCGGAAGTTGCTCTCCAGATCGCGTCGCGTCGCGCGCAGTGCGGGCGGCAAATTGTCCATGAGGCGGCGGGCGATTTCGTCGATCCGGAAGGTGTCCATTGGGAGGTCCTCGCAGCGCTGCCCCGATTTGGGGCATCAATAAGGGGCAGAGTTCCAAAATGGTGCGACACCCGGCGGGGTACGCGCGCAAGCTCCGGAAACCGCACTGAAATTCGCTGTGGCACGGAAACTGCACCTTCGACGCGCGCCTGATTAGCTTACGCGCGTCGGGGCCGCGCGTGCAGCGGGTCCTGGGACGCGAACCGCGAGGAGCCTTGGGGGCGGCCGCAGCCAGGCGATCGGTCAGACAGGCTCCTGATGCCCCACCCAGAAGAGCAGAAATGTCCCGGAGATAAAATGCGCACCGCTCCAAGAACCTCTCCACAGTTGTGTCGGCTGACGGGCTTCGCGCTGCTGGCGGCCCTCGGACCTGCGCTCGCGTGTGCCGCCGATGTGCCCGTGCCCAACAAGGGGGACACGGCGTGGATGCTGACCTCCACCGCGCTCGTGCTGCTGATGTCGGTACCGGCGCTGGGGCTGTTCTATGGCGGTCTCGTGCGCACCAAGAACATGCTGTCGGTTCTCATGCAGGTGTTTGTTGGTTTTTCACTCATCACCGTGTTGTGGTGCGTCTACGGCTACTCCCTGGCCTTCACTCCCGGGAACGCCTTCATTGGCGGCCTCAGCCGGTTGTTCCTCGCCGGGACATTCGACCCGGCCACGGGCGCCTTCTCGCTGGCGTCGACGTACAGCAAGAATACGCCGCTCTACGAGCTCGTCTACGTCGCCTTCCAGTCGACTTTCGCGGCGATTACCTGCTGCCTGATCCTCGGCTCGATCGTCGAGCGCATCAAGTTCTCGGGCGTGCTGCTTTTCCTGGTGATCTGGTTCACCTTCAGCTATCTCCCGGTTGCGCACATGGTGTGGTTCTGGGCGGGGCCGGACGCGTACAGCTCGCCCGACAAGGTCGAAGCTGCCAACGCCACGGCGGGTCTTCTCTGGCAATGGGGTGCCCTCGATTTCGCGGGCGGCACGGTGGTGCACATCAACGCAGGCGTCGCGGGCCTCGTCGGCGCCATCGTGATTGGCAAGCGCATAGGCTTCGGCAAGGAGCCGATGGCGCCGCACAGCCTCACGATGACCATGATTGGCGCCTCGATGCTGTGGTTCGGCTGGTTCGGTTTCAACGCCGGTTCGGCACTCGAGGCGAACGGATCCGCCGCGTTGGCGTTCATGAACACCTATCTCGCTACCGCGTGCGCGGTGCTGTCCTGGATGTTCTGCGAGTGGCTCATCAAAGGTAAGCCGTCCATGCTCGGCGCCGCGTCGGGTGCTGTCGCGGGCCTCGTCGCGATCACGCCCGCGGCGGGCAACGTCGGCATTCCCGGCGCATTCGTTATCGGACTGGGGGTCGGCGTCATCTGCCTCTGGGGGGTCACCGGGTTGAAGAAGATGATCAGGGCCGATGACTCTCTGGATGTGTTCGGCGTGCACGCCCTCGGCGGTATCTTCGGCGCGCTGATGACGGGGATCTTCAATGCTCCCTCCCTCGGAGGACCGGGTTCGGTGACCGACTGGGTGAAAGGCACTACGGGCTATCCGGGCATCTGGGCTCAGTTCAAAATCCAGGCTGAGGCGGTGTCGCTCGTCGTCGTCTGGACGGCCGTGGTCTCATTCGTCGGCTTCCACATCGTCAAGCTGGTTGTGGGCATCCGCGTGACGGAAGAAGAGGAGCGCGAAGGGCTCGACATTACGTCGCACGGCGAGCGCGCCTACGACATGTAGGGCGTTCCGGGATTTTATTTAGTGGTGTGATCTGCGGACGGTCCTGCCCCGCTGCGGGTGTGACGGAGTTCAAAGGTCGCGGGGGGTGCAAGCGGCGATACTGCGGGCTCTTACGTTGCGACCCGGAATTATGTTGCGACCCATAGCCATCACCGCCCTCGTCGCCGCCGGCATCTGTGGCATCGCTCAAGCAGACGTCTACCGCTGGGTCGATGACCATGGAGAGCCTCACTACAGCGACCGCTGGGTGCCGGGATCCGAGCTCATCAAGACGAGCAAGCCACGCCCGGCAGCGCCGGACTCGAGTCCGGCCCCAAGCAAGAGCTCGATCGCGACCGCAAGCCAGAACGCGTCGTCCAAACTGCAGCAGCAGCTTGCAGAACAGGCGGTCAAGCAGGACGTTGCGAAGACGCGCGAGGCGCAATGCAAGGAAGCCAAAGAGCGCTACCAGAAAGCGATCGAGGCCCGCCGCCTGTACAAGCCCGCCAAGGAGGGCGATACGGACCGCGTGTTCATGAGCGACGCGGAAACGGACGCGTACCGGTTGCAAGCACGCAATGACGTGACCACAGCGTGCGGTACCCCGCCCCCGCCCGTGCAGCCGGCGCAGTAGCCAGGCTCAGCCCCGCTTCGGCATGGGCTTGCCTTCGAGTGCCTGCACTCGCGACCGCTTGCGTGAAATGAACTCCTTGCGCCCAGCCGGCGGCTCACTATAGTCGCGTTGCGGCCATTCAAGGCCGCTCGGACAGCGGACATTCGATCATGCGCGTGGGCTTTGTTGGGCTGGGGGCCATGGGCATGCACATGGCGCGGAATCTTCATCATGCCGGGCTGCTCAGCGCCGTCTGGAATCGCACCGCCGAGAAGGCACGCACGCTGGCGGCCGAGCTGGGTGTGGAGGCGCCGCCGACCCTGGAAGCGCTTGGATCGAGCGTCGATGCGGTGGTGACCTGCGTATCCGCCGACGCGGACGTTCTCGAGGTCGTGGGGGCGCTGGCCAGGAGCATGCGGTCCGGGGGACTCGTCGTCGATTGCTCGACCGTCAGCGCGGAGACCGCGCGTAAGGCGGCCGAGATCCTGCATCCGCGCGGTATTGAATTTCTCGACTGCCCCGTGAGCGGCGGCGTCGAGGGCGCGCGAGACGCGACGCTTGCGATCATGGTGGGTGGCAACGAAGAGGCGTTCGAGCGCGCGAAACCGATCCTCTCGGCCCTGGGCAAGACGATCACCCACTTCGGGTCGACCGGTAGCGGCCAGGCCGCGAAGGCCACCAATCAGATCATGTGCGCCGGAATCATCGAGGCCGTCGCGGAAGCGATGGCGTTCGCACGGGCGCAGGGGCTGCCCCTCCAGAAAATCGTCGACACGCTCGGGAAAGGCGCGGGGTCGAGCTGGTATTTCGTGCATCGCGCACCCCACATGGTGCGCGGCACATTCCCGGCCGGCTTCCGCGTGCGGCTCCATGCGAAGGACCTGACGATCTGCCGCGACATGGCGGCGCGTTTCGGGGTGTCGCTGCCGGTCGTCGAGCGCATGCTTGGGGAATACGCGGAACTGGTTGCGCGCGGCTACGGGGACGAGGACATCTCGTCGACTTTCCGGCTCAAAACCGAGCTGTTCGACATTCCGCAACACGCCAACGACTCTGCCAAATGACATGATGGCCGTGCCGCCGATCAAAAGTCAGGCAGCCCATCGCCACACATCATGAAAACCGACGCCGCCGCCGGCGCCGAGAGTCCTCTCTACCTCCCGGACTTCTGCACCTCGCGCGCGGCGCTCGTCCTGATTCTCATCGTCGAGCTCACAGCGTTCGTGCTGACGCTCGCGCGTCAGAGCCCGGCGGCGGATTTCTGGATGGACCTGGCGCGCACGTCGCTCTTTCTCCTGTGGATCGGGTTGGCTGGTGCGGCGCTGCTGTGTCTCGTGAACAAGCGGCTGGCCCGCTTCAATGTTGCACAGGGGTCGGCAGTGGTGTTCGTGCTCATCGCCGCCGTCATCGCGCTGGTGTCGTGTTGCGCATTCCTGATCGGCCGAACGGACATCATCGTGGAACTGGGCGTGGCCGAGCTGTTCCCGCGCAATCCCGGGCTGTTCCTGTTACGCAATGTCTCCATAGGGCTGGTGATCACCTCGCTGGCGCTGCGTTACTTCTTCGTGACCCACGAGTGGCGCCGCAATGTCGAGATGCGGGCGACGGCGCGCGTGCACGCCTTGCAGGCTCGCATCCGCCCTCACTTTCTGTTCAACAGCATGAACACGATCGCCTCGCTCACCCGCTCCGACCCTGCCCTCGCGGAGCAGGCGGTACAGGATCTCGCGGATCTGTTTCGGGCCAACCTGAATGAGCAGCGCCCCGTGCTGCGGCTCGAGGAGGAGCTCGAGGTGGCCCATATCTACCAACGCATCGAGCAACTGCGCCTCGGAGAGCGGCTGCGGGTGGAGTGGAAAATCGACGCCCTCCCACAGGATGCCCTCGTGCCCGGCCTCATGCTGCAGCCCCTGCTCGAGAACGCGATCTATCACGGTATCGAGCCGCGGCCCGAAGGCGGCACAGTTACGGTAACGGGCGACGTCGCCGGCCGCCTGATCACCATCGTCGTGCGCAACCCGGTCGGCGAGCTGCGCCGCGGGCGCGGCGGGAATCAGCTTGCGCTCGCCAACATCCGCGAGCGGCTGGCGCTCATGTATGGCGAGCGGGCGCTGGTGAAGTCGGGGCGCTTCGATTCGGAGTACATCGTCACCTTGCGATTCCCGTACGTGGAGCGCGCCGACATGCTGGTCACGTGACGCGGCTCAAAGTGCTCATCGTCGATGACGAGCCGCTGGCGCGCGAGCGGCTGCGGAGCCTGCTCGTGGAAATCCCGGATGCGGAAGTCATCGGCGAGGCGGTCAATGGCCCACAGTCGCTCGTCCGGGCGCACGAGCTCGCGCCCGATGTCGTGCTGCTCGATGTGCGTATGCCCGGCATGGACGGCATCGAAGTTGCCCGGCATCTGAATGCGCTCGCGGAGCCGCCGGCGGTCATTTTCACGACCGCGTTCGACGAGTACGCGGTGAACGCTTTCGACGCCCATGCGGTCGGGTATCTGCTCAAGCCCATCCGGAAGGAAAAGCTTGCGGCGGCACTCGCGCGCGCCGGGCGCCTGACGCGGCCGCAATTGCAGAGAATCGCGGCGGCCAACAGTGAGAAGCGGCGCACGCACATCGCCGCCCGCCGCCGCGAGGGACTGCGCCTCATCCCGATCGAGGAGGTGCAGTTCTTCTTCGCGGAGCAGAAGTACACGACGGTGCGTCACGTCAACGGCGAGGATCTCATCGAAGACTCGCTGCGGGCGCTGGAAGAGGAGTTCGAGGCCGCGTTCGTGCGCATCCATCGCAACGCTCTGGTGAGTGCGCGCTATCTCGAGCGGATCGAGCGCAATGGCGCAGGACAATATTTCGTGAGACTGCGCGGCTGCGAAGCCCCGCTGCAGGTCAGCCGGCGCATGGCCGGCGAGCTGCGCGAGAGATTCAGGATTTAAAGACTACGGCTCGCTGGCCGCAGCGCAACCTCACCGCGCCGCTCCCTGGAGCGCCTGCTCCCCGGGATGGCTGTACAGAAGCTCGCTCCAGGCCAGGAGCTGAACAATGAGCGCATGATCCGGGCAGATGGATCCGTGACCGGCACCGATCATGGGCAATACCACCTGGGAGAGGCGGTTCTCTTCGACGACTGCGTGCCGCCAAGTTTGCGACCTGCCAAGGATAGACGTCACCCGGCACCCGACCCTACAGGAACGGACACGACAGCTATGGCGCATCGCAGCATTTTGCTGCTGCAGTGCACGCATGCCGCCATGCGAAAATATTCCGCGCGAGCTGAGATAAAGGAGGCTGCACGCGCAGTTTGCAGGCGTGTCGGCAACTCATTTGCCTTACGGCTAACGCGAGGCGGTCGCACCCGAGCAATGGTGGCAGCGCTTGTCGCGGATCGGGAAGCGTTCCGTGACCACGAGGCTGCCGCAGTCGGCGCATCCACCGAGTCGCAGCTGCTCGCCGCGGCATAATGTGGTCGCGAGGAACACGGCGTGCTCGAACGAGATCTGCGACGACGGAACCATCGCGCGATAGGTTTCAAACGCATGACAGAGCAGCTCCCCGCGCGCCACGCTCGGCAACACGTGATTCCCGTCCGGGCTGGGCTCCGCCGGAATCACACCGAGGAGCGACAAAAGGCTCGCCAGCCACACCGTCTCCTGCTGCACTCTAAGTGAGCGTGCGAAGTACGCGATCTGGTGCGGGGATTTGCCTCGATGGCGCGGCACGTAACGGCGCGCGCGGGTCATGTATGAGCGATAGAGCTTGCGGATCCTGTCATCGCTGAGCCCGGTCCAGGCGCGGATCGTCTGCGTGCGGGCTTCGTGCTCCAGAAAGCGCAGCGCGAGTTGCAGACAGAGCCGCTCGCGACTGTAACGATCCTCCGAGATACGCATGATGCACTTCCAGGGTTGTTTTGCGGCGTGGATATTTTTGGGAAAATTTTCCCAAAAGACAACGGCACAAAATTTGGTAAAAAATCCCCAAATGCGGGGGACCCTATGCGAACGCACTCCGTTAGGATGGCGCGTGTGGGGGGCCTGACTGGATTCATGGGAGCGCCGTGCGGGGCGGGCAGGCCGGTTTTGCCAATCGGAACACAAGGGAAGGGGAGCAGGGTCATGTTATTGCATCGCGACACGGATGAGGCACTCATGGGCGAGCTGGCCGGTATGACGGCCACATGGCTGCGCTCCGAGGCGTTCGACTCGCTGGTTGAGTTGAATGGCCAATGTCTGGAGTTGCTGGCGGAGCAGGCGCTCGCGCAGCCGGGCCCGGCCAATCTGCTGCTGCGGCAGATCGGCGAGATCTGGCGCACCCTGGACGCCGAGGCGCGGCGACGCGCGGCCGCGTGTCCCTATTTACTCGTCGATGCGGGCTTTTCGGACCCCGGCCGCTGGCGCTGGCTCGATGGCCAGCATGTCAATGAAGCGGCACCCGCGCCTTACGCGTCCTTCTTCACCGTGCCGCGAGCGATGACTGTCGCGCGTCAGGTATTCATGTACGCCTGGCATCTCGCGCGCTCCAAGAACGCCGCCGCGCAACTTCTTTTAGGCATGCCGACGCATTGCACTCATCTGATCAGCGCGTGCACGCTGCCCCAGATACACGCGCTCGCCGAGCGCCATCCCGAATGGATGCGCCCGCGGTGGCCGACCCGGGTGAAAGTGTGGCGCGAGCTGCTGCTTGCGGCGGCGTCCGGCGAGGTCGTTGCCCTCGAGAACGCGCGCATGCACGGCCTGCAACTCCTCGCCGCCGAGTGCCGCGCCGCATCGCAGCGGGCACTCAAGAGTGGTGGCGTCTGAAATCGCGAGAAGCGTGAGCGGTGCTTTGGCCGGACGCGGCAGTGCGAGTCGACGGTCGCCGTCAGGCATGTATTTCGTCGCGCGCGTTCAGGCAGGAGTCAGCCAACTTCAGCCATCCTATCTCCGACGCCGAGAGAGGGTGTTGCGCTCCGACTGAATTCGCGGGTCGCGCGGTAGCTCAGCACTCACGTCGCACCGGCGTTGACCGATCTCCCTTGCGGCATTTAGTCCGCTCGGATTTGAGACGGCAACGCCGGTGCGATGTCGGCGCCCCCGCCGGCGCCTCCCGATGATGCCCACGGTTCAAGCCCGCCCTCTCCCGCCCCTCAGTCGTTATGTCAAACGACATCGGGCCGTGCGCTCGGGTGTGCTGTCCGTTTTTGATGGGTGCTCGTCCCGGAAGGCGGTGGCGATAGACTCCGGGGCACCCGAAGATGCTTGCCGAATCGTCACCCTCGAGGCAGGCCCCATGAAGCAAGCGCTGATCGTCATCGATGTGCAGGAATCCTTTCGCCGGCGGCCCTACTGGCATGGCGACGAGCTGCCAGCGTTCCTGAAGAACGTGCAGTCGCTCATCGACCTCTGCCAGGCACGCGGCATCCCCGTCGTGCAGGTATTCCACGAGGAGCTGACGAGCGACGCTTCCGATCCCTTCTCGCGAACCTCGGGCCTCGTGCGCCCCATGCCGGAGCTGTCCCTCCGCGCCGAGGCTGTCTTCCATAAACATGTGCACTCCGCGATGTTTGGCGAGAACGCGGAGGGCGTAACCCTGGAAGATTGGCTGCGTCATCGGGGCGTCGAAGAGCTGCTCGTGACCGGCATCCGCACGGAGCAGTGCTGCGAGACCACGACACGGCACGCTTCCGATCTCGGGTTCAAGGTGCGCTACGTCACTGATGCAACGCTCACGTTTCCGATGCGATCGCGCTCCGGCCGCGAATTCTCGCCCGCTGAGATTCGTGAGCGCACTGAGCTCGTCCTCGATGGCCGGTTCGCCCGGGTCGTGACCGCCGCGGATGCGTTGAAGTGAGCGGCCGGTGAGAGAAGTCGTCTTCGCACTGCTGCCGCGGGTGGTGCTGCTCGATGTGGCAGGCCCAGCCGACGCTTTCCGCAATGCCAACACCAAGGTGGCCGGCAGCTACCGGCTGCGCTTCGTGGCGCCCACTGGCAGCGTGCAGGCCGCGGTTGGATTGGAGCTCGGTGGCCTCGAGCCGTTGCCGGCGCGATTGCCTGAGGGGACCATCGTCGTGCTCACGGGTACCGCCGGCGGCTCGATGCACCTCGAGGAGCCGGACACCCGGGCGCTCACCGACTGGCTGGCCTCCGGGGTGACGAAAAACGGCCTGCTGCTGTGTGTCTGCAGCGGCAGTGTGCTGGCAGCCAAGGCGGGGCTGCTGGCGGGCCGCGAGTGCACCACTCATTTCGAGCACATCGAGGAGCTGCGCCAGGTCGAGCCGCGTGCCCGGGTGCTGGACAACCGCATTTTCGTCGAGGACGGCGCGGTCTTCACCAGTGCCGGAGTCACGGCGGGACTCGATCTCGCGCTCCATGTGATCGGGCAACAGCTCGGAGCACGCGTCGCGGCGGAGGTGGCTCGTGACCTGGTGGTCTACCTGCGCCGCTCGGGGAGCGACCCGGCGCTGTCGCCTTGGGTCACTCACCGCAACCATCTTCATCCGGCGGTTCATCGGGTACAGAACGCCGTGGTCCGCGACCCGACGGCCGCGTGGACCGCCAGGCAACTCTCGAGTGTCGCTTGTACCAGCACCCGTAACCTCGCACGGCTCTTTGCCGAGCACGCGCAGTGCTCGCCGCTCGATTACGTGCAGCTCATCCGCTTCGCTTTCGCGAAAGAGCTCGTCACCCAGAGCAAGTGGGATCTCGAACGAGTTGCCGCGAAGGCGGGCTTTCGGTCGGCGCAGCACCTTCGCCGGGTATGGGCGCGTTGGGAGACCCGGCCGCCGAGCGCTTTCAGAGGCCGGGAATCTCGCGTGGGTTAGAAAGCTGTCCGGGCGACGCCGCCTCAGCCGAGAGACTCGAGCAGCCTCTGCAACGTCTCTGGCGCGACGGGCTTGACGAGGTGGTGGTCGAACCCCGCTGCGCGGGAGCGGCGCCGATCTTCATCCTGCCCGTAGCCCGTGATGGCGACGAGCACGGAGTCCGCGGACTCCGGCAGCTCGCGCAGGCGCTCTGCGATCTCGTAGCCATCCATGCCCGGCAGCCCTATGTCGAGAAACACGGCATCCGGACGGTACCTGGCAGCCTCCGCCAGCGCTGCACGGCCGTCATAGGCACACATGACCTCATGCCCCCACAGCTCGAAGAGCATGGACATGCTCTCGGCCGCGTCCTTGTTGTCGTCGATCACCATCACCCGCCGACGCTCGTGCTGCCGTTCGATTTGTGCGGAATCGGACCCGCCCGTCATGGGAGTCTCCTCGGAAAACAGCGGCAGCGTCACGATGAACTCGGTGCCGCGGCCGCTTCCTTCGCTTAGCGCTTTTACCGTGCCCCCGTGGAGGCCGACGATTCCGTGCACCAGAGCAAGACCCACGCCCAGCCCGCCGTCCGTACGGTCGAGCGAACGCTGTCCCTGGGTGAACAAATCAAACACCCGGGGCAGCAGCTCGGCGCCAATGCCGATGCCGTCGTCGCGGATGTGAACGGCCACGGTCTGCCGCGACTGCCCGACCCGCACCTCGACCTCGACGTGTCCGCCGGCCGGGGTGTATTTCGCGGCGTTGTTCAGAAGATTGACGAACACCTGCGTCAGGCGCGTGAGGTCACCCTTGATCCACACCGGACGCGCCGACGGTTTCACCACGAGCGAATGGCCTTTTGAATCCAACAGGGGGCGGGCCGTCTCGAGGGCGCGCGCGATGATGTTATGGAGGTCGAGCGTTTCGTCGGCGAGCGTGATGCGCCCGCTGTTGATCCTGCTGACATCGAGCAGCTCGTCGATGATGTGAGTGAGATGTTGTACCTGCCGGTCGATGACCTCACGGGCCCGCACGACGACCGGGTCGCTCTGGTCGCGCATGCGCAGCAGCTCCACCGATGTCTTGAGGGGCGCCAGCGGGTTGCGCAGCTCGTGCGAGAGCATGGCGAGGAATTCGTGAGTGCGCTCCCGCGACTCCTGCATCTCCTCGAGCTCTCTGCGCTCGGTCAGATCGCGCGTGACCTGGGAGAAGCCGCGCAGCTTCCCATCCATATCGTGGACTGTGCAGATGGCGACATTCGCCCAGAACCTGCTGCCGTCCTTACGGAGCCGCCACCCGTTGGTTGCCACGCTGCCGTGCTCCATGGCGGCGGCGAGCTCCTGCCGCGGCGCGCCCCGTTCCGCCGCCTCGGCAGGATAAAGACACTCGAACGACCGGGCCATGATCTCGGCCGGGGCGTAGCCGATGATCCGCTCCGCGCCCAGGTTCCAGCTTGCGACACGACCTTCGGTGTCGAGCATGAAGATCGCGTATTCCTTCACGCTGTTGACGAGAAGCCGAAAGCGCTCTTCGCTCTCACGCAGCGTTTGCTCGTGGCGGCGTCGTTCGGAGAGGTCGCGAGTGATCTTCAGGAAGCCCGTGAGCTTGCCCGAGGGACTGCGCAGGGCGGTGATGACGACGTCCGCCCAGAAGCGCGTGCCGTTCTTGCGGATGCGCCAGCCCTCCTCCTCGAATCTCCCCTGTCCGGCGGCGATCTTCAGCTCCTCGCTCGGCCAGCTGCGGGCAACCGCCTCGGCGGGATAGAAACGGGAGAAGTGCTTGCCGATGATCTCCTCGGCCTTGTAGCCCTTGATGTTCTCGGCACCGGCATTCCAGCTCGTCACGTGGCCGCCCACGTCGAGGGTGAAAACAGCATAGTCCCTGACACCCGCCACGATCTGTTCGAAGTGGCGGTGCATGGCGGGGCTTTCACTCTCCTCTGCGCTCTGCCGGGGGTCCGGGCCGGTTTGTGCCATGCTGTGGGGACCCCGGCTCAATAGATCGCGACCTCGCGGCGCCCCGCGAAATCACGCGCGCCGCGAAACATCCCTTCCGTGCTGAAGTCCATTACTATTCGGGCCCTGTCGTCCACCGCAATGATTCCGCCGTTGCCTCCCAGTCGTCGAAGGATGCCCTGTAGCATTTCTCGTGCCGCATCCCCGAGCGTGAGCCCTCGGTACTCCACTGCATTACAAACGTGATACGCCGCGACGGCGCGTATGAAATACTCGCCATGGCCGGTCGTGGAGACTGCACAGACACCGTTCTTGGCGTATGTCCCGGCGCCGATGATCGGCGAGTCGCCCACCCGCCCCTGGCGCTTGTTCGTCATCCCTCCCGTGGAGGTCGCGGCGGCGAGATTCCCTTCGGTATCCAGGGCAACCGCGCCAACGGTCCCTTGCGGGGAGCCGACGAGCTCGGATACCCGCTCGCCGTGCCGTGCGGATTCGAGCTGCTGCCTGCGGTCTTCGGTCTGGAAGTATTCGTTCGCCACCAGCGCGATGCCTTCCTCCAACGCAAATTCTTCTGCACCCGAACCGACGAGGAGCACGTGACGCGATTTCTCCATGACCCGGCGCGCGAGGTCGATAGGATTTCTGACGCGGCGTACACAGGCGACGGCGCCGGCGCGTTGCCGCTGTCCGTCCATGATCGCAGCGTCGAGCTCCGCGGCGCCATCGCGGGTGAGCGCGGCTCCGCGGCCGGCGTTGAACAGAGGATCGTCCTCCAGAATTCGCACGGCGGTGCTCACCGCATCCAGGCTCGAGCCGGCGCGCTCCAGAACCGCGTATCCGGCGTCCAGGGCGGATTCCAGCCTCGCGAGGTACTGCTTCTCCTTTGCCTGCGAAAGAGCCTTGCGCGGGACCGCCCCCGCGCCTCCATGGATCGCGATGGCATACATGCGAAAAAATCCTCTCCGGGGACGCCGGCGCCGGGTTAGTGAGCGCTGCGCTCACCGGTTATCATGAGGCTTCAGTCCCCGTTAAATCCCCCTTTCCGTGCAACCACGCATCTTAGAGTGAAACTCGTCATGCCGCAGCGGATACGCAGCATTCTGGTCGCCAACCGCGGGGAGATCGCCATTCGGGTCATGCGGGCGGCCTCCGAGCTCGGCCTGCGTACAGTGGCGATCTACTCCCAGGAGGATCGCTTCTCGCTCCACAGGACCAAGTCCGACGAGGCCTACCTGGTGGGCCGCGACAAAGGCCCTGTCGAGGCCTACCTTGCCATTGACGACGTGCTGCGCATCGCGCGGGAGGCGCGGGTGGATGCGATCCATCCGGGATACGGGTTCCTTTCCGAAAATCCTGCATTCGCGCAAGCCTGCGCGGCGGCGGGCATTGTCTTCATCGGTCCGACGCCGGAGACGATGCGAACCCTTGGCAACAAGGTGGCGGCACGCAACCTCGCGGCGTCGGCCGGTGTGCCGACGATGCCTGCGACGCCTCCGTTGCCCCTGGGTGTTCAGGAATGCGCGCAACTCGCGCGCGGCATCGGTTATCCCGTGATGCTCAAGGCCAGCTGGGGCGGCGGCGGCCGCGGCATGCGCGTGGTTGAAAGCGATGAGCAGCTTGCCGAAGTGCTGCCGGTCGCGCGTCGGGAGGCCAAAGCTGCATTCGGAAATGACGAGGTCTATCTCGAGAAGCTCGTCAGACGCGCACGGCACGTGGAAGTGCAGATACTCGGCGACAGCCACGGCGAGCTGGTGCATCTTTTCGAGCGGGACTGCACCGTGCAGCGGCGCAACCAGAAGGTCGTAGAGCGCGCCCCGGCCGTGTTTCTCAGCGAAGCACAACGCGCCGAGTTGTGTAACGCTGCGCTGGCGATCGGGCGTGCCTCGAAGTATCTCAACGCGGGTACCGTCGAGTTTCTGCAGGATGCGGACACCGCCAGGTTTTACTTCATCGAGGTGAACCCCCGGATCCAGGTCGAACATACGGTGACGGAGTGCGCGACGGGGATCGACATCGTCAAGGCACAGATCCGCATTGCCGGCGGGGCACGCATCGGCACGCCCGAGAGCGGGGTCCCCGCGCAGCAGAACATCCGGATCAGCGCCCACGCCCTGCAGTGCCGGGTCACCACCGAGGATCCCGAAAACAACTTCATTCCCGACTACGGCAGGATCACGGCGTATCGCAGCCCGGCGGGCTTCGGGATCCGGCTCGACGCGGGGACCGCCTACACCGGCGCGATCATCACCCGCTCGTACGACTCGTTACTCGTGAAGGTAACTTCGTGGGCGCCGACCCCCGAGGACACCATCGCGCGCATGCACCGCGCGCTATGGGAGTTCCGTATACGGGGCGTGGTGACGAACCTGCGCTTTCTCGACCAGGTCATCACGCATCCGCGCTTTGCCCATGGGGAGTACACGACTCGATTCATAGACGAGACGCCGGAGCTGTTCCGCTGGCCGCGCAAGCAGGATCGCGCGACGCGCATTCTCACGTATGTTGCGGAGACGATCGTCAACGGGAATGTCGAGACCAAGAACCGCGGGCGGCCGGACAAGCTGGATCGTCCCAAGCTGCCGCCGGTCACGCTCGATGCTGCGCCATCCGGCACGAAGCAGAAGCTGGACGAGCTCGGACCCGAACGGTTCGCGAAGTGGATGCTCGAGCAGCAGCGCGTGCTCATCACTGACACGACGATGCGTGATGCGCATCAGTCCCTGCTCGCCACGCGGATGCGCACGATCGACATGACCGCGATTGCGCCGTATTACTCGAGCCTGCTGCCGGGACTGTTCTCCATGGAATGCTGGGGTGGCGCGACGTTCGACGTGGCCCTGCGCTTTCTGCGCGAGGACCCTTGGAAACGGCTGGCGCAGTTTCGCGAGCGCATGCCGAATCTGCTCCTGCAGATGCTGCTGCGTTCCGCCAACGCCGTGGGCTACGCAAATTATCCCGACAACGTGGTGCGGTTCTTCGTCAAGCGCGCCGCCGAGCGCGGCATCGATGTGTTTCGGATCTTCGACTCGCTCAACTGGGTCGAGAACATGCGCGTGTCCATCGATGCGGTGTTGGAATCGGGCAAGCTCTGCGAGGCGGCGATCTGCTACACGGGAAATCTGAGCGATCCGCACGAGAAGAAATACACGCTGGACTATTACCTGGGCCTGGCGCGTGAGCTCAAGGCTGCAGGCACGCATGTGTTGGGCCTCAAGGACATGGGCGGACTGTGCCGGCCGCGTGCCGCCTACACGCTGGTGAAGGCGCTCAAGGAGGAAATCGGCCTGCCCGTTCACTTCCACACGCACGACACGAGCGGAATCGCGGCGGCGAGCGTGCTCGCGGCGGTCGATGCGGGGGCCGACGCGGTGGACTGCGCGACCGACGCGTTGAGCGGCCTGACCTCGCAACCGAACCTGGGCTCGATCGTGGAGGCACTGTGCCATGGGCCGCGGGATCCGGGTCTCGATCCGAACCACATCCGCATGCTGTCAGCGTATTGGGAACAGGTTCGCAAGATGTATGCGGCGTTCGAGAGCGACATCCGGGCGGGTGCGTCGGAGGTCTACGTACATGGCATGCCCGGCGGCCAGTACACGAATCTGCGGGAGCAGGCCCGCTCCCTCGGTATCGACGCGCCGCGGTGGCCCGAAGTCGCTCAGGCGTACGCCGATGTCAACGCGATGTTCGGCGACGTCGTCAAGGTGACACCCACATCGAAGGTGGTTGGCGACATGGCGCTGATGATGGTGACCAGCGGCCTGACGAGAGAGAAGGTGCTGGATCCGCAGACCGATGTGGCTTTCCCGGAGTCTGTCGTGCAACTCTTCCGCGGCGATCTCGGGCAGCCGTATGGGGGTTTCCCGGAAGCTCTGCAGCGCAAGGTGTTGAAGGGCGAGAAGCCTATTACGCACCGGCCGGGTGCCGAGCTGCCGCCTGCCGATCTCGTGGCGGAGCGCACGAAGATACAGCAGAAGTTGCCCAGGACGGCGACGGATGACGATCTCGCATCTTATCTCATGTACCCGAAGGTGTGGACGGAGTACATCGCTGAGCGGCTGCAATACGGTGATGTCAGCATTTTGCCGACGCCAACCTTTTTCTACGGCATGGAGCCTGGCGAGGAGGTCTCGGTCGATATCGAGCGCGGCAAGACATTGATCGTACGCTACGTCACGGTGGGTGAACCGCACGAAGATGCAACACGCACGGTCTACTTTGAGCTGAACGGCGAGCCGCGAACCGTTCGCGTGCCGGACCGCAGGCAGGTGGCGCAACGCCCGCCGCAGCGCAAGGTCGAGCCTGGAAATCCCAAGCATCTGGGTGCGCCCATGCCCGGGACGATCGCAACGGTCGCCACGGCGGTGGGTCGCAAGGTCGCCCGCGGCGACGTGTTGCTGACACTCGAGGCAATGAAGATGGAGACCGCGGTGCGTGCGGAGATGGATGGCGAGGTGGCGGAGGTGGTCGTCAAGCCGGGGGCGCAGGTGGATGCCAAGGATTTGCTGGTGGTGTTGGCGTAGCGCGGCTGCCGGCGCCATCGCTGCCCCTACATGTTGTGTCGACGCCGGGAGCGGACAGGCTCTTGTGTCAGACCACGTCCTTGAGCGGAATGCCCGCATCCGCCAGCTTGTCGAGGTTGGGCCGGCCGCGCGCCGCGATGATCTTGCGGGCGGCCATCTGGTCCTTGGGGCTGTTCACGCTGTCGATCGCGATGAGCTCGCCGCTGCGTAGATAACACGTGCTGAAACTGCGGGACGCGGGGTTGCCGCGGGTCACAACGGTGTCGTGACCGTGGCAGATCCCCACGATGATCATCTTGAGGTCGTACTGATCGGACCAGAACCAGGGCACTTTGTCGTGCACGGTGGGTGTGCCAAGCAGGTTCAGCGCGGCAGTCGTCCCCTGCTCGAACGCGTTGTCGACCGACTCGAGACGCAACCGGCGGCCGTAATGCAGATTGGGATGATGCGTGCAGTCTCCCGCAGCGTAGATCAGCGCATCCGACGTACGGCAGCGCTCGTCCACGATGATGCCGTTCGAGCACTCGATGCCGGCGGCGACTGCGAGCTCATCCGCCGGGAACACTCCCACACCAACGATCACGACGTCGGCAGGGTGCTCCGCGCCGTCTTCGGTGAGCACGGCACGGACACGATGCGAATGGGACTCGCCGGCGAGCGCACGGACTCTTGCGTTACAAATGATCCGCACTCCGTGCCGGGCGTGTTCCTTCTCGTAAAAGGCGGAGACTTCGGAGCAGGTCACCCGGTTCATGACCCTTTCGGCCATCTCGAGCACC
>CAZDTG010000054.1:0-26385 GCA_964508005.1 uncultured Steroidobacteraceae bacterium
ACGCGCTTGTCTACCCTGTCCAATAGGCGGTCGTAATCGGTGCCGTCCTCGGTGGGTCCGCTCAAAAATTCATCGTCGAGATCGAAGCTCTCGTTGTCTCGTTCCGACATCTGGCGGTGCAAATCCTGAAGTAATTCAAAGACTCACATACTTTTCGGGTATGTGGCAAGGCTGCGAACTATAGCGGATTCCCGCTGCCGATCAACCCTTACCTCACGAGCGCCTCCGGTTCAAGCCCGGCTGCACCTGTCGTGCTCAAAATGGATGTGATTTCGGCTCCCCATGCCCAGTTCAGGGCTCAGGTCTGGTCCATCCGGTCCCGCACCACTACCGGAGCCCCTCGGCTGAGGCCGAGCCCCTCGGCGGCGCTCTGCTCGGCGCGCGCGATCTCCACCACGCCAAAGGAATTGACCAGCGCCAGGTATTCTCCGGGCCGGGTATCCCCATAGGTCCGCAGCAGCGGGAAGGAATGGTTTCCGGCATGCACCAGCGGAAGCCGGAATCGCTCGATGAGGGTTGCGTCGATGTTGCTGATGAGGTTGCCGAAGTGATCGATGGTGATGACGACCCCGCTGACGCTCGACGGCTCGACGGTCGGCTCGTCAACCCAGGCCGGCACCAGCGTGTCGACCGCCTCGCCCAGATCCGCGGGCGCGCAACGCCCGGCGGCCAGCTCGGCCGCGATCGGCGCAAAAATGTCCCGCCCATGAAAAGTCGCGCTCGGCCGGCTGACGCCAAGGCGCGCGAGCTGCGAGGGGTTGAAACGGACCACGGCAGCATCACGGTGGCGGCCGACGATCGGGGCCAGTAGTCCGTTGTCGGGCGCCAGAAAAACATGGCCCTGCGCGGTCACAGCGATGATGTCTCGGGAAGTCCCCACGCCCGGGTCCACGACGGCGACGTGCACTGTGCCTGCGGGGAAGTATTCGAACGCGCGCGCGAGCCAGAAGCCGGCTTCGGCCGGCCAGTGAACGACGATCTCGTGCGTGAGGTCGATGATCTTCGCCTCCGGGAAGCGGCTCAGGATTCGGCCCTTCATGACGCCGACGAACGGTCCCTGGTGGCCGAAGTCGGTGGTGATCGTGATGACGCCCGAAGGCTTGTTGGCCGCTGTCATGGGGTTGCTCTCGCGGCGCAGGATAGCGCATTGCCCCGAAATGTAGCGCCAGCCGCCAGTCCCCGTCGGACGAGTCGATAAAGTGCAACCTCGGAGCGACGAAGCGCATGGCGCCAGCAGCACGGCTGGGCGGGCCGTGGTTTAATGCGCCATCCCGAGGGAGTGCCGGTTTGAGCTTCGCCTACGACAGACTTCCCTTGAACGCGCTGCGCGTCTTCGAAGCGGTCGCGACCCGGCTCAATTTCGGTGAGGCGGCGGAGGCGCTCCACGTCACCCCGGCTGCGGTCAGCCAGCAGATCAAGACCCTCGAGGACTACCTCCAGACGCCTCTCCTGCGCCGTAACGGCCGCGGTGTGCAGCTCACTCTCGAGGGCACCCGGCTCTTGCCCGGCCTGCGGCGTGGATTGGACGCGCTCGAAGCCGCCTTGCAGCAGATCCGGCAGGAGCGCGAGAGCGGTACCGTCAACGTGAGTACGCTCTCGTCCTTCCTGCAGAAGTGGCTGACGCCGCGCCTGGCCGATCTGCATGCGAAGCATTCCGAGATCGACTTTCACATCCATGCCTCGACGGAGATCGTCGATTTCGCGCGCACGGATTTTCACGCGGCGATTCGTCTCGGCGCGGGCCACTATCCGGGACTGCACACCGAGAGGATTCTCGACGAGTACCTCGTAGCGGTCGCCGCACCGGCGGTTCTGGCGAAGCATGGACCGCTGTCCGACTCCAGCGTTCTCGCCAAGCTGCCGCTCCTGCACGGCACCGAGATCGAATGGTCGGCCTGGTGCGCGGGCGATACGGACTGCCTCCAGGCGTTACGGGGCGCGTTCCTGGACGACTCGGCGGCACTGCTGAGCGCCACCATCGAAGGGCTGGGGTTCGGGATCCTGCGCTGGACGCTGGCCGCGGGCGCATTGCAGGCGGGAACGATCGTGTTGGCCAGCAAGCGCGTCATACCCTATCGATACGGGTACTATTTCGTTTGTCCGCAAGCGTATCTGGCGTTGCCCAAGGTGGCCGCGCTGCGCGACTGGTTGTTGCAGCAGGCAAGGGAGTTTGCCCCGCCCCCCTCGTTGGCGGGCCCGCGCCGCGCGGCACAACCAAAGGCGGCGCGCGCGCCGGTCGCGTCCCGCAGACGCCGCGTCTGAGCGCCGCCTGAGGCGGTTTGCAACGGGCACGTTTGTTGCTCGCGATGTTCTGATGAGAACACGGAAATGGAACGGATATGGGGCTGGCGCGGGACACGGTCGCACTCATTCTTGCCGGTGGTAACGGCACCCGACTCGGAGAGCTCACACGCTGGCAATGCAAGCCGGCCGTGACGTTCGCCGGACATTTCCGGAACATCGACTTCACGCTCTCCAATTGCGTCAATTCCGGCGTGCGGCGGGTCGCCGTCCTGAGCCAATACAAGGCGCAGAGCCTCATCAACCACATCAGCGCGGGTTGGAACTTCCTGGCCCGCCCGCTGGGGGAATTCGTCGAGGTGTGGCCCGCCCAGCAGCGCCTGCACGCGTCGTGGTATGTCGGCACCGCCGATGCCGTGCATCAGAATCTGGATCTCCTGTTGGCGCAGCGCAGTCGTTACACACTGGTGCTCGCAGGGGATCATGTTTACAAAATGGATTACCGCCGGTTGCTCGACCAACACGTCGCGGCCGGCGCGGATGTCACGGTCGCGTGCGTGCCGATGCCGGTGGAAGAGTCGGCGTCCTACGGCGTGTTAGGAGTCGACGACCGTCAACGGGTCTGCAGCTTCATCGAGAAGCCGACGCCGCTGCACCTGGGATTGAGCGGGCAGCGCACGATACTGGCCTCGATGGGCGTTTACGTCTTCAACACCGAATACCTGGAGCGTCAGCTGCGTCGGGACGCGGGCGAGGACGGCTCCACTCACGACTTCGGACACGACATTCTGCCTCGAGCCGTAAAGGAAGATCATGTCGCCGCTTATGCGTTCACGGACGCCGCCGGCCGACCGGGCTACTGGCGCGACGTCGGTACGCTGGACGCCTACTGGCAGGCGCATATGGAACTGCTCACGCCCGAGCCTCCCCTCGAGCTCTATGAGCCGCAGTGGCCCATCATCACCCTTCCCGAACAGCTGCCGCCGGCGAAGCTGCTTTACGCCTCCGGCCGGCATGGCTTCGTGGCGAACTCCCTGCTGGCTGGCGGGGTCGTGGTCAGGGGGGCTACGGTCACCAACAGCGTGCTGTCGGGAAACGTGCACGTTGCGGAAGGCAGTTTGCTGGACGAGACGGTAGCGCTGCCGAACGCGCGGATCGGAGCCAACTGCAGGCTGCGGCGGGTGATCATCGATACCGGGGTCGAGATTCCGGACGGCACCTCGGTGGGTTGGCAGCCCGCGGTGCCGGTGGAGTCGGTGCGCACAGGCGGCCGCGTCACATTACTGTCACGCAGCGGGTTGCCGCCATCCGGTGGCGATGCGATGCGCTCGGTCGCCTAGGAGGACAGTCCCGGCGCGACCGGCGCGATTGTGCGCGAGCCCTCAGCTCGCCTTGAGCTTGATCCGCCGCTCCTCGATCGAGGCCTGCAGCTTGTCGAAGGGCTCGATGAACTTCTTCACCCCTTCACGCTCGAGCTGCTCCGCGACGGCGGCCATGCTGATGCCGAGCGCCTCGAGCGCTGCGAAGATCCGGGCGGCGCCGGGGATCTCAGCTGCCAGGCGTGCCTCGGGCCTGCCCATCGAGCGATACGCCTTGATCGTTTCGCCCGGCATGGTGTTCACGGTCTCGGGAGCGATCAGCTCCTCGACATACTTCACGGGGCTGTAGGTCGGATCCTTGGTGGAGGTCGAAGCCCACAGCAGCCGCTGTGGACGTGCGCCGCGATTGGCGAGCGCTTTCCACCGGGGGGAGGCGATGAGCTCTTCGTAGATGGCATACGCGCGGCAGGCGCTCGCGACCGCGGAGGTGCCGCGCAGCTGCCGGGTGTCGGGTTTGCCCCTGTTGGCCGCAAGGTCGTCGAGCTGCTTGTCGACGAGCGTGTCGATGCGGCTCAGGAAGAAACTCGCCACGGACGCGAGCTTGTCGACGGGCTTGCCCGCGGCGAGCCGAGCCTCGAGGCCATCGAAATAGGCATTCGCCACCGCACGGTAGCGCTCGGGCGAGAACAACAGCGTCACATTGACGTTGATCCCGGCCGCGATGGTGTCGCGGATCGCCGGCAGTCCTGGGGCGGTGCCGGGAATTTTGATCATGGCGTTCGGCCGCTCGAGCCTGCCCCACAGGCGCTGTGCCTCGGCAATGGTGCCAGCGGTGTCATACGCGAGATGCGGCGACACTTCCATGCTCACGTAGCCGTCGCCACCGGAAGTGGTCTCGTAAAGCTTGCGAAACAGGTCGGCCGCGCGCCGCAGGTCCTGGATGGTGAGCGTCTCGTACAACGCGATATTGGAGGGCTCCTTCGGCAGGAGCTCTGCGATGGCACGCTGGTATTGCGGCTCCTTGGTGATGGATGCGGCGAAAATGGCGGGGTTGGAGGTCACCCCGGCAATCCCGTCCTCTTCAATGAGGCGCGCGAGGCTGCCGTCATCGAGCATGGTCCGGCCGATGTCGTCCTGCCAGACGCTCTGGCCCAGCCCGCGCAGCTTCAGCAGCGGATTATCAGCGTTAGCGTTCATGCCAAATCCTCACGCGCTCGAGGCGCGTCGCTTCAGGTATTGATGCTCTCGTCCCGGCTATCCTGCCACACCCAGTCCCGGACTTCTGGCATGTCCTCGCCGCGGCGCACGATGTAATGCGCGTGCTCGGTGAGCTTGTCCCGCATGAGCTGGCGCAGATGGGCCGCGCGGTAGCCGAGCTTCGGCACACGGTCAATGACGTCCATGACGAGGTGGAAGCGATCGAGGTCGTTACGCACCACCATGTCGAAGGGCGTCGTGGTCGTTCCCTCCTCCTTGTAACCGCGGACATGCAGGTTGTCGTGGTTGTGACGCCGGTAGGTGAGCCGATGGATGAGCCAGGGATAGCCATGGAAGGCGAACAGGATCGGCTTGTCCGTCGTGAACAGCGTATCGAATTCGTGGGTCGTGAGGCCGTGCGGGTGCTCTTCCCTGGGGTGCATCGTCATCAGGTCCACGACGTTGACCACGCGAACCCTGAGCTCCGGCAGATGGCGGCGCAGGATGCTCACGGCCGCGAGAGTCTCCATCGTGGGAACATCGCCGGCACAGGCCATGACGACATCGGGATCGCCGTCCGTGTCGTTGCTCGCGAACTCGAAGATCCCGATGCCGCTCGCGCAGTGCTTGATGGCGGCATCCAGGTCGAGCCACTGCAGCTCAGGCTGCTTGCCGGCGACGATGACATTCACGACATCGCGGCTGCGCAGGCATTGGTCCGCGACGCACAGCAGAGTGTTGGCATCCGGCGGCAGGTAGACCCTCACGACGCCCGGTTTCTTGTTGGCGACGACGTCGAGGAAGCCCGGGTCCTGGTGCGAGAAGCCGTTATGGTCCTGGCGCCAGACATGCGAGCTCAGCAGGATGTTGAGCGAGGCGATCGCACGGCGCCAGGGAATGTGCTGCGTGGCCTCCAGCCACTTCGCGTGTTGGTTGAACATCGAATCCACGATGTGGATGAACGCCTCATAACAGGCGAACAGGCCGTGACGGCCGGTGAGCAGGTAGCCTTCGAGCCACCCCTGGCACTGATGCTCCGACAACACCTCCATGACACGCCCGTCCGGGGCCAGGTGGGAGTCTCCCGGAATGATCTGTCCGAGCCAGGTGCGCGGGGTCGCCTCGAACACGGCATCGAGGCGGTTCGAGCTCGTCTCGTCGGGACCGAAGAGACGGAAATTGCGCGTCTGCGCGCTGCGCTTGAAGAGATCGCGCAGCCACTCTCCGAGCACGCGGGTCGACTCGGCCATCCCGGCGCCGGGCTTCGCGACGTTCACGGCGTAGCGGGCTATCGGGGGCAGTGTCAGATCGGCGAGCAACAGGCCGCCGTTCGCGTGCGGGTTCGAGCCCATGCGGCGCGCTCCCTGCGGCGCGAGCTCGAGAATGTGCGGCCGCGGAGCGCCCTCGGCATCGAACAGCTCGGCGGGCCGGTAGCTGCGCAGCCACTCCTCCAGCAGACGCAGATGCGCGGGGTTCGTCGCCAACCCCGCCAGCGGCACCTGGTGAGCGCGCCAGGTCCCCTCCACCTGCACGCCATCGACAATTTTGGGTCCGGTCCAGCCCTTCGGGCTCTGCAGGACGATCATGGGCCAGCGCGGGCGGGAGACCTTGTCGCTCGAGCGGGCGCGTTCCTTGATCGCCGCGATCTCATCGAGCACCTGCTCGAGCGTCGCGGCCATCTGCCGGTGCATCAACTCGGGGTCGTCGCCGGCAACGAAGTACGGCTGCCAGCCGTAGCCGGTGAGCAGGCTCTCGAGCTCGGAGCGCGGAATGCGCGCCAGGATCGTGGGGTTCGCGATCTTGTAACCGTTCAGGTGCAGGATCGGCAGTACGGCCCCGTCGCTGGCAGGGTTGAGGAATTTGTTCGAATGCCAGGCCGTCGCCAGCGGCCCGGTCTCGGCCTCGCCATCGCCGACCACGCAGGTGACGATGAGGTCCGGATTGTCGAACGCCGCACCGAAGGCGTGCGACAGGGAATAGCCGAGCTCGCCGCCCTCGTTGATCGAGCCGGGTACGTCGGGGGCGCAGTGGCTCGGGATGCCGCCGGGAAAGGAGAATTGCTTGAAGAGGCGCTGCATGCCGGCTGCGTTGCGCGGCACCCCGGGGTAGAGCTCGCTGTAGCTTCCCTCGAGCCAGGTGTTGGCCACCAGGGCGGGGCCGCCATGCCCGGGGCCGATGATGACAATCATGTTCAGCTCGCGCGCGATGATCACGCGGTTCAGGTGCGCGTAGAGGAAATTCAGTCCGGGCGTGGTCCCCCAGTGTCCGAGAAGCCGGGGCTTCACGTGCTCGAGCGTGAGGGGTTCCGTGAGCAGCGGATTGTCGAGCAGGTAGATCTGCCCGACGCCGAGATAGTTGGCTGCCCGCCACCAGGCGTGCACACGCTGCAGCTCGACATCGGTCAGTGGGCCTTCGGTCGCTCTCAGCTCAGCGGACATCGCAGCTTCCTCGGGGTCGGCGGCAAGGGCTCATACGGGAGAGCCCCCCTGTAGCAGGAACCATTCCGACGACGAACCATTCCGACGCCGAACCATTCGGACGGCGAGCCATTCCTTCGAGCAGCCTATTCTATCAGTGAGCAAGCCACGTTCTGGTGTGAAATGATGACGACACTCTCATGATCGTTCTCACTCTCAATAGCGGCAGCACCTCCGTAAAGCTCGCCGCGTATGAGGTTGCGGCAGGCAAGCCTCCCGCGCGCCTGGCGAGTGAGCATGATTCCGGCCGCGAGATCGACCCGGGCGCCGCGCTCACCCGCTTCTTGCGCAAGCTCCGCTCGCCTCCGGATGTGGCGGTCCACCGCGTCGTTCACGGAGGCACGCGCTTTACGGGGCCGGTCCGCATCGATGATGGTGTCATAGCCGAGATCGGCAAGTTGTCGGGGCTCGCGCCGCTGCACAATCCCAAAGCGCTCGAGTGGATCGAGGCCGCGCGTGTCGCATGCGGGAACGGAGTGGCGCAGGTGGCGGTGTTCGACACGTCGTTCTTCGCGGGCCTGCCCCGGCGCGCGGCGGAATATGCTTTACCCGCGCGCATCGGTGTCGATCATGCCGTGCGGCGTTATGGTTTTCATGGGCTCGCGCACGAGGCGATGTCGCGTCGTTGGTGCGAGTTATATCCGGAGTTGCCGGGTGGTGGCCGGCTCATCACGGTGCAACTCGGCGGGGGCTGCTCGATGACGGCGCTCGATGGGGGCCGTCCGCTCGATAACTCGATGGGCTTCTCGCCCCTCGAGGGACTCGTGATGGCGACGCGCTCAGGGGATGTCGATCCCTCCATCCTGCCCTACCTGCAGCGGCGGCTGTCGTTGGCGGGCGAGCAGGTCGTCGAGCTGTTGAATCGCGAGTCGGGACTGGCCGGCCTCTCGGGAAAGAGCGCCAACCCGGCGGAGTTGCTCGCCGATCCGGCGCCGCAATCGCAGTTTGCGGTGGAGCTGTATTGCTATCGCCTGCGCAAGTACCTGGGCGCGTATTGCGCGGTCCTTGGCGGGTGCGACGGAATCGTGTTCGGCGGCGGCGTCGGCGAGCACGTGCCGGAGGTCCGCGAGCGCGCGCTCATCGGGATGCAGTGGGCGGGCATCGAGGTGGACGCAGCGGCCAACGAGGCGGCGCGAGGGACCGAGGCTGCGATCCAGTCGTCCCGGAGCAAGGTCAAGGTGCAGGTCATTCCCGTCGAGGAAGAGCTGGTGATGGTGCGGGATGCGGAAGTTGCGTTGATGACCCGGTGAGGGCGACGCTGCCAGCGGCATGGGGGGACCCGCTTCGCTGAGTCAGGTGCGGTGGCGGCGCGGCCGCGAAGCCGGCCGCAGATCCGGCTGCCGAGCTGGGCCAGCCGTTGGTGGCGCAATCGAGAGAGAGCCGCCCTTGCGGCGTCGGCAGCCCCTGCCGGACGTTATCGCAAGCCCCGCCCTTGCGGGCACGCCCCTTGCCGCCATCATGGGGACGAGGGGGCCGCTGCGACTCGAGCCCGAGCCTCGCGGTTTGCGGGAAAATATGCGTAAATTCAACGAACCTTCGTTCGCAACGATTTCAGGAGGGCCGCCATGACTGAATTCTTCGATGCAGGCAAACTCGCCGATGATCTGCACGCGCTGGTCAGTGATGCGGAGGCCCTGTTGCGAGCCACCGCGGGGCAGGCTGGCGAGAAGGCCTCGGAGGCTCGCGAGCGGGCGGAGGAGTCGCTGCAGTCGCTGCGTGACCGTCTGTCGGGGCTGGAGGGCGAGGTAAAAGGCCGTGCGAAGCAGGTCGACGGTTATGTGCGCGACAACCCCTGGCAGGCCCTGGCGATCGCCGGCGGTGTCGCGTTGCTGCTCGGAATCCTGATGGGACGTAACAAATAGTGGACGAGCGCGCACCAGCGACCGATACCGAAGCGATGGCGGCCGACTCTCACGTCGGTGCGCTGCGCGGTCTGCTGGCAGCGGGACTCGATGCTCTCAAGACACGCCTGGAGCTCGCCTCGGTCGAAGTCGAGATCTATCTCCTGCGCGTCGTGCAAATGCTGCTGTTCGCCGTGGCTGCGCTCGCCTGTGGGTTGTTGGCGCTGGTGTTCGGGCTGGTGAGTATCGTAGTGGCGTTGTGGGACACGCATCGAATGTTGGGTTTGTTGGGCGGCACGGCGCTGTTCCTCGTGCTCGCGATCGTGCTCGGCAGCATCGGTGCACGCTCGTTCCGCAGCCGGCCCAACATGCTGGCAGGCACGCTCGAGCAGCTCGAGCACGATCGGCGCAGTGCCAGGGGTGCACCATGAGCCGCAGGGCGCAGTTGGAAGCGCGCCGGCGCGCCCTGCTCGCACGCTGCGATGAGCAACGCGCGGAGCTCGCTTACCGTCTGGAGCAGATCCGGCCTGCGGCGCAGGTGGCGAATTGGACATCGCGGGCGCCGGGGATTGCGGCCAATCATCCGCTGGCCTGGCTTGCCGCGTTGGCGGGCATTCTGACCTTGCTGCGGCCGAAGAGAGTGCTGTCGTGGCTGACTTTTGCCACCGGCGCGATCTCCATCCTGTCGCGCGCGACGGCCCTGCTGAAGCTGTTTCAGAGCTTGCGGTCGCTGCGCTCCGGTTTTCGCTGAGCCCGGCACTCGCGGCGCTCGCCGGCGCTCGGGCTCCCTGCCGCTCCGGCTCCTTGCCCGCCCTATCGCCCGGGCGCAGCCACTGGCGCTGGCGCCGTTGTCGCCGGTGCGGAGGAGGCTTGGACCGATGCTGACGGCGTTGCGGCTGGGGCTGCCGCTATTGCCGGAACCGGCGCTGCGGGCGGCGGCGCAGAAGCAGCATCGGCGGCCTCTGCTTGCGCGGGGTTCATGTCGGCCTGCAGCCCTACCACTGTCGGGATGCCGTTCGCCGTCTGCAGCGCGGTCTTCGCGAAGTCCCAGTTGATGGCCGCCGTCGTGTTGCCCAGCGCCTGGTCGAGCTTCTGCGACAGGAGCTCCATATCGGTGTCGGTCGTGTTCTGGCCCTCATCGTCGACCGGAGGATGCGCTTCCATCAGCAGCTCCCCGTCCGCGAAGGCGACCTTCACCGGCTCGTTGATGAGCCACACCTTGGTTCCGACGGGGATGAGGGGGAACAGCGCGGCGACATCCTCGGGATACATGCGAACACAACCGTGCGTGATCGCCATGCCAACGGCCATCGGGTTGTTGGTTCCATGGATGAGATAGGTGCCGTTGCCGGCCGCGAGGCGCATGGCGTAATCCCCCAGCGGATTGTCGGGTCCGGCTTTCACGACCGCGGGCAGCGGATCGCCGTTCGCCAGGTGCTCCTTGCGCACCCCTTCGGGGGGATACCAGTTCGGATGCTTTTCCTTCTGGGTGACCCGGGTCTCGCCGAGCGGCGTCTTCCAGTCCATCTTGCCTATGCTCACCGGATAAGTGATGACCACCGGCTTCTCACCCTTCTTCGGCTTCGGGTAGTAGTACAGCCGGTGCTCCGGAAGATTGACCACGATGCCTTCGCGCGGCCCGGCAGGCAGGATGCGCCGCCCCGGCAACATGATGTCCGTGCCCTCTCCCGGCAGCCACATGTCGACACCGGGGTTCGCGCGGATGATCTCGTAATAACCCAGGCTGTTGCGCCGTGCGATGTCGAGCAGCGTGTCCCTGTAGACCGTCCGGATGTGCGTATCGGCACCCACGACGGGCGAGCCGTCGGGCGGAATTTCATACACCGTCGCCTGGCTGGCGGTGGCGAAGAGGCTCAGAGCGAGCAACGAAACCAGCGCCGCACGTATCATGTGATTTCTACCAAAGACCTTTATCCTCTTGATTCAGCTCGATTTCTCACCTTGAGACGCCGCGGCTGAGCGACCTATTGTAGACAAATGCGCGCCGCTGTCGTTCGAAAAATACAGGCACCTCCCTTGCTGTGATCTTGTCAACCGGGCTTGGGCTCGCAATTTTGAGGTCATCTGCCATGCGCTCCTTCATAAGCTTCTCGACCGTCGCGGCGGTCGCCCTGCTCAGCATCGCCGGATGCAAGGTCATGCATCACGAGGAGACGGCCGGTCAGTATGTCGATGACACTACATTGACGGCGCGCGCCAAAACGGCCTTGATCAAGGACAAGAACGTCAAATCGAGCGATTTCAGCGTCCAGGTGTATCAGGGCAATGTGACTTTGACCGGTGTCGCGAAGACACCGACGGAAGCCAAACTCGCGGAAGAGGATATTCGCTCGATCCCGGGCGTGAAGAGCGTGAAGAACGACGTCCGCATCGCCCAAACCGACGCGCCGGCCGCGAGATAGGCCAACACTCAGAGCCTGCCTCAACCAGGGTCGTCTGCCGCGGCGAGCGCGCCGCCGGCGGCCACGCGACGACGCCCGTTATCGGGATAGGCTCTAGTACGATGCGGGCTCGTGAATCGAGCCCGCAAACTTCCCCGCGACTTCTACGCCCCTGGCACGCTTGCGATCGCGCGTGACCTCATCGGCATGCACCTCGTGCACGACGATGGCGGCCGACTTCGCGTCGGACGCATCGTCGAGACGGAGGCCTACATGGGGCCGCAGGACCTTGCAGCGCACTCTTCTCGTGGCCGAACGGCTCGCACCGAAGTCATGTTCGGTGAGCCGGGACATGCTTATGTCTATTTCATTTACGGGTTCTGGTACTGCCTCAACGTGGTGACGGCGGCCGCCGGGGTGCCGCATGCGGTGCTGGTACGTGCGCTCGAGCCGGTGAGCGGCATCAGCGATAAAACGTGGGGGCCCGGCCTGCTGTGCCGGGCAATGAACATCGATCGCAAGCTCAACGGCGCCGATCTGCTCGGCGATGTCCTGTGGCTGGAGCGGCCTCCGGGACGCGCGAAACGCGCGCGAATCACCCGGACTACACGGATCGGAGTCGACTACGCCGGTGATTGGGCGAGACGTCCCTGGCGCTTCTTCGACAGCGATTCGCCCTATGTGTCGACCGTTTCTGCGCGAAAGCGGTCTGTGTTACCGGCGCCGCCCAAGTAGACTGGGCAATCGTTTCGGGGGAGAGCTCTTGTGCGCAAGATATGTTATCTCGTGCTTGCGGCCATCGTTACCGGCTGCGCCGCGCAACCTGACAAGCCCGCGAAGCCCGCCCAGCACCACCGGCGCGAGCCCGACAGCCTGCTAGGGAGCAATGATCACCGTAGCGTTGTCGCTGTCACGGGACAGATGGCGCTGTCAGGGGACGCGTGCCGTATCATTACGAGTCGGGCTGGCCGTTGCGGGTGGCCGCGAACCCTGACACTGAGTGTCGAGCCCGCCGTCCGCTCGCAAGCCCGTTCGGCTATTTGAGACGCAGAAATCATGTCCATTCGAAGCACTCTCCTGCTCACTCTCGCTCTCGTGATGGCGGTGCCGTTGCGGGCCGCCCAGCTCACGGAGGGGACCGACTACCGGACTCTGGAGCCGCCGCAGCACACCGGCACTGCCGGTAAGATCGAGGTGGTCGAGTTCTTCTCGTACGGCTGCCCTCATTGCTACGAGTTCTATCCCCTCGTCAGCGCCTGGGCCGCAAAACTGCCCAAGGATGTGATGTTCAAGCGCGTCGCCACGGGCATGGGGCGAACGGCCTGGACGAATCTCGCGAAGGCTTACTACGCGCTCGAGGCGACCGGGGACCTCGGGCGGCTGGATGCGCCCGTTTTTCGCGCCATTCATGCGGAACATCTGCCGCTCTTCGATGAGAAAGCGATCACCCGGTGGGTGGGGACGCACGGCGTGGACCGCGCGAAGTTCGTTTCGGCCTTCGACTCGTTCGGCGTGAACACGAAGCTCAACCAGGCGGAACAAATGGCGGAGAACTACAAGATCGACGGTGTGCCGTCATTGGCGGTGGGCGGGAAGTATGTCGCGATGGGCAACAGTTTGGAGAAGTTGCTCTCGAATACGGACGCGCTCATCGCCAAGGTACGCGCGGAGCGCAGCACGGCCGGCCACAAATAGCACGCAGCACCGGCCTGCCCTGCTGATCCGTCAAGCGTAGTGCCAGTACGCTTGCGTCACGCAGGGCATCTCACCCAGCTTGGCGGCGATGAGAGTCAGGCGTGATTCCTCGAGACCCGTTACATCGAGCTGGATGCTCAATGAATCGCTGCTGGTGAATTCAGCTATGACGCGGCGGGGCAGGACACCCAGGTTTTGAAAACGCTCGAGAACGCGCAGCAGCGCGCCCGCATCGGCCTCGGCTACGACACGCAGCCGCAGCAGTGAAAACGACTCGACATTACCCATGACACCCAACCCCTCAGCGCATTCTCGACACGAATCCCAGCGACCTTCGCCTTCGCGAGAGTCGGCCGCGTAATTCGTGCAAAGCGGAGCTGCATGGGGTGGGTCATTGGGGGGAAAGCATCGCCTGAAGGCGTTGCGCGTGTCAACGCGCGGGTACAAGCCCGCTCAGCACCCCAGGGGTGCGCGCAAAAAAGCAGCTACTGGCTCCCGCCGAGGGTTTGGAAACAAAAATCCCATTTCTTGTTGCCGGCACCGAGAAGCGCTAGATCCCTATCTTACGAATGAGTGGTCTGCACATACTCCCTCGACACCATCCGTTCGACAACGCTCACGCGGGAGACAGTAACTGCCACTCTGGCTACTGCGCGCAGTGCGGGATATATCTCACTGCGGCGCAAAAAATTCGTTATTCATTTTTCGGCGGGAAGCCGCAGCGCAAGCTCATCCTGTCACGCGGTGGCTGCTGCGGCAAGCTCCAGCAGCTGGCTGCCTTCCGGAACCCGATCTCCCGGGCCGAAATGGATCGCTTTCACGACACCGGCATCGGGAGCACGGATGCTGTGCTCCATTTTCATCGCTTCAATCACCATCAGGACTTCGCCGGCCTGCACCGCCTGCCCGACTTTCACGGCCACTGCCGCGACGACGCCCGGCAGCGGGGTAGTGAGGCCCCCCTGCGCGGCGGTGGTCGAAAACTCCTTCAGACGGGGGTCCTCCAGCAGGACTTCGAAGTGCTCGCCGCCCGTCCATAGATGGATGCGAGTGCCGTCGCGGAAATAGCGCGCCTGCCGGCGCGCGTTTTCGATGCGCGCGGAGATGACTGCATCAGAAATCGCTAGATCCGCAACGCTCACCGGACTTCGCCCGTCAACGGCGACCGCGGTTGGGTCGCCGCGAGTGAAGATGATATCAGCGGAGTGCTCGTGGCCGTGCCAGGAGAGCTTGTATTCCACGCGCGCCGCGAGGTTGGGGGTGAACCCGTCGAGGATCTCCCAGGGGCCAGAGGGCCGTGCAGATGCACTTGCGCCGTGCGCTGCGAGGGCAGCCAGCGCGGTGAGCGGGGCTTCCAGATCGGGCGGGCCGGCGAACTCTGCTCCGCTCTCCTGCAAAAAGGCAATGCTGTGGCGAACCTCGAGGAAACGAGGCGAGCGCAACACGCGGCTCAACCACTTCTCGTTCGTCTGTATACCGGCGCACTGGGTGTGCTCGAGGGCGGCGGAAAGCCGCGCAGCCGCTTGCGCCCGCTCCGGAGCCCAGGCGATGACCTTCCCGAGGAGCGAGTCATAGGTCGCAGGGACGGCATCGCCTGTGGCAAAGCCGGCATCCACCCGGATCGATTCCCCGGACGGCCACTGCAGCAGCTTCAACGAGCCCGCGCTGGGGAGAAAGTCCCGGTCGGGATCCTCTGCGCACACGCGCGCCTCGATGGCGTGTCCTCGTAAGCGAACGTCGTCCTGCGCGAGCGGCAACGCCTCACCGCTCGCAACGCGCAGCTGCCATTCGACGAGATCGAGGCCGGTGATTGCCTCCGTGACGGTATGCTCCACCTGCAGCCGCGTATTCATTTCCATGAAGTAGAAGGCCCGGCCATCGAACAGAAATTCGACCGTGCCGGCACTCACGTAACCGATCTCACGCGCGACCAGCACAGCGGCCGCGCGCAGCCGGTTCTGGAGGTCCGCGGGGATCGCGGGGGCCGGAGCTTCCTCGACCAACTTCTGGTGGCGGCGCTGGATGGAACAGTCGCGGTCGCCCAGGTGCACGAAATGGCCGTGGGTATCCGCGAACACCTGCACCTCGACGTGACGGGGCGCAGGGAGATATCTCTCCAACAACAACGCACCGTCACCGAAAGCGCTCTCGGCGAGTCGCCGCGCTCCCGCGAGCGCCGCGCCGATCTCACGCTTTTCTGTGACGATCCGCATCCCCTTGCCGCCGCCGCCGGCGGCCGGCTTGATCATCAGCGGCAGTCCCAACTCGAGCGCCGCACTCTCGAGGTGCTCGAGATCCTGGCGTGAACCTTCATAACCGGGAAGCACCGGAACACCGGCGGCCCGCATTCGAGCTTTCGCTACGATCTTCGAACCCATGGCTGCGATCGCCGCGGCGGGTGGGCCCACGAACACGAGACCCGCGTCCACACATGCCTGTGCGAAGTGCGAATTCTCCGACAGGAAGCCGTAGCCCGGATGGACAGCCTGCGCGCCCGCGCCGCGAGCAGCTTCCAGAATGCGTTCGATGTTTAGATAGCTCTCGCGCGGCGCCGCGGCCCCGATTCGAACCGCATCGTCCGCCTCGCGCACATGTTGCGCATTCGCGTCCGCGTCGGAGAACACCGCGATCGTGCGCACGCCGAGGCGGCGCGCCGTGCGGAAAATACGGCAGGCAATCTCGCCGCGGTTAGCTACCAGAAGACTCTTAATCACACAGGGCGACCTCCCGCAGGCGCAACGTCGGGGCAGCGGGCGCAGCGTTAGTCATAGCAGGAGCAGCACTGGTCGTAGCGGCCACAGCATTCAGACAGCTCCTACATCCGGAACAAACCGAAGCGGGTTTCCTGCTGCGGTGCATTTCGGACGGCAGCGAGACATAGCGCAAGAACGCGACGGGTGTCGATTGGATCGATCACCCCATCATCCCAAAGTCGTGCCGAGGCATAGTAGGGGTGCCCCTGGCGCTCGTATTGCTCACGGATAGGGTTCTTGAACGCCTCTTCTTCCGCGGCGGGCCACTCGGCGCCTTTCATCTGGTCGCGTTTGACGGTGGCGAGCACGCTTGCGGCCTGCTCCCCGCCCATCACGGAAATCCGCGCGTTGGGCCACTGAAACAGAAACCGTGGCGAGTACGCCCTGCCGCACATGGCGTAGTTTCCCGCCCCATAGCTTCCGCCGATGATGACGGTGAGTTTGGGTACATTGGCACACGCCACCGCGGTCACGAGTTTTGCTCCGTCCTTTGCGATACCGCCGGCTTCCGCGCGCTTGCCGACCATGAAGCCGGTTATGTTTTGCAGGAACAACAGCGGGATCTGCTCCCGTGTGCAGAACTCCACGAAATGAGCGCCCTTCAAAGCGCTCTCCGAGAACAGAATGCCGTTGTTGGCGAGGATACCGACCGGATAGCCGCCGATGTGCGCAAAACCGCACACCAGCGTCGTTGCGTAGAGCTCCTTGAACTCATCGAGCTGCGAGTCGTCGACCAGGCGGGCGATCACCTCGCGCACATCGTAGGGCTTGCGCAGGCTCGCAGGCACGACGCCATGAATTTCTGTTGGGTCGTAATGCGGGTCCGACGAAGCACGTGGAGGTGCCGTGTCGGGCGCGGCCTTGAGCCGACCCACGATCCGCCGTGCAATGGAAAGAGCGTGGGTATCGTTTTCAGCGTAGTGGTCGCAGACCCCCGACTCCCTGCAGTGCACGTCCGCACCGCCGAGCGATTCGGCATCGATGTCCTCTCCCGTGGCTGCCTTTACGAGCGGCGGGCCGCCAAGAAAGACGCGTCCCTGGTTACGGACGATGACATTCTCATCCGACATCGCGGGCACGTAGGCGCCGCCGGCCGTGCACGAACCATGAACGACTGCTATCTGCGCGATCCCTTCCGCGGACAATGTCGCCTGGTTATAGAAGATGCGGCCGAAGTGCTCGCGGTCGGGGAACACTTCATCCTGCGCGGGAAGGAAGGCTCCGCCGCTCTCGACGAGATAAACACAGGGAAGCCGGTTCTCGCGCGCGATCTCCTGCGCCCGCAGGTGCTTCTTGACCGTAACCGGGTAGTAAGTACCGCCCTTTACCGTGGGATCGTTCGCGACGATCACGCATTCCCGACCACTGACCCGCCCTACACCTGTGACGATGCCCGCCGAGGCGATGTCTCCGCTGTACATGCCGTGAGCGGCCAGCTGCGACAACTCCAGAAACGGGCTGCCGGTGTCCAGCAGCACCCGGATGCGCTCCCGGGCCGTGAGCTTTCCGGCAGCCCTGTGCTTCTCCACCGCCGTTTTCGAGCCCCCATGTGCGATGCGCCCGGCCTGCTGCCGCAGATCGGCCGCCAGAGCCTGCATGGCGCGCTGGTTGTCGCGAAACTCCGCGGAGTGGACGTCGACGCGGGTGGAAAGTCGTGGCATTGCCCTTGTCACGGTTGCCGGTTTGTCCGACAATCATACGATCGTACTGAATGAGAAGGCAAGCTCATGGACGCGACAGACTACAGCGACTGTGACTTCGGCCTGGGCTCCGATCTCGATGAGATCCGCGTCCAGGTGCGCCGCTTCGCGCGCGAGCGGATCGCGCCGCGCGCCGCGGACATCGATCGCGCCAACGCATTCCCGCGCGATCTGTGGCCCGCCCTCGGCGAGCAGGGATTGCTCGGCATCACGGTACCCGAGCGCTGGGGAGGCGCCGGGCTCGGCTATCTCGCGCACGTGCTCGTGATGGAAGAGATCTCGCGGGCCTCCGGCGCGGTTGGACTGTCTTACGGAGCGCACTCGAACCTGTGCGTCAACCAGCTTCGGCTCAACGCGACGGACGAGCAGCGTGAGCGTTACCTGCCGAAGCTCGTAAGCGGCGAGCACGTCGGTGCGCTCGCCATGTCCGAGCCCGGAGCCGGCTCGGACGTCGTGTCGATGCAGTTGCGCGCCGAGAAACGCGGCAACAAGTACATTCTCAACGGCCGCAAGATGTGGATCACCAACGGCCCGGACGCCGATGTCTTCGTCGTGTATGCCAAGACGGAGCCCGCCGCCGGGGCCCGCGGAATCAGCGCGTTCATCGTCGAGCGCGGCAGCGACGGCTTCTCGAGCGCGCAGAAGCTCGACAAGCTCGGCATGCGGGGCTCGGGCACCTGCGAGCTCGTGTTCGACGACTGTGCGGTGCCGGCGGCCAATCTGCTCGGAATCGAGAATGGCGGCGCGCGCGTGTTGATGAGCGGTCTCGACTATGAGCGTGTCGTGTTGGCCGGTGGCCCTCTGGGCCTGATGGCCGCCGCGCTGGACCTGGTGTTGCCGTACGTCCGCGAGCGCAAACAGTTCGGGCAGCCCATCGGCACGTTCGAGCTCATGCAGGGGAAAGTCGCCGACATGTACGCGGGGCTGAGCGCGAGCCGCGCTTACGTCTACTGCGTCGCGCGCGCCTGCGATGCGGGTACGGTAAAGCGCCGCGACGCGGCCAGCTGCATCCTGTTCGCCGCGGAGCGGGCGACCCAGGTGGCCCTCGAGTCGATACAGGCTCTCGGCGGCAACGGCTATATCAACGACTTTCCGGCGGGACGACTGCTGCGGGACGCCAAGCTCTACGAGATCGGCGCGGGAACCCAGGAGATCCGCCGCATGCTGATCGGCCGCGAGCTGTTCGAGGATGCGGCATGAGCGTCGAGCCGCAGGGCGTGCGTTTCGAGCAGATTCTCATCGAGCCCGCCTACCGGAAAGTGGCGGCGGCCATTGGCGAGCGCATCGTGAGCCGCAGCCTGCGCGAGGGCGAGCGCCTGCCGCCCGAAACGGAGCTCGCGCGGCAATTCGGGGTGAACCGCTCGACGATCCGGGAAGCCCTGCGTGAGCTCGAGAGCGGCGGCCTGGTGAAGCGCCGGCCCGGCTCGAAGCTCATGTCCGTGAGCCGTCCCCAACACGAGGCGATCGCCGGGGGCGTGAGCCGGGCGCTCGTCATGCACGACGTCACGTTTCTGGAGGTGTGGGCGGCGCTTACGATTCTCGAGCCGCCGATCGCCGAGGCGGCGGCCCGTGCCCGAACCAACGATGATCTCGCCGCGGTGGTGGATGCGGCCGGACGGTTCGTGACTCTGAACGCCGAAACGGGCCGCGCGGTTCACCATGCCGCCGAATTCTTCCGCTGCGTCGGCAGAGCGACTCATAACCAGGTGCTGGTGCTCGCGCAGGAGCCACTGTTACAGCTCCTCGAGCCATCGCTGCGCGTCATGATCGACAAGGTGGGGCAGGCGCGCTCGCGAATCGCCACGGCGCAGAAGCGCATCGTCGAGGCGTTGGGTGCACGGGATGCGGAGGCTGCCCGCGGCTGGATGGCGAAACACATCCGCGACTTCCGCAAGGGCTACGAGATCGCGGAGATCGATCTGGAGCTGCGGGTCACGGCCGGATGAGCTGCCTGGCGGCATGACTTTCAGGCGCCCATAAAAAACGTGCGAGGCGACGACGACCTCGCACGTTATAACGCCGCGACAACGAATGAGGGGGTCAATCGCCGCTGCGAACGATGCTCCTCGTCTCACGCGAAGCCGGAGTCAACACGTGCGGCGGGAGCGCACCGCCGGACGATTTTTTTGCAAGCCTCATGCCAGTAATGCCCGGATGCAAAATCAGACACTTAGACCGGGATGCAACGGGGTGCGGGCCATTACGGTGCAGCCGCGATGCGGGCTGCACACGTCGCGGGCAACTCGAGGAGTTTTCCGGACGCGCCTGGCCGGCCCCGGCCAGACGCGCGCTGGCAGTGCGATGACGCGACTTCCCTTGCCTCAGGGCCCTACCTGGAGCTGCTCGAGCAGACGCGCGCTCTGGCGCGACAGAATGGATGCGAACAGCGGCTGCAGCTGGGCATAAGCCTGGGCCGGGACCGCTTTCGGGTCCGCCGGTGTGACGAAACCCGTCCATTCGAGCGCGTAGTTGCCGCCCCACTCGCGACCGCGCAACTGCGGACCCTGCCCCGACGGGGCTACCAACAACATCTCGGTCATGCTGAAGAGCGTCGGGGCGCCGGATGAGCTCACCTCGCCGGTAATGAAGCCCCAGCCGCGCACGTAGTCCGGCAAATCCTTGCGGCGCGAGGACCCGGCATGGGTGGAGTTGTTGAGTCCCGGGGCGAGCACGATGAGGCCCTGCACGTGCTCGGCGGCGGCCAGATGCTGCAACGGCAGCGCGCACTCCTTCGGCAGGCTCTTGTTGAAGTTGCCGTTCAGGAAGCAGCTCTCCCGAGTGCGATCGAGCTCATCGGTCACGGCGAGCGGAACCAGCACCAGGCCCATCTGCGCGATGCGCTCCTTGAGCGCGCCGGCGAGCATGGCATCGACGGGCCAATCGACCCTCTGGGTCTTGAGAAAGGCATCCTGGATCGCTTTGGCCACATGGAAATGGGTGACTTCGGCATCCAGCAGGCTGATGACGCCGAGCCGCTCGCCCCTGGCCAGCACCAGCGGTGTCGCCTCTCGGGCCGCCACCGGCGCGCTGAGCGCCACCACACACGCAAACCAGGCTCGCCACACTCGTGACATAGTTTCCGCCTTTCAACACACAACCCGAGGTGTCCGCCGCGCATCCGGCTGCCGCCTTTGGCGAGACGGCGCCGGCCTGCAGGCCGCGGCCGACCGATGCGTGAGTTATGTTCCCAGTCTAACGCGCGCCGGCCGTTAGCCGATAGTCGAACCGGGTGCCCCATGCCGCCCGGTGGTTTACAGGAAGAAGTCCGGCAGCAGCTCCTCCTCGGCGATCCCAGGTTCCCGATATTGTGTGAAATCGGTCTCGCCCGCGGCCCGCAGGACCGTATCGTCGATACAGAACCTGCCGGTAAACTCGCGGCTGGGTTTCGTCAGAATGACATGCGCGGCGTCCGCGACGATTTCGGGTCTGCGGACACGCCGGCGCTCGGCGCTAGCGTGACCGCTCATCGCCACTTGCAACGCCGCGGTGCCGATCACAGTGCGCGGCCAAAGCGCATTCACCGCGATGCCTTGCGCGCGCAGCTCTCCGGAGAGTCCCAGCACACACAGGCTCATTCCGTACTTCGCGAGCGAATAGGCCAGGTGCGGCGCGAACCAGTGCTCCGTGATGTTCAGCGGGGGCGACAGCATCAGGATGTGGGGATTCGAGGAGCGTGCCAGGTGCGGCACGCACAGCTTCGAGCACAGAAAAGTGCCCCGCGTGTTGATCTGGTGCATCAGATCGTAGCGCTTCATGTCCGTGTCGTGCGTGTTCGTGAGGCTTATCGCGCTGGCATTGTTGACGAGAATGTCGATGCCGCCGAATGTCTTCACGGTACGGGCCATCGCATCCGCCACCTGCCCGTCGTTGCGGATGTCGACCGGGAGCGGCAGTGCGTGGCCCCCGGCCGCCTCGATCTCCTTGGCCGCCGTATAGATGGTGCCCGGAAGCTTGGGATGGGGTTCCTGGGTTTTGGCGGCGATCGCGACGTTCGCCCCGTCGCGGGCTGCCCGCAGGGCGATGGCGAGGCCGATGCCCCGGCTCGCGCCCGTGATGAACAGGGTGCGGCCCTTCAATCCGGTGGCTGCTGGCGTCATTGCGGAACCCCTCGAGGCGACATGCCGGGGGATTATGAGCCCATAGCCCAAAAAATCCTCATTCCGGCGCGCGGGACGGTACCATTCGCCCCTGGTTTCAAGGCTTTGCGCAGGTAACGGATCTTGGCGGCTATTGGTGCGGAACGGGTACTGAAGGTACATCACTGGACGGATACGCAATTCACTTTCACCACCACGCGTGATTCGGCCCTGCGATTCGAGAACGGCCAGTTCGTGATGGTCGGCCTGGAGGTCGACAAGCGTCCGCTGCTGCGCGCTTACAGCATCGCCAGCGCGAACCATGAGGAACACCTGGAGTTCCTCAGTATCAAGGTGCCGCACGGTCCTCTGACCTCACGCCTGCAGCACATTCGGGAGGGCGACGAGATCCTCATCAGCCGCAAGCCGACGGGCACCCTGCTCATTCATGACCTCAAGCCCGGCAAGCGGCTGTACCTGCTGAGCACGGGAACGGGCGCCGCCCCGTTCATGAGCCTCATCAAGGACCCGGACCTCTACGAGCGCTTCGAGCACGTCGTGCTCGTTCATGGGGTGCGCTGGGCCCGGGAATCCGCCGTGGTGAAGCACCGGATCGAGGAGCTGAAGAAGCACGAGCTCCTGGGCGAGCTGGTGCGCGACAAGCTGCACTATTACCCCACGGTTACCCGCGAGCCGCACGCGAATCACGGCCGGCTGACGACCTTGATGCAATCCGGTCGCCTGTGCCGTGACCTGCACCTGCCGCAGCTGGACCCCGCCACCGACCGCGTCATGGTGTGCGGCAGCCCTGCCATGCTCGCCGATACCCGTGCGCTGCTCGACGCACGGGGCTTCGTGATCTCGCCCCACATCGGCGAGCCAGGGGATTACGTCATCGAGCGCGCCTTCGTCGAGCGCTGAGCGTCCTTGATCGGCGCCTTCTTCGAGGGCTGGCTGGAAACGGGAGGAGCCCCGTAACGCTGGGCCTCGGCGAGTAACGCCCCGCAATCCGCATCCTTCGCCAGTCCGGGGTCTATAAAGGCCAGCACAGACGCCAGCGGCGTTGCCAGCACGCCCAGCGCCGTGGCCAGCGCCACCTGCCCGGGCGTGTTCCCCGGCTTGAGGCGCACCTTCGGTTTCGACAGCGTCCCGGTGAGCTCGATCGGCGACTTGATGCGGAACAGGCGGGGCTTCTTGGGCTGCCCGGTCAGGGTCAGGTCGAGAACCTCCGGACCGAGATCGACCTCGCCCCTGCCCGTAATCAGCACCGTGTCCGTATCGAACACGATCTCCTGCGCCGCGAACACGCCGCCCTCGCCCTTGAAATCGGCCACGCCGCAACGGATGCCGGTCTTCTCCTGGTTGTTGGTGAGCAGCAGCCCGAGACCGCGGGCGGCGTTGATGCCCAGGAGCTCTGCGAACGCGGCGCGTACGTCTCCATGCGGCACGACGATGCTCAACGTGCCGGTGGCCGTGGAGCCCACTTCGTGGATGGATTTGCCGTGTCCATGCAGGATCGCGCGGCCCACCATCGTGCCGTCGAGCGGCTCCTGGCCGTCCTTGGTCTTGAACTGCGAGAGCCGCACCTGGCTGATGTGCGTGTTGATCTCGACAACGGGGACGTCCTTCGAGGCGTCCACGGTGATGTTGGAAGTGAGCTTGCCCTGGGGCAGGATGAACGACACCGGCGTCAGGGTCAAAACCCCGCGATCGAGCCGCAGGGTGACCACGATCTCACGGATCGACACCTTGTCGGCCTTCACCGACTCGGCACGATATTTCACGTCGGCATCCATGCCGCGGATGCGCTGCAGATCCAGTTTCGCATCCGGCAGGAGGGTCTGGCCCTTGGCGGCCTGCGCGTCGGCCTGCTGCGCCTCGACAGCACGAGTCTGCGCCGTTTTGGGCTTGGCACCATGCAGGCTGAACGTGCTGCCCGCCGCGTTGGGGCTTGCATTCGCAGCGTTGCTGTCCGGCGCCGTCCGCGCGCCGGTCTGCGCTGCGCGCGGCGCCGCCGCGCGCGCCTCTGCGGTTGAACTCTCGGCACTCTGCGAGTGCACCTGCGGCTGACTGAGGGATGACGGTGCGGTTTTCACGCGCGCGCCCAATGTGGGGGCAAGGTCCTTGATATCCAGCAGCCGCGTGGCGAGATCGGCGCTCAACAGCGGCCGCTCCCGGGCGGTTTCGATCGACAGAACGCCGTGGATGTCGCTGTTGCCGAGCGTCCCTTTGAAGTCGGTGAGCTTCAGCAGCGAGCCGTTGCGCTGCATGTGACCGGACACGGTGTAAGGCGCCGTGTTGGGCAACGCGAGGCCGCTCAGGTAGTAGAGATCCGCCATATCGTCGCCCGAGGCGTCGATGTCTGCCACCACGGAACCCAGGTCGAATGGCCTGGTGACGGTAATGCGTGATCTCACTTTCGTCCGGCCGGCGCGAATGTCGGAAGTCACTGTGTACGGCTCGTGGCTTTCGGCGGTGATGAGCGGATCGCCGCTGGCGGTGAGTTGGAATGAGGCGCCGTTGATGTCGCCGTCGCCCTTCAGACTGAGCGACTGCGCACCGCCCTCGCGGCTCTGATCGGCTGACAAGGTGCCGGTGAAGTGCAGCTTGCGGATCTCATCCGTCACCACGAGGCGGCCGCGGCCCAGGTGCAGTCTGCGCAGCAGCGGCAATCGGGCCGGTTGGGTGGAGGGCTTTGCGGGACGGTGGCTCGTAAACTCCCAGTTGGCGCGTTGTTGGGCATCCCGCACCAGGTCGATGTCGCTGTCATCGACACCGACGTACGGAAGCAGCACCTCGCCCTTGAACAGAGCGGGGACGGAAAGTGACAGCTCCAGCCTGCCGATCCGCGCCATGTCGGCTCGCTCGGCGGCGGTCTGCCCGGCCGAGCTCGCGGGGGCGGGGGACGCAGCTCCTGCCGCGGTTTTTGCCCGGGCCAGCCCCTTGCCCGCGATCTCCCGGGTGGTGACCCAATCCGGGTTCGCAATGCGCAGCTGATGCACGACCACGTGCGGGGTCCAGGAGAACAGGTGCAGCTCGAGGCGTCCGTCGAGATGGACCGGCCTGCCCAGATGCGCCGCGGCCATTCTGGAGATCGGCCCTCTCAAGGCGTCGGCGTTTGCGTCCAACACGGCGGCCGCTATCAACAACACGACGAACAGGCCGCCGATCACGATGCCGGCCCACTTGAGCGCAGCGGCGCCTGACGAGCGTGTGGGTTGCGGAGCAGCCATGGGCCGTAAACGCGCGAGCCGGCCGTTGGTTCGGATTTTACCCGCGCACCGGTCCCGAGCGTTGCCGCAGACGGGACACGCAGCTCGATCAATGCCCGCCCTGCACGAGAAGACCCGCGTCCCGCAGCGCCTCCGCGAGCTCGACCTCGATACGCGCCGCGAGCGGCCGTGCTATGTGCTGCAGATGCAAGGCGGGGCCCGTGAGCACTTCGAGACCGCGCTTGAGCACGCTGCCGGCAGCACGGATTCCCGCCTTGTGTTGGTCGAAGCGCTGCGCGGGGGAGTAGCGGCTCATGCCCACGTAGACCCCGAGGGGCCCGTCGCGGCGATCCTGATAATCGAGCAGCACGAGGTAGATGTTCGTGCGGCCCTTGCGCTCCGCCCGGAAGCGCGCGGCGACCTCGTAGGCCGCGGGTAGCCAGTCGATGTAGCGCATCGGCAGCCACTCCGGAATCGTCTTCGCGGCCCGCTCCCAGAGCTTCTCCAGCGCCGCCTCGATGTGGGTGGCGAACTCCCCCCGCATCCACAGCTCATGGATGCAGTGTGCGCCCACCAGGCCATCGCCGGCGGCCAGGGCGGCCTCCAGGCCAGCGAGGATGTCCGGCCTTCCCGGCGTGCGCAGCGGGCGCGCCGCGGGTGGGGCGGTCATATCGAAATGCGCGGAAAGTTCTAGCAGCCGGGGCACATCTGAAATAATAGAGGGTCCGGCTGGCGGCCGCCGCAGGACTGGTGCCGAGAGCGCCTCGCCGGAGATAGCGCGTATAACGGGGCGTGACGGACACGCCGCGGGTGCCTTCGACGCGTCATGCACTTGTAGGATGATCTTCGCCTTATGCGTCTGCCCTCGACCAAAACCCTGCGCGCTTTTCAGCTTGCGGCGCGCTCCGGCAGCTTCAAGACGGCTGCCGGCCAGCTGTTCCTCACCCCTTCGGCCGTGAGCCATCAGATTCGGGCCCTCGAGGAGGAACTCGGGGTCGCTTTGTTCCACCGGGGGGCACGGACACTCACCCTTACCGATGCCGGACAGACTTACCTGCAGGAAATCGATCATCTTTTCGAGCGGCTCGACGCGGCTACGCGCGAGCTGCGCGCCCGCGCCGGCCGCAGCACGCTGCGCCTGCGCGTCGCCTCGTTCTTCGCAAACGAATTCCTTCTGCCGCGGCTGGCGGCGCTCCACGCGGCGCAGCCCGACATCGACCTCGAGATCGATACCGACGGGCCGGGCACCGACGCTCACCCGGCGGACGCGGACGTTTCGATCGTGTTGGGCTCCGGCACGTGGAACGATCTCCAGGCGCATCGGCTGTTCTCGCAGGCCTATGTGCCGGCCTGCTCTCCTGCTCTGCTGGCGCGCACGCCGATCACCTCCATCGAGCAGCTCAACGGGCAGACGCTGCTCGTGTTCGAAGCGCGCAAGGATGGCTGGGAGCGCTGGGCCGAGTCGGCGGGGC
>CAZDTG010000055.1:0-25817 GCA_964508005.1 uncultured Steroidobacteraceae bacterium
GCAGCGTCTCGATGGTCCCGTGCGCGGCAACGGCAAGATCATCCAGGAGCTCGAGGCGGCGTTTCTCGGCGCGGGTTGGAATGTCATCAAGGTACTGTGGGGCTCGCGTTGGGATCCGCTGCTCGCGCGCGACGTCAAGGGCCTCCTGCGGCGTGTGATGGAGGACAGCGTCGACGGCGAGTACCAGAATTTCAAGGCCAAGGGCGGCGCCTACACGCGGGAACATTTCTTCGGCAAGTATCCCGAGCTCAAGGCCATGGTCGCCAACATGTCGGATGAGGAGATCTGGCGCCTCAACCGCGGCGGCCACGATCCGCGCAAGGTGTATGCGGCGTACGCCGCGGCGATGACCCACAAGGGCCAGCCGACCGTCATCCTCGCGAAGACCGTGAAGGGCTTCGGTCTCGGCAAGGGCGGCGAGGGGCAGATGATCGCCCACCAGCAGAAGAAGCTGTCCGAGGAGGATCTGCGCGCCTTCCGCGACCGTTTCAACATCCCGGTCGCCGACGAGGACATTGCCCGCCTGCCGTTCAGGAAGCCCGACGAGGGCTCCGACGAGCTGCGCTATCTGCGTGAGAAGCGCACGACGCTCGGCGGCTACCTGCCGGTGCGGCGCAAGGAAGCACCGCCGCTCGCGGTGCCGCCGTTGGAAGCATTCCAACCTGTGCTGGAAGGCACGGCCGAGCGCGAGATCTCCACGACGATGGCGTTCGTTCGCCTGCTGACGATCCTGCTGAAGGACAAGAACATCGGCAAGAACATCGTGCCGATCGTGCCTGATGAGGCGCGCACCTTCGGCATGGAGGGACTGTTCCGCCAGATCGGCATTTATTCCTCCGTCGGCCAGCTCTACACGCCGCAGGATGCGGAGACCCTCATGTCCTATCGCGAGGACAAGAAGGGCCAGATGATCGAGGAGGGGATCAACGAGGCGGGCGCGCTCTGTTCCTGGATCGCCGCGGGCACCGCGTACAGCAACCATGGCGTCAGCATGGTGCCGTTCTATATTTATTACTCGATGTTCGGTTTCCAGCGCGTCGGCGACTTCATCTGGGCGGCCGGCGACATTCAGGCGCGCGGCTTCCTGCTGGGCGCGACCGCCGGGCGCACGACCCTCGCAGGGGAAGGCCTGCAGCACCAGGACGGCCACAGCCAGCTCGTCGCGACCACCGTGCCGAATTGCGTTGCGTACGATCCGACCTACGCCTACGAGCTCGCCGTCATCATTCATGACGGCATGCGCCGCATGTACGTCGAGCAGGAGAACGTTTTCTACTATCTCACGGTCATGAATGAGAACTACCCGCAGCCCGCGCTTCCCAAGGGGGCGGAGCCGGGAATTCTCAAGGGCGGTTACCTGTTGCAGGGCGGCGGGCGCGGCAAGGTGCGCGCCACGCTGCTCGGCTCGGGAACCATTCTGCGCGAATGTCTCGCGGCCGCGAAGATCCTCGAGAACGACTACGGCATTCCGGCCGATGTGTTCTCCATCACGAGCTTCAGCGAGCTGCGGCGCGAAGCCCTGGAGACCGAGCGTTGGAATCTGCTGCATCCCGCCGAGACGGCGCGCGTGCCGTACGTGGAGGCGCTGTTGAAAGAGCACGCCGGCCCGGTCGTCGCCGCAACCGACTACATGCGCACGGTGCCCGATCAGATCCGGCAATGGGTCGGCGGCCGCTACATCACGCTCGGCACGGACGGCTACGGACGCTCCGATTCCCGTGCCGCCCTGCGCAAGCACTTCGAAGTCGATCGCAACTACATCGCGGTCGCCGCACTGAAGGCGCTCGCGGATGAGGGCAAAGTCGATCAGGCGACGCTCACCGGCGCGATGAAGGCGCTCGGCGTCGATTCCTCCAAGCCCGTACCCTGGAAAGTTTGAGGGCTCCATTGCGATGAACGCGGCTGTGCGCCTCGTAGAAGTGCGAGTGCCCGACATGGGCAACTTCAAGGACGTCGCTGTCATCGACGTTCTCGTCAAGCCTGGCGAGAGCATCGAGCCGGAAGCGCCGCTCGTAACCCTCGAGACCGAGAAGGCGACGATGGATGTGCCATCGACCGCCAGCGGGATCATCGAGAAGATTCACGTGGCCAAGGGTGGCACCGTCTCGACCGGGGATCTCATCGCTACAGTGAGAGCCGCAGCGGAACCGGCTTCTAACGCCCAGGCCGGTGCTGGAAGTGGTGCGGACCCAGCTGCGGCCGCGGATAAGGGTGCTGCCGGGGGCCCAGCTTCGGGTCGCACGCCGCCGAGCGGCGCTACACCGGCGCCAGCCGGCGCAAACGCAGCAACGTCCAGTGCCGCTGGAGGCGGTACAACCCCGGCATCCGCGAACGGCGGCAGTGCCTCCGGAGTCGGCGGGATGTCATCTTCGGGGGGATCGCCCGCAGCATCCGCGGCTCGAGCAGCCTCCACAACTGCTGCTTCAAAAGCCGCGCCCGCATCTGCAGCTCTGGCCTCACCCAAGGCAGCAACGGCGCCGCCTGCTGTTTCCGGTGCGGCTCCATCCGGGGCCAGTGGGCCCGGGGGAATCGGAGCGGCGGCGGCGGGATCCGGGCCGTCTTCTGCTTCGGCTTCTGGGCCGGCAAAGGACCTGATCGCTCAATTGAATCTCCCGCCGATCAACGAGCCGGGGTTCTCGCGCGCGCATGCGGGACCGTCGGTTCGTAAGTTCGCGCGTGAGCTGGGTGTCGACCTGACACGGGTGCAGGGAAGCGGCTTCAAGGGCCGCATTACGCACGACGACGTCAAAGGCTTCGTACGCACCGCGCTGGCGCCGGCGGCTCCGACGACCGTCCGGGCACCGGCCGCCGGCGCCGGTGGTTTGCCGGTCATTCCCGCCGTCGACTTCTCGCAATTCGGTCCGATAGAAACCAAGCCGCTGTCGCGTATCCAGAAGATCTCGGGTCCGCGCCTGCACGCGAGCTGGGTGAACATTCCGCACGTCACGCAATTCGATGAAGCCGACATCACCGATCTCGAAGCCACGCGCAACAAGTTGAAGGAGCAGGCGTCGCAGGCGGGGATCAAGCTCACGCCGCTCGCCTTCATCATCCGCGCGTGTGTCAGGGCGTTGCAGGAGTTCCCGCAGCTCAACACCTCGCTCGATCCGGGCGGTGCCAACCTCATTTTCAAGAAGTACGTTCACATCGGGTTTGCGGCGGATACCCCCAACGGGCTCGTCGTTCCGGTCGTGCACGATGCCAACCGCAAGGACATCTACGAGATCGCGCGCCAGCTCGGCGGGCTCTCGGAGAAGGCCCGCGCCGGCAAGCTGTCGCCCAACGAAATGCAGGGCGGCTCCTTCACCATCTCGAGTTTGGGCGGAATTGGCGGTACGGCCTTCACGCCGATCATCAACGCGCCCGAAGTGGCGATCCTCGGCGTCTCGCGCTCCGTGATGAAGCCAATCTACCGGGATGGGACTTTCGTGCCCCGACTGATGCTGCCCCTGTCATTGTCCTACGATCACCGCGTGATCGACGGAGCGACCGCCGCACGCTTCACGACCTTCCTCGCAGAGAGTCTCGCCAACGTGGCCGGCCTCATCGAGGCCGTGCCGTGAGCCGTGTCGACCTGATCGTTCCCGACATGGGCAACGCCCACGACGTCGATGTAGTGGACGTCCTGGTGAAGCCCGGTGATGTCGTCGAAGTCGACACCCCGCTCGTCACGCTCGAGACGGACAAGGCGTCGATGGACGTGCCCTCGACGTCTGCGGGCACGGTCGCCGAAGTACTGTTGAAGCGGGGCGATAAGGTGTCGGCGGGAGCGGTGATCGCGCGTGTCGAGACCAACTCGCAGGCAGCCGCAACGCCCACTGGCGCTTCAGCGGGTGCGGCAGCAAGCGCTGCGCCGCCCGCACTTGCGTCCTCCACTGCGGCCGCGCCAGCATCGTCGCAGACGCCCGAGGCAACCTTCGCCGAGTCTTTCGATGCCGAGGAGCTGGAGCGGACCGTCAAGCAGCCCATTCTCGAGCAGCCCTCACCGGCTTCGTCCGGCAACGGTGCGGATCCTGGCGAAGCTGCATCGACGAGCCCTTCCTCTGCCCCGGCTGCGCGAGGCCCGGCGCCAATACCCCCGCTCGCAGCGCGCGAGGAGTCGGCGGGCGACACGGTGCGGATGCCGGTTCCGGACTTGAGCCGCGGCACCGCCGGCGCCGACTTCAATCGCTCTACGCAACTGCTCGTGCTCGGCTCCGGCCCCGGCGGCTACACGGCGGCCTTCCGGGCCGCGGATCTCGGCTTGCAGGTCACGCTGGTCGAGCGCTGGCCGAGCCTCGGGGGCGTGTGCCTCAATGTCGGATGCATTCCGTCCAAGGCGCTGTTGCATGCCGCGAAGGTCATCGAGGACGCCGAGGCGATGTCCGAACACGGGATCTCTTTCGGAGCGCCGGCACTCGATCTGGAGAGGCTGCGTGACTGGAAGGGTTCCGTCGTCAATAAATTGACCGGCGGCCTGCGCTTGCTGGCGAAGCAGCGCAAGGTGGAGGTCGTGCAGGGGACGGGCCGCTTCGTGAGCCCGAACGTGCTCGAGGTCATGGGCAACAGCGGTTCCGAGCGCATCCGTTTCGATCAATGCATCATCGCCGCCGGCTCGGAGGCGATCCGCCTGCCCGGACTGCCGACCGATGAGCGGGTCATGGACTCCACCGATGCCCTGGAGCTGCCCGAGTTCTCCGGCGGCTTGCTCGTCATCGGCGGCGGGATCATCGGCCTCGAGATGGCTTGTGTTTACGATGCGCTCGGCAGCCGGGTGAGCGTCGTGGAGCTCACTCCGCAGCTGATGCCCGGCTGCGACCCCGACCTCGTGCGGCCGCTCGAGCGCCGGATCCGCGGGCGTTACGAGCAGATTCTGCTGGGAACGAAGGTCACCAAGGTCGACCCGTTATCCGCAGGGTTGCGGGTGACGTTCGAGGGCGAGAAGGCGCCGCCCCCGACCGTGTTCGAGCGTGTGCTGGTTGCCGTCGGCCGCGTGCCGAACGGTAAGACGATCGGTGCGGATGCGGCGGGCGTCAAAGTCTCCGACCGGGGCTTCATCCCGGTGGACAAGCAGATGCGGACCAACGTGCCGCATATCTTCGCGATCGGCGACGTCGCGTCGGTGCCGATGCTGGCGCATAAGGCGATGCACGAGGCGAAAGTTGCCGCCGAAGTGGCGGCCGGTGAGAAGCGTGCGTTCGATGCACGCGCGATTCCGTCGGTTGCGTATACCGATCCCGAGATCGCGTGGGTGGGTCTGACGGAGACTGACGCGAAAGCCCACAACATCCCCTTCAAGAAGGGCTCCTTCCCCTGGGTGGCCAGCGGCCGCTCCCTGTCGATCGGGCGGGAAGAGGGCTTGACGAAGATCCTGTTCGATCCGGACACCCATCGGGTGTTGGGCGGCGGCATCGTCGGTACCAATGCCGGCGAGCTGATCAGCGAGATCGCTCTCGCGGTCGAGACCGGATGTGATGCGGCGGACATCGGTCTTACCGTCCATCCGCATCCAACCCTGTCGGAGACGGTCGCCGCGGCGGCTGATGCCTTTGAAGGCACGCTGACCGATTTGTATATCCCGAAGAGGTAGGCAGGCAGGGCGGGTGAGTCGCCGGCAGCTCGCTCCCTGCGTTGAACTTCGGCCATGAATACGCGGTCGCATATCAACCCGCGTTCGCGGAGCTGACGTGCTGCTGCCACTCTCGCCGCCTGCTGACGTGCCGCGCTGGATGCGGGCTCGGCCCTTTCTTCTCGCGGGGGCGCTGCGTTGGCTGAATATTCAGCGGCGCTACCCGCTTTTGTTTCCGATGTTCGCTGTACTGTTACTCGCCAGCGGCGCCCTGTTGGCGCTGCCCATCGCGGGGCACGCGCTCGAAGTGGTGGCGCAGCACCCTCTCTCTCCCTTCGTGTCCCTGGCCGCGGCTTGCGCGATATCGATAGCACGACGTAAGGCGCGCGTGCACAGGAGCCTTGCAGATTCGTGGTTGGCGCCGCTGGCGGCGCCCTCGTCGGCCGCCCCGAGAGTGCTGCTTGCGCCCGTCCTGCAGCTCGCGCTTTTGTCCCTGGTTGTTGCCATTCCGGTCATGGCAGGCTCGCTGAGCAGCGGCGGTGCGGTGACGCTCTGGTCTGTCCTGGGTGCCGCATACGTCGTGGGCTCGATCGCCGGCTGGTTCCCGCGGCGTGACGGGGCCGGCCCGGCACCTGGTTTTCACTATGTAACGGTCCGCAGAGCGCGGGAAAATTGGGCGCAGGCGCCGGGACTGGAGCCGCTGTCTTATTGGGCGGTGGGGCAGGCCCGGGTCTTCGCGAAGCCCAAGGTCACCGCGGTCGCGTTGGTATTCGTGCTGTTGGGCGTCCCTTTGGGCATGGGCGGCGAGAAGGTACTGGCCATCACCGCCGGCGCCTGGGTGCTGTTGTATGTTGTGTCGCTGGCCTTCGCGGCGGTCCGTGTGGCGTTCAAGGCGGCACGGTGGCTGGCACCCACGACGCTCAGCTACCCGAGATTCACGAGTGCGTTGGGATATAGGGTGCTCCTGGCGCAGCTATGGACCTGCGCCTGGGTGGTGTTCCTGACTCAGGCGGCCGCTCTGCAGGGAATTTCGCGGCAGGCTCTGCCGCTGGCGGCGTTCTCCTTACTTTTGTCCGGCGTCGCCATAGCCGCGGCGTGCTGGCTTGCGATGAGGTCCGTGGGTATGCGCTCGCGATGAACACTGAAGTGGCGGCCCTGAGCGTCCAGCACCTGCACGCCGGCTACGAAAGGCACCGCGTGCTCATCGATGTGAGCCTGACGGTCGCGCGCGGCGAGTGGGTTGCGCTTCTCGGGCCGAACGCGAGCGGAAAGACCACGCTGCTTCATTGTGTCGCGGGGCTGATGCCATCCGAGTCGGGCAGCGTCGCCATCTGCGGCCATTCGCTGCGGGACGACCCTTTGGGCGCCAAGAGCAGGCTCGGCTTTGCGTGTGCGCCGGAACGCCTGCCGGCACTGTTGACCGGCCGGCAATGCCTGGAGGTCTACGCCGCCGCAAAGGGACTGTCCATGATCGGCGCGGACGTGCTTCGGCTCGCGCAGAGCTTCCAATACCTGCCGATGCTGGACAGGTTCGTGGAGGCGTATTCGCTGGGCACGCGGCAGAAGCTGGCGGTCCTTCTGGCGTTGCTCGGGGATCCGGAGCTGGTGGTGCTCGATGAGGCGTTCAACGGTCTGGATCCGGCGAGCGCGCTGGCTCTGAAGCATTACCTCAGAGACAGGGCGTCTGCAGGGCAGTGCAGTGTGCTCTTGGCCACCCACGCGCTCGATATCGTCGAACGCTACGCCGATCGCGCCGCATTGCTGCTAGATGGCCGGATCGCTCACCAATGGCGCAAGGAGGAACTGGCGGCGCTGCGGGCGCGATCGGAAGAAGGGTTCGAGGCGGCGCTGGCGGCAGCGACGGTGGAGATGGAGGAGAAATAGTCCCGCGCTGGACGCTGCTGGCGAGCCTGCGAACCTCCGCCGCCCGCCCCGGGGCGCCGGCCGTGTTCATACCGATGTGAGTCCTCGCTTTAGCGCAATCTCGCCCGGCATTTTGGGCAGCTGGCGGGATTGAACTCGACACTCCATCTCTCGGGAAGGCTCAAGGACCCCAATGTCGGCGCTGACCCCATTGGAACGGTCTCGCATTTGGGGCAGCGGTAATGGCGTTGGACGGCCATCGCGATGGCGATGGTTGCGGCGACCAGTGCGGAAGCCATCAGGAGGGTGAGGTTGAGTTGCCACGGCGTGGTGTCGCCGAGCGAAAGATCGTAGCGAAAGGGCTCGAGCAGCCCCGGCGAGCTCGGCGCATGGGCGAGCTTGGACCAGGTTACGATCGCGAGCGCGAGGATGGCGAGAGCTTCGATGACGACCCAGATGCGAATGGCTTTCCAGGTGTCGCGGCGTCGTTGCTGAAAAGTGGCTGCGGTGGGATGCCAGGGATCCGTCGGTATGTGTGCTGCCATTTGCCTTTGAGGTTAGTCGGGGCGGCTTTTGGTGTCGTGATGTCTGACAGCGAAAGCGCCTCGATGTTCCGCCGCGATGTGTCGCCGATCGGCTACGCGCCGGACTGAAGGAGCTGTCACTCTACGCTGGACGATCAGGTGCTTGGGGGCGCCCCGCCCGTCACATGCGGCGGAACGAGCAACAGCCCGCAGAGGGAGCGCTACAGCCTGCGCAGGCGCTCCAGATACGCCTGCTCATCTGGCGCACGTCCCTGCCGCTGCGCATCCCACAGCGCCTCGGCCAGCGGCTCCAGCATCGCGTGCTCGGCCGCGTGCGCGCCTCCCAGGCGCGTGGCGAGCCGCTGGTGGACCTCGGCGATGCCGGCCGGCCGGTTCGTCGCCACCTGCTCGCGGATCGCCAGGTGCAGGCCCATGTGGAGGAAGGGGTTCTCGCGGCCGCCTTCGGGGGTGAACTCGGCGCCGAGGGCGCTCTCGCCGGATTCGAGCCATGTGACGTATTCCGGATGCTCGGCGATGACCGCGGCGAGCTGCGCTTCCAGAGGCTCCAGTGGCGCGCGGGCGCTGAATTTGCGCCACGCCTCGAGGTACATGCGGCGCATCTGCTCCCGGCTTTGGCCTGCGAAAACCGGCATTGGCGCTACTCCAGGCGTACCGGCACGCGCCGCTTCCTGCGGGCGGCGGGCTTTCCATGAGCAATCGGCGCGTCCGATTGCTTCAGAGCCGGCGGCGGCGTCTTGTGCGGGTACTCGCAAAGATCCCTGATGATGCACTTCGGGCAAGCCGGCACACGGGCCGTGCAGACATAGCGCCCGTGAAGCAACAGCCAGTGGTGCGCGTTCTTCCTGAACTCATCGGGGGTGTTGCGAACGAGCGCGTCTTCGACCTCACGCGGTGTTTTCCCCGGCGCCAGTCCGGTGCGATTGGCGACTCGAAAGATGTGAGTATCGACCGCAATCTCCACATGTCCGAACACGGTGTTGAGCACGACGCTGGCGGTCTTGCGCCCGACGCCGGGCAACGCCTCCAACGCTTCGCGGTCCGCCGGCACCTTGCCGTCATGGAGCTCGAGGATCTGGCGGGAGAGCCCGATCAGGTTCTTCGTCTTCGCGTTGTACAGCCCAACGGTCCTGAGATACGGCTTCACCCCATCCTCTCCGAGTCTGACGAGGGCCTCGGGCGTGTTGGCCACGGGGAACAGCTTGCGGGTCGCCGCGTTCACGCTCTTGTCGGTGGTATGAGCGGAAAGCATGACCGCCACGAGCAGCTCGAACGCAGTGTCATACAGCAACTCCGTGGCCGGCTCGGGATTTGCCGCCTGCAGCCGCCGGTAGATGGCTCTGCGCCTTGCGGGATGCATTGCGGTCATCCGCGGGCGGTCGGGTGTTTTGCCGCCTGCTTTTTCGCGGCCAACAGCGCGGCCTGCTCATTCGCGTGCCGCTCCAGTCTTGCCGCGTGCGCATAGAACCGCTGCCGATTCAGATGCGGCTCGGGAGCGGGTGGTGTATCGACGAGACTCTCTCTCTCGACCATCGCTATGCAGTCTACCGGGCAGGGCGCCACGCACAGCTCGCATCCCGTGCAGAGCCCGGCAACGACGGTATGCATCTGCTTTCGGGCGCCGATGATGGCGTCGACGGGGCAGGGCGCAAGGCACTTTGCGCAACCGATGCAGACACTCTCGTCGATCTGTGCGACGAGTGCCGGGCCCTCGACACCGTTCACGGGGTTCAGCGGCAGCGCTTCGCGATGCAGCAGAGTCGCGAGTGCGGCGATAGTTGCCGTGCCGCCGGGAGGGCACTGGTTGATCTCCGCGCTGCCACCAGCGATTGCCTCGGCGTACGGCCGGCACCCGGTGTAGCCGCAACGCGTGCACTGAGTCTGTGGCAACAGTGCATCGATGTCGCCGGCAGCCGCCATTTCAGCTGATCTTCATTCCCGGTGTCGCGCCCGCATCCGGCGAGAGCAGGAACAATCCGGGGGTGTCGCCGCTTGCGGCCAGCACCATGCCCTGCGACACACCGAACTTCATCTTGCGCGGCGCGAGGTTGGCGACGACGACGGTGAGGCGGTCCTTGAGTTTCGCCGGGTCATACGCCGACTTGATGCCGGCGAAGACGGTGCGGGTTTCCGATCCCAGGTCGAGTGTGAGTTTCAACAGCTTGTCGGCGCCTGCGACGTGCTCGGCGTTGGCGATTCTCGCCACCCGCAGATCGATCTTCTTGAACTCGTCGATGGAGATGGTGGGTGACGCCGCTTCATCCGAGCCCGCAGCTGAGCCTGGCCCGGGCGCCGAACCGGCCCTGCCTTGCGGCGCCCCGCCGGCCTTGCCCTGCGGACCCGCACCGGCTTTGCCCTGCGGTTTGTCGACGCCCACCTTCGCCGGATCCTGGTCCAGATCAAACAGCGCGTCGAGCTGCTTGGGATCGACGCGCGTCATCAGGTGATGGTAGGGGCTGATACGGGTCGGCAGCACTTCCGCATCGCTCCACCGGAACGGCCGGTCGAGGCCAAACAGCTCCTTCGCGACGCGCTCGGCAACCTGCGGCAGCACGGGCGCCAGCAGGACGGTCAACAACTTGAACCCCTGCAGGGCCCGGGAGCACACGTCCTGGAGCTCGGCAAAGTTGGCCGGGTCCTTCGCGAGGATCCACGGCTGGTGCGCGTCGAAGTCCTGGTTGATGCGGTCGGCGATGGCCATCGCATCCCGCATGGCCTTGCCCAACTCGCGCGCCTCGTAGTTCTCCCGGGCGAGCGCCGCCAGTGAGCGCGCCTCCTGCGCCAGCAGCGCGGTGTTGCCGCCGTACTGCAGCGCGCCGCCAAAGTACTTCGTGATGAAGTTCGCCGCACGGCTCGCGATATTGACGTACTTGCCGACGAGGTCGCTGTTGACGCGGGCGATGAAGTCATCCGGGTTGAAATCGAGGTCCTCGACGTTCGAGTTCAACTTGGCGGCGATGTAGTACCGCAACCACTCCGCGTTCATGCCGACATCGAGATAGCGCAGCGGGCTGATGCCCGTGCCGCGCGACTTCGACATCTTCTCGCCGGAGACGGTGATGAACCCGTGTACGTAGACGTTGTCCGGCACCTTGTACGGCGCCCCCGCGAACCGCAGCATCGCGGGCCAGAACAGCGTGTGGAAATAAATGATGTCCTTGCCGATGAAGTGGACCTGCTCGGTGTCGGGTGCCGACAGGAACTCCTCGAAGCTGCGCGGCTCGCCTTTTGCCCGCGCTTTGCCGCTGTCGAAGTAATTCTTCAGCGAGGCGAGATAGCCGATCGGCGCATCGAGCCACACGTAGAAGTATTTGCCCGGCGCATCCGGGATCGGGATGCCGAAGTAGGGCGCATCGCGCGAGATGTCCCAGTCGTTCAGCGCCTGGCTGCCGGTGCCGTCGCTTTGGCCCGAGAGCCATTCCTTCGCCTTGTTGGCCACCTGCGGCTGCAGCCGGCCGGGCGTGTCGAGCCAGGCACGCAGGAACTCGATGCAGCGCTCGTTGGAAAGCTGGAAGAAGAAGTGATCGGAGCTCTTCAGGACCGGCTTGGCACCCGACAAGGTCGAGTACGGGTTGATGAGATCGGTCGGCGAGTAGACCGTGCTGCAGACCTCACAGGCATCGCCGTACTGGTCCTGCGAGTGGCAGTTGGGGCACTCCCCCTTGATGTACCGGTCGGCGAGGAACATCCCCTTGACCGGGTCGTAGAACTGCTCCACCGGCTTCACGTAGATGAGTCCGGCTTTTTTGAGCCTCCAGTAAATATCCTGGGAGAGCGCCTCGTTCTCCGGCGAGTCGGTGGAGTACCAATGATCGAAGCTGAGGTGAAAGCCGCGCAGATACTGCGACCGCCCCGCCGCGATCCGTGCCACGAGCTCCCGCGGCGTGATCCCTTCCGCCTCCGCCTTGAGCATGATCGGTGCGCCATGCGCATCGTCCGCGCACACGAAATGCACCTCATTCCCCAGCATCCTCTGGAAACGCACCCAGATGTCGGCCTGGATGTACTCCATGATGTGCCCGATGTGAAACGGGCCGTTGGCGTAGGGGAGAGCGGTAGTGACGAAGAGCTTACGGGTCATCCGGCGAGTTTACCGGAAATCCCCCCTCCGGCGTTCCGGCACCTGCCAGTGCGGGGCGCCGGATGGCAGCGCGCCAGCCCCGGCCGGGAAATCAGCCCAGGTCCTTGAGCGCCTCGAACTTCGCCTTGTTGATGGCCTTCTTGTAGGCCTCTTTGCCGGTGATCTGGCGGCTGTCGAGCAGCTGTTGGATCGCCGTGTCCATGGTCCGCATGCCGAACTGGCCGCCGGACTGCATGACGTTATCGAGCTGGTCGAGCTTGCCCTGGCGGATGAGGTTGGAGGCTGCGGGGGTGTTGACGAGGATTTCCAGCGCCGCGACGCGGCCCTGCTTGTCGGCGCGTTGCAGGAGCTGCTGTGACACGACGCCGCGCAGGGAAGTGGAGATCATCGTGCGCACGTGCGACTGCTTGTCCGAGGGGAACACGTTGATGATGCGGTCGACCGTCGGGCCCGCCCCATTGGTGTGCAGCGTGCCCATGACGAGAATTCCCATCTCCGCCGCGGTCACCGCGATGCTCATCGTCTCGAGATCGCGCAACTCGCCGACGAGAATGACATCCGGGTCTTCACGCAGGGCGGAATGCAGGGCGGCGGCGAAACTCGGGCTGTGGACGCCGATCTCGCGCTGGCTGATGAGGCAGCTCTTGCGCTGGTGGACGAATTCGATCGGGTCCTCGATCGTGAGGATGTGCCCCTTCATCCGCGTGTTGATGTCGTCGATCATCGCCGCGAGCGTGGTGGATTTGCCCGAGCCGGTCTTGCCGGTGACGAGGATGAGGCCATTGTTCCCGCGGCACATCTGCCGCACGGCCTCGGGCGTCTTGAGCTCATCCAGCGTGTACGCCTTCGAGGGGATCACGCGGAAAACCGCGCCCATGCCGTTCAACTGGCGCAGCACATTCACGCGGAAGCGGCCGCGATCCGCGAGGGTGTATGCGAAATCCGCGCCGTCCCGGGCCTCGAAGCGATCGAGCGCCGGCTTCGGCATGATCTCGTAGAGCGCCTGCTTCACGAATTCCGCGGCAAGGCGGTCCGGACGCAGCGGCATGAGATCGCCGAACTGGCGTATGCGCGGCGGATCCCCCGCCATGAAATGCAGGTCCGAGCCCTTCTTCTCCAGGACTTCCGACAGGAATGCATCGATATCGGCCACGGCGTGCTGTCGACCCGTCAGGCGGTGGACGTCGGAGTCGCGGCGGGCGCCGCACCCGTCACGTCGAGTTTGGGCAGCATGCTGGTGTCGGTCACGTACCTCTGCAGGGCGCGTTTGTCGGTCGCGTACCCGTAGGCATCGTCCGGATCGATCTCGCGCGCGGCCACGGCGGCGAGCAGCGCCTGGTCGAGGAGCTGCATGCCGAGATCGCGTCCCATCTGCATCTGGCTCGGGATCTGGTGCGACTGGTCGGTCTGGATGAGCTTGGCGACGGCCTTGGTCATCATCAGCACTTCGCAGATCGCCTTGCGCCCGCGGGCGTCGCTGGTTTTCACCAATATCTGTGTGACCACGGCCAGAAGGCTCTGCGCAAGGAAGCTCTTCGTCTGCTCGCGCTCCTCCACCGGCAGAGCGTCGATGACGCGGTCGATGGTCTTCACCGCGCTGGTGGTATGCAGCGTGCCCAGCACGAGATGGCCCGTTTCGGCGGCGGTCATGGCCATGGAGATCGTCTCGGCATCGCGCAGCTCACCGACCAGGATCACGTCGGGGTCCTCACGCATCGCCGCGCGCACGCCCTCGGCGAACGCCGGGATGTGAGTGCCGAGCTCGCGCTGAATGACCTGGCTGTTCTTGCTGCGGTGGACGAACTCGATCGGGTCCTCGAGGCTGATGATGTTCAGCTTCCGTGTTTGGTTCAGGTGATCGATCATCGCGGCGAGCGTTGTGGACTTGCCCGTCCCGGTGGAGCCGGTGACGAGAATCATGCCCTGGTGGAAATCGCAGAGCTTGCTCACGACCGGGGGAAGCGCCAGCTTCTCGAGCGAGGGCACCTCGGACGGAATGGCCCGGAACGTCGCCCCGACGCCGGTCTCCTTGCGGTAGACGTTCACCCGAAAGCGGCCGCCCTCGGCCGAAACGTACGAGAAGTCGAGGTCCTGCCCCTTCGCGAAGTGCTCAGCCTGCGAGCGCGTGAGGATCTCGGCGATGTAGCCGTCGAGCTCCGATGCCCGCAACTCGCGAAATTTGATCGGCAGGAGGTCGCCGTGCATGCGCAGCATCGGCGGCACGCCGACGGCCAGGTGCACGTCAGAGCAGCCCTGCTGGGTGCCCAGCTTCAGGAACGCGTCGATACGCGCCAAAGTCCACCTCGAAGGTTCGTCTGGAAACGCTGTTTAGCCCGCTCCGGGTAGCGGAATCAACAGCTTGTAATAGGAAATTTGACGTAACGCACGCAGTTTAGCGCGCCCCTGGGCCGTGGGTCGCAAATCCACAGGGAACGCCGTCCCGATGACTAAAGGAACTTCTCGAGGGCGAGCCGCAGCTCGTCCATGCTCTGGAAGCGCTTGTTCTTGTCCACCGCCATGCTCTTCATGACCAGGTCGGACAGGCCGGGCGGCAGGTTGGGATTGAGCTCCTGCGCGACCCGCGCCTTCCCCTGTACGTGCTGGTACATGACCGACATGTGATCGCCGCGGGAGTACGGGGGAACCCCGGTCACGGTCTCGTAAAGCATGACGCCCAAGGCGTAGATGTCGGCCCGCTCGTCGACCTTCTTGCCCAGGATCTGCTCCGGGGCCATGTACTTCGGCGAGCCGATGACGTAGCCGGTCTTGGTGAGCTGGGTGTCGCCCTCCCGATGCGCGGCGGCGACGCCGAAGTCCACGATCTTCAGCAGCCCTTCCTGGTTGATGAGCACGTTCGCCGGCTTCAGGTCGCGGTGCACGATGCCGACGTGGTGCGCGACCGTCATGCCAGTGCAGATGTCGATGGCGAACTGGATGGCGCGCTTCAGCACGAGCGGCTTCTCGTTCACGATCTCTGCGCCGAGGGTGTGCGAGGGGAAGTACTCCATGGAGATGGCGTAATTGCCCTGGATGTACAGGAAGTCGTAGATGCGGATGACGTTCTTGTGAGTGATCTTGCGTGAGTAGCGCAGCTCGTGGACGAAGCGCTTCATCACTTCCTCGTCCCCCGAGACGTTCGGGTTCAGGAACTTCAGGATCAGCCGCTCATCGACGACCGTGTCCTCCATCAGCAGCACGGTGCCGAAAGCACCGCGCCCGATGCGATCGATGTACTTGTAGCGCCCTTCGATGATGTCGCCGGGCTTCAGCGTGCCGATATCCAGGCGCCCCGCGGCGTCCGCGCTCTTCACCGCCGGACCCGCCGTTGCTTCGGAGATGAGCTGCGTCTTCCCGGCGTCCGCCGCAGGCGCTGCCGCCTGGGGCGGGCGCACCGCAGCCGTAGGCGCCATGGCAGCCGCCGGGCCGGTGGAAATCGCCGGGCCCACCCCGCCCGAGAGGCGGTTCTCGAGCTCGGCGAGGGCCGCATGTGCGATACGCGCGATCGTCTGGTCCGGCGAGGTGATCTGGCTCTGCAGCTCCGCCCGGAGCTGATCCAAGTGGCGCTCGTCGACGAGCTTCGACAGCGCCTGGATCGCCTCGATGCGCACCTCGCGCTCGGGCCGCGAAGCCAGGGGGAGCAGCATGTCCACCAGCTTCGCGTCGCCCAGCTTGCCGAGGGCCCTGACGACGATCGGCACCGCCTTGGCGTTGCCGGATTGCAGCATCTCGACCAGGCGGGGCACGGCTTTCTTGCTGCCGATCTCGGACAGGGCGTCGACCGCCCGCTCGCTGACCCACCAGTCCTTGTCGCGCGTGGCCTGGATGAGCGAGTCGACCGCACGCTCGTCCTTCGTCTGGTTGAGGATCTCGATCGCCGCGCGGCGGATATCCTCGTCCTTGTCGCGGACGAGCTGCAGGACCGCGTCGATCACCTTGGGGCCGCCGATCTTGCCGAGCGCATCGGCCGCCCGGCTGCGCACCCACCAGTCGCTGTCCTTGAGCGCCTCGAGGAGGTACTTGACCGACTGCGCGTTGCCAACCTCGTTCAGTACTTCGACGGCGGCACGGCGCGCGTTCTCGTTCTCATCCTTCAGGATCTCGATGAGATAACGGATGGTGTCGGGGTGATTCGCCTTGATGACGACGTCGATCGCCTTGTTCTGAACGTCGATCTCGGGGTCTTGCAGCAGTGCGCAAACGCGCTCGACATCGATGGGGCCGTCCATTCTCTGCAGGGCGGAGAGCGTGGCGCCGCGAATGAGCTTGTTGGGATCCTTGAGCAACCCCTGCAGGGCGGTCTGCACTTCCGGGGTGTTGAAACGCGCCAGCACGTTGATGATGTGCACGCGGGCGATCGGGTCCTTGCCGTTCACGCGGCCGATGAGCTCGGAGACCGAATGCTCGTCCGCGATCTCGCCGATGATGCGGAACAGGGCCGCCTTCTCGTTCGGCTCCTGTGCATAGGCGGCGTTCAGCAGCTCGCGGACCCCGAAGCGCGACCTCTGCGCCGCGATCACTTCGAGCACCGCAGCCTTCGCCACGCCCGGCGTGCCAAGGGCTTCCAGCAGCAGGTGCGGCGGATAACTGCGATTGCTCGTCAGCGCCCAGGCGATGCCGGCGATGACCCGCGGGCTGCCTTGCACCAGGCCCTCGACGAACTGCGGAAACGTCTTCTGGTTCACCAGTCCGGTGAGGACCTCGACGAAGGCAACGGTGGCGCTCTTGTCCGCCTCCGGCAACGCCGCGAACACGGGTTCGATGGCCCCGGGACCGAGATCCTTCAGCTTCGCAATGGTTTTCTGGGTCTCCGGACTTGCGGGGTCCGTCGCGGCTCTGATCTCGGTGACCAGGCGGTCCGCGCGCAAATTCGTGAAAAAGCTCATTCAGCCTTTCCGTTGAGGACATTTCCCGCACTCATCCCGGCACACCGTGTCGCTCCAATCAAGAGGTAAGCGGTGCCGCGAGGCAGGCGGGCAGGCGTCGCCGCCGACGGCATCTGCGCTTTTGGCGCGAGCGTTCCCTCAGGCGGCCGCAGGGATTATGCCACAGCCCGCGGTTGGGCAGACCGTTGGTCACCTCTCAGTATCTTGCACGGGCGGCGACGACAGCCTCTACAATCGGTCATTCCGTTTTCCTCTGGTTCAACATGCCTGACGACTCGACTCTGGACGCTCTGCGCACCGCCTTGGGCACTTACGTTGACCCGTACGCCGGCCAGTCGCTGGCGGACGCACAGGCGGTTCGCGAGGTCAAGGCTGCGGCGAACGGCGGCTATGCTGCCCGCATCGTGCTCGGCTTTCCCGTGCGCGGGTATCAAAAAGAGCTTGCCGACGCTCTCGTTCGGCACGTGGCGGCGGCGGGGATCCAGGTGCCGCTTGCCGTGGAGCTCGAGTCCGATATCAAGGCCCATGCCGTACAGCGCAATCTCAAGCCGCTCGAGCAGATCAAGAACGTCGTGGCCGTGGCTTCCGGCAAGGGCGGCGTGGGCAAATCCACGGTCGCCGTGAATCTGGCTCTCGCCTGGGCCGCGCAGGGCGCCCGGGTTGGAATATTGGACGCCGACATTTATGGCCCGAGTCAGCCGCTGATGCTGGGGCTCGAAGGGCAGCGGCCGTCATCGCCCGATGGCAAACACCTGCGGCCGCTCGAAAGTCATGGGGTGGGCGCCATGTCGATCGGCTTCCTGGTCGATGCCGAGCAGCCCATGGTGTGGCGCGGACCGATGGTGACCCAGGCGCTCACGCAGCTGCTGTCGGAAACACATTGGGGCAACCTCGACTACCTGGTTGTCGATATGCCTCCAGGGACCGGCGACATCCAGCTGACGCTCGCGCAGCGTGTTCCCGTGGCCGGCGCGGTGATCGTCACCACGCCGCAGGACATCGCCCTCGCCGATGCGCGCAAGGGACTCAAGATGTTCGAGAAGGTGTCCGTTCCGGTGCTGGGCATCGTCGAGAACATGAGCATTCACGTGTGTTCGAAGTGCGGGCACGCCGAGCACATTTTCGGCTCCGGGGGCGGCGCGCGCATGGCCGAGCAATACGGCGTGAAGCTCCTCGGCGAGTTGCCGCTCGATGCCAACATCCGGGAGGAAGCCGACAGCGGCCGCCCGACCGTCGTGGCCGCGCCCGACTCACCGCGCGCGCAGGCGTACTTCCAGATGGCCCGGCGCACCGCGGCCGCCCTGGCACTGCGCGCCCGCGACCGCAGCGCCCTGTTCCCGAAGATCGTCGTCGAAGAAACCTGACCGACGACACCCCCCGTTTCGAGATGACGGATCAGCCGATACGCACGAGGCCGGGGTGCTGTGCGTGAGGTAGCCCGTCCCCAGCGCGCAGCGCCCCGGCTTTCTAGCCGTGTCACACAGGTTGCCGGAACTGCTTGGCGAGCTTGAGGCTCTGGCCCTGGTAGTTGGAATTGATGGATTGTCCGTAGAGCGTGTGCGGCGTCTCCGCCATGCGCTCATAGCGCAGCCACCCGACGATCTGGCCATGCTCGAGCAGGAAGGGCACCTCGTGCGAGCGCACCTCGAGTACGCCGCGGCTGTTGCCGGCCTTTCTCTCCGCTTCGCTCCAACCGAACCCGGGATCGAAAAAGCCCGCGTAGTGCACCCTGAATTCGCCGGCGCGCGTGTCATAGGGGAGCATTTCAGCGGCGTAGCCGGGCGGGACGGCGATCGTTTCCTTGGTCATCAGGATATAGAAGTCGTCCGGGTCGAGCGTCAGCGAGCGCTCCTTGTGAAAGCGCAGCGGCTCCCAGAAATCCAGCGGATCGTAGTCACGCCGATCCAGGTCGATCCGCTTGGTGTTCTTGCGGGCCCGCCAGCCGATCAGGGCGTTATCGGCTCCGCTGCCCTTGAGATCCACGGTGAACGGCAGAATGCCGGGCCTGTCGCCCGAGCGGGCGCGCTCGTCGCCTGCGCCGCCGCCGACGATGAGGCCGTTGTCGAGCAACTCGCTCCACTCGCTGGCGGTGATCTGTCGCGGAGCCACTCCCAGACTGCGGCGGAAACGGAGTTGGTTCAGCCGCGTCCCCGTGCGTACCACGACACTGAAGCTGCGCGGCGCGATCTCGATATAGAGCTGGCCTTCATAACCGCCCTCGACCTGATCGAAATGGGTTGCTCCGTCGGCGATCAGCCGCGTCAGGATGTCGAGCCTGCCGGTCGAGCTCTTGGGATTGGCGAACGCGGCGATTTCGCTCTTCAGACTGATCGATTCCGCCAGCGGAACCACGTAGACCCGGCCCTTCTCGAGCACGGCGCCCGGGCGCAGATCGATTCTGAATTTCTCGAAATCGGCGTCCAGCTGGCCCATCTTGTCCAGCACTTTCGTGTTGCGCCCCGGCAGGAAGCTGGTGTCGACCGGGTAGGCGTGCGTTCCCAGGCGCAAATCGATGCTGGCAGGCTGAACCTGGTCCGTCTCGATGCTGTTGAGAACCGTCACGATCTCCCGGTTGCGCACCATTTCCCAGATGGCCTGCGAGGGCAGGACGCCCGTGTAGGTGGAGGGTCGTGACGGCGCGTCAACCGACGAATTCGTTTCCACGCTCAGGGCTCTCGCTTGAGACGCTGGATCTGCATCGCCCACTCGACCTCGTTCTTGCGCTTCTGCTCGACGCGCAGCGGGGTGTAGCCGAGGGACGGGGCGCACCAGAAACGGGTGACGCGCGGTGAGTTCTCTTTCTCGCTGCGGTAGATGATGGTCGGGAAGGTGCCAACCGGGGTGGTCAGGGTCTCCTCGCCCTCGCGCGAGTAGCGATACTCACGCACGGAATTGCCGCTCAGGAGGAAGAACTTCTCGGGGGTATGCCCCCGCAGCAACTCGACCATCAGTGCGATCTGCACCGACAGGTCATCCTGCATGCCCGGGGTTATCGGCAGGTCGACCTTCGCATCCTCATAGATGCCGATCACGCGGCCGTGCTCCCAATCAAATTGCACGTTGGCGTCGCGCTTGGTCGACGAGGTCCCGGCGTCGGCCTTGTAGCTGATGGGGTGCACGCCCTCGTCCGTGATTCTCAGCACGCTCTCTTGCAGGGGGCGCTCGGAGAACACGCGGCCGATGCCGCGTGGCTCGCTCTTCGAGCGGTAGATCCAGGTGTCATCCTCGTGCTCGAGCCGAAGCGTCGAGACCGCCACGGTCATGCCGTGCCAGATCCAGTTGTAGGTGGCTTCGAAAGGCTTGAGCTCATCGGCCGACGCCACGGCGCTCAGGGAGGCGAACATCGCAAGGACCAGGGCGAGCACCATTCGCGGCGGTCCGCGCACGGGGCGTTGTTGCCTAATGCTGATGACGCGCGTGAGCACTGAGATTCTCCACAAGGGGGGCATCGAGGAGTTTACCGTCGAGTCGCACGCGACCATCGTCCCAGACGAGGCGCCCATCGGCCAGCATCCCGATCACCCGAGGGTAAATGATGTGCTCGGTGGCCTGAACACGTGCCGACAAATCCGCTTCCGTGTCCTCCCGCCGCACGGGAACTCTGGACTGCAGAACGACCGGCCCCCCGTCAAGTTCGGCAGTTACAAAATGCACGCTGGCACCGTGCTCGGTATCCCTCGCCTCGAGAGCACGGCGATGCGTGTGCAGACCGGTATATTTAGGCAGCAGCGACGGATGGATGTTGAGCACCCGTCCCGCGTACCGCCCAGCGAATTGCGCAGAGAGGATGCGCATGAAGCCCGCCAGCACGATGAGATCGGCGCGGTGCGCATCGAGCGCCTCACCCAACTCGCGTTCGAATGCCTCCCGTCGCGCGGCGCCTTGCCAAGGGACCGTCAGGGCTTCGATGCCGAGATCGCGTGCGACACCGAGACCGGCGGCGTCCGGGCGGTCCGATATCACGACCCGCACCTGGGCGTTGATGTGTCCCGCCAGGCAGGCTCGCGCGATGGCGGCCATGTTGGACCCACGCCCGGAGATCAGGACAGCGAGTTGGAGCGGCGCGCGACTGCCGGCGCTCATTCGACGATGACGACGCCGTGTCCGCCTTTGCGGACTTCGCCAACGATCTGCGCGGTCTCGCCGCGAGAGTTGAGAAGCGCGACAGCGGCATCCGCGTGAGCCGGGGGCACGATCGCGACCATGCCGATGCCGCAGTTGAAGGTACGATACATCTCGGATTGCTCGACGCGACCCGTACGCTGCAGCCAGTCGAACACCGGATCGCGGTTCCAACTACTGCGCTCGAGCACGACTTCCAATCCCTCCTGCAGTACGCGAGGAATGTTGTCCGTGAGCCCGCCGCCGGTGATGTGCGCGAGGGCACGGACCGGTACCGCGCGTATGAGCTCGAGGAGGGGCTTGACGTAGATCCGCGTCGGGGCGAGCAGGCGGTCAAAGAGCAGGCGGCCTTCCAGCTCGGTGGTGGCGTCCGCTCCACCGAGAGCGACGAGCTTGCGGATGAGTGAGTAGCCGTTCGAGTGCGGTCCGGAGGAGCAGAGGCCGATTACCGCGTCGCCGACCTGCGTTCGCGTACCGTCGATGATGGCGTCCTTCTCGACCACGCCGACACAGAAGCCGGCGAGGTCGTAGTCGTCGCCGTCGTAGATCCCAGGCATCTCCGCGGTTTCGCCGCCGACGAGCGCGGCCCCCGCCTGGCTGCAGCCTTCGGCGATGCCGCGGATGACCGACTCCGCCACGTCGACGTCCAGCTTGCCCGTCGCGTAGTAATCCAGAAAGAAGAGCGGCTCGGCTCCTTGCACCACCACGTCGTTCGCGCACATCGCGACGAGATCTATGCCGATCGTGCCGTGGCGCCCCGTGTCGATCGCGAGCCGCAGCTTTGTCCCGACGCCATCGGTACCGGAGACCAGTACGGGACGTCTGTAACCCTGCGGCAGCTCCACGAGCGCACCGAAGCCGCCGACGCCCGCGAGGACTTCGGGGCGCTGTGTGCGCTTGACGATGGGTTTGATGCGCTCGACGAGCTCGTCGCCAGCGTCGATGTCGACGCCAGCGTCGCGATACGTGAGGCCGGAGCCTTCTTTCATGATTCGGGGGTGGAGCGGTCGCCGTATGGCACTGATGCGTGTGGTATTGTACATACCGCTCAGCGCGGTTGCGCGCGCGATTCAAACAACACCGGATGCCTGTACCTGCGAACCCCCGCACCTGCGGTTTCCTGGCCTGCCTGGCGCTGCTTCTGTGCGGCTCGACGCCGCTTTCGGCGTGGGCCGCGCGGGCTGTGCGGGTCTATGAGGTCGACGTCAGTGGCCAGTCCACAACGGCTTTACAGGACGCGATGCGTCAGGCGCTCGTGCGTGCCACGGGGCGCCGGGAATCTGCGAGCGATCCGGCGCTCGCCAGCCTCATCGAGGACGCGCCCAAGTATGTCAAGTCCTACTCGCCGGGCCCGCGCGGCCAGACGCAGGTCATCTTCGACAGGGTGGCGGTAGAGCGTTCCATCGCAGCCGCAGGACGCAGTGTCTGGGACCCCGAGCGGCCCTTTACGCTGGTCGTACTATATCCACCGCCCGGCCGCGCCGACGCCGACGCTGCGCGCAACGCTCTCGAGCAGGCGGCCGCTGCGCGGGGTCTGCTCATAAGCGTCATCCCTCTCACCATCGTCGACAGCAACGGCGCAGAGGTCGGGCGCAACGCTTTGCTCGCTACGGCACAACGCTACGGGGGAGATCAGGTATTGATCGGCCGCTCCGACGCTGCCGCCCCGGCAGGCCAGTACCAATGGACGCTGCACACGAACTTCGCGAGCCAGAGCTGGAGCGGTCCGTTGGCCTCGGGCATCGACGGCACGGTTGACCTGTTGGCCCCCGCGCAGGGCGCCTCTCTCGCGCAGACAGAGGCCAAGGTCCTGGTGGAAGTCGAGGGTGTCGGAAGTCTGAGCGACTATGCGAACGTGCAGCGGCTGCTGGAGTCGATTCCAGGCGTTCGCGGCGCCAACCTCCTGCGGGCGGGCGGCAACGCGGTGACTTTCGACATAACAGCGCGCGGCGGCTCGGAGACGCTCGATCGGGCGCTCGCAGGGTCCGCGCGTCTCGTGCGGGCCGGTGGCTCCAGTGCGCCGCTCGTCTACCAGTACCATCCCTAGGAGACCGTCGCGCGGGTGCGACGTGTGCGTCGCGCGCCATCGGGCTCCGCCGTGCGTCATCTGCCAAACCTGATCTGCCTCGTCCGTCTGGCGCTGGTGTGGCCCGTGGCCGCGGCGTTGGCGGCGGGAAATTTTCGCGCGGCGCTCGGTCTGTTCGTGCTCGCGGCGGTCTCCGATGGACTCGACGGCTATCTCGCCAAGCGCTTCAACTGGACCTCGGAGCTCGGGAAGTTCCTCGATCCCATGGCGGACAAGCTGTTGCTGGTCACGGTGTTCATCGAGTCCGCCTGGCTCGGGCTCGTCCCCTGGTGGATCACGGCCGCCGCCGTGGCGCGCGATGTCCTGATCGGGCTGGGCGCCCTCGTCTTCAGGATGTGGTTCGGGCCGTTGCACGGACGGCCGACGTTCATCAGCAAGATCAACACCGCCGCGCAGGCTTTGTACCTCACGGCGGTGATGTTCAGTGCCGCCGCGGGTTTCCCGCCGCGTGAGATACTGGATGCCCTGGCGCTGCTCACCCTGGTGACGATCGTGCTTTCGGGCTATCACTACATGGCGACATTCACCCGGCGTGTCTGGCCGCCGGCGCAGTCGTCCTGACGGCACATGCAACAGCTGCCGCTTGGCGTTCGACTCCCGGATCGCGCTGTGTTCGCGAGCTTTCTGCCCGCCCGCAACGGGCAGGCGGTCGAGCACCTGCGGCACCTCGCGGATGCGCAAATGACTGGCACGGCATGGTTGTGCGGTCCGGATGGCGCGGGCAAGACGCACCTGTTACAGGCTGTGTCCGCGCAGGCGAGCACCACGATGCGGACGGGTTACATTCCGCTGCGGGAGCTCGGACGACTCGGTGTTGGCGTGCTCGAAGGGCTGCGGCAGCTCGAATGTCTGTGTCTCGACGATGTGGACGAAGTCGCCGGCCAACTCGAATGGGAGCGTGCCCTGTTCGCGCTTCTGCAGGGAGTCGAAGAGGGCGGCGGCCGGCTGGTCGCGGCGGCGGCGGCTCCGCCGGCACTCCTGAAGTGGGCACTGCCCGATCTGGGGTCGCGGTTCGCGGCCAGCGCCGTGTTCCAACTTCGCGTGCTCGATGAGGCGGAACAGCAGACGGCGCTGCAGCTGCGCGCACGTCTGCGGGGCTTCGAGCTGCCGGAGGAGACGTCGCGCTGGTTGCAACGGCGTTATCCGCGGGACATGCGTAAGTTATACGAGCTGCTCGATACTCTCGACCAGGCCGCGCTGGTGGCGCAGCGGCGCCTGACAGTGCCCTTCATCCGCGAAGTGCTGGGGAATCCGTCTGACTGATGCTCGCCTGCCGCGGCCCCGCCCGTACGCGCTCCTACGCCTCCTGTAATCGCACCGCCAGCGCGGCGACTCTTTTTCCCAGAGCCTGGGCGAGTGCTCGCTCGTGGCCGGTGAGCGACGGATCGTCGAGTACGCCGGCGACGTGCGAGGCGCCGTATGGCGTACCGCCGCCGCCGGTTTCAGTCAGAGCGCGCTCGGTGTAGGGGAGCCCGACGAGATACATCCCGTGATGGAGCAGCGGCAACATCATCGAGAGCAGTGTCGCCTCCTGGCCGCCATGCAGGGTCTGGGTGGAGGTGAACACGCCGGCGGGCTTGCCCGCGAGGGCCCCCGAGACCCACAAACTCGAGGTGCAATCCAGAAAATACTTGAGCGGCGCCGCCATGTTGCCGAAGCGAGTTGGACTGCCCAGCACCAGACCGTCCGCTTGTCGCAGGTCTTCCAAGGTCGCGTACGGCGGCCCGCTCGCCGGTAAGGGTTGCGCGGGTCCCTCGCTCTCGGCCGTCACGGGCGGCACGGTGCGCAGTTTCGCCACCGCTCCCGGCACGCCCTCGATGCCGCGACAGACCTGGCGAGCCAGCTCTGCCGTCGAGCCCCTGCGTGAGTAGTAGACGACCAGTATCTCTGTCATGAACCCTTCCCATGTTGCGACCCGCAGACGCGGCAGGGCATCCATCCGTCCCGGTGCCGCGGGGGTCTCGAAGTACGTGGACACAGTGTGACTCCTTCCATGGTTGCCTGGCGAGACGCTTGCCGCCAGTGTGGGCCGCTCCGCGGCGCCTGCGCAGTCTGCAAATCGAGTGTCTTCGTGCAGAAATTGCGGGACTCGGGCTACTATGGGTGCGGTCAGGCGGATTTTTTCCCTCATCCGGGAGCCGGTGTGGTCTGTAAGAAGTGTGTGGTGGCGGGCCGGGTGCAGGGTGTGTTTTATCGGGCCACCGCGGCGCGCCGCGCGCAGGAGCTTGCCATCCGGGGTTACGCGCGAAATCTCGCGGACGGCCGTGTCGAAGTGCTCGCCTGTGGTGAGGAAGAAGCGGTGCGGACATTCGTGAGCTGGCTTTGGACGGGGTCCTCGGCCTCGAAGGTCACATCGGTGGATGCGGCCGATGTCCCTCCCGATTCCGTGCAGGTCCCCACGGGTTTCCACACATCTTGAGCAACTTCAAACTTCGCCTGGCGTGCCTGAGTGCTGTCGCATGGCTGGTGCTCGCTGCCGTGCCCGCGCAGGCCGGGCTCCCGGGCTTGCCGGGCCTGCACCTTCACCGGCACGCGAAAGCGGAAGCGCAGAAAGGTCCCGCGGTCGTCGTCGCCGCGAACCCGCTCGCGGCGGACGCGGGGCTGGAGATTCTCAGGAAGGGGGGCAAGGCGATCGACGCCGCGGTCGCCATCCAGGCCATGCTCGGCCTGGTCGAGCCGCAAAGCTCCGGTG